>DATCOX010000093.1:0-5427 GCA_036564495.1 Candidatus Limnocylindria bacterium
GGGCGCACTGACGGCCGGATCGTCCAGGACCGATGCGAAGCCGCCACGGCTCAGGTCGGCGAGGCGGGACGCCGCCTGGGGCAGGCGCAGCAGCGACTTCGGGGTCATGACCACCATCGGGCGCATGTCGCCGTGGCGCGCCTGGCGGCGCAGGACGTGGAAGTACTGCGCCGGGGTGGTGGGGTAGACGACGCGGATGTTCCCCTCGGCGCCCAGCGCCAGGAAGCGCTCGAGGCGGGCGGACGAGTGCTCGGGCCCCGATCCCTCGTACCCGTGTGGCAGGAGCAGGGTCAGTCGCGAGGTCTGCCGCCACTTCGCCAGCCCGGCGATGATGAACTGGTCGACGATGATCTCCGCCCCGTTGACGAAGTCGCCGTATTGCGCCTCCCAGATCACCAGCGCCTCGGGTGCCGTGGCCGCGTAGCCGTACTCGAAGCCGAGGCAGGCGTATTCGGAGAGCGGGCTGTTGTGTAGCTCGAAGCTGGCGCGCGCGCCGGGGAGATGCTGGATTGGGACGTGGATCGCGCCGTTGGCGGCGTCGTGCAGGGCCAGGTGCCGCTGGCTGAAGGTGCCGCGCACGGTGTCCTGGCCGGTGAGCCGGATCGGGATCCCCTCGAGCAGGAGCGAGCCGAAGGCGAGCGACTCGGCCTGGGCCCATTCGATCCGCGGCTCCGGATCGTCGAGCGCCGCCAACCGGCGGTCGAGCTGTTTGGCTAGCTTCGAATTGATCGTGAAGCCGGATGGCGTTTCGAGCAGCGCTGCGTTGACGGCCCGGAGGACCTTGCCCTTGACCGCGGTGGCCGGCTCGGGCGACTCCTCGGCGGAGATCGCCTCGGGACCGCGGTCCAGCAGAGGCTCCGCGTGCTCGCCGCGCACGGCGGCCTGGCGCGCGGCAAGGCCCTTGGCGAACGCCTTTGCCGATGCGTCGGCCTCCTCGGCCGTCACGACGTCAGCTTCGACGAGGCTCTTCTGGTACAGCTCGCGCACGCTCGGGTGGGCCGCGATGGCCTCGTACATCTTGGGCTGCGTGTAGGCGGGCTCGTCTCCCTCGTTGTGGCCGTAGCGGCGGTAGCCGACCAGGTCGATCACCACGTCGCCGTGGAACTTCTCGCGGTACATCCAGGCCAGACGGGCGGCCGCCAGGCAAGCCTCGGGATCGTCCGCGTTGACGTGGATGATCGGCGCGTCGAACCCCTTGGCCAGGTCGCTCGAATAGACCGTCGAGCGCGCCTCGCTCGGCTCCGTGGTGAAGCCGACCTGGTTGTTCGCGATCAGGTGCAGGGTGCCGCCGGTCCGATAGCCCGCCAAACGGGCCATGTTGAAGGTCTCGGCCACGACCCCCTGCGCCGCGAACGCGGCGTCGCCGTGGATCAGGACCGGGATCGTGCGGTCCGGGCTGACGCTCACCACCGGCTCATTGCGATCCGACTGCTGCGCGCGGGCGTGGCCCTCGACGACCGGGTTGACCGCCTCGAGGTGGCTGGGGTTCGGCGAAAGGGTGACGTGCAGCTGCCGGCCATCGCCCGTCGTAAAGGTGCCGTTGGCGCCGAGGTGGTACTTGACGTCGTCAAGGCCGCCCTTCGGGACGAGCGCGTCGCTCCCGCCGCGCCCCGCCTCGAACTCGACCAGGATCGCCTCGTAGCGGACCCCCACGATGTGCGCCAGCACGTTCAGGCGTCCGCGGTGCGCCATGCCGATGACGACGTCGCTGGCGCCGGCGCGCGCAGCGTCGCCGAGGAGGGAGTCGAGCATCGGGACCATGGCGTCGAGCCCCTCGATGCTGAAGCGCTTCTGGCCCAGGTACGCCTTGTGCAGGAACCGCTCGAGCCCCTCCACCAGCGTCAGCCGCTCGAGCAGCGCCCGCCGCTCGTCAGCGCTCATCTGCGTCCGATGCGCGCCCGACTCGATCACCTGCCGCAGCCAGACCCGCTCGTCGTGGCTGGCGATGTGCTCGACCTCGTAGGCGATCGAGCCGCAGTAGGTTGCCTGCAGCGCGGGGAGCGCCTCGGCCAGCGTTGCGCCCGGCACGTCGATGCGCAGAAGCTCAGCGGGCACGCGGGCCATCGCCTCCCGCGTGAGGCCGAGCGGCCCGGGGTCGAGCGCCGGGTCGCCGACCGGCTCGCTCCCGAGCGGATCGAGGCGAGCCGCGAGGTGTCCGAAGGACCGATAGGCCCGGACCAGCGCCATCGCGGCCGCCACTGCCCGCAGGTCATCGGTCGAAGCCGCCGAGCCCGCGGCCCGTGGCGAGGAGGTCGCTTCAGCGGCCGTCGCTGCCGCCAGCCCGAGAGACTCGTAGAAGCCGTCCGCTCCCTGGAGCAGGGCGTCAATCCTCCCCAGAAAGGTGCCCGACTCCGCGCCCTGGATCACGCGATGGTCGTAGGTCGAGCTGATCGTCATGACCCGCGACGCGCCGACGTCGCGGATCGCGCCGGTCGCCACGATGGCTCCCTGCCCCGGCATCAGCCGCGCCACCGACGCGGTCGTGCCCAGCGTCCCTGGGTTGGTGAGGGTGATCGTGGCGCCGGCCATGTCGTCTGGTGAGAGGCGGTTGGCGCGCGCCTTCTCGACCAGCTCCTCGTACCGGGCGTGGAACGCCGCGAAGTCCATCGACTCGGCGGTGCGAATGACCGGCACGACCAGGAAGCGGCCACCATCGGGCCGTTCCACGTCGACCGCCAGCCCAAGGTTCACGCCGCCGGGGTCGACGCGGTACGCGGCGTCATCGGACTCGAGGTACGAGGCGGTGATGCCCGGCTGCTCGGCGGCGGCCCGCGAAATGGCGAAGCCGATCAGATGCGTGAAGCTGACCCTTTGAGGCGCCAGAAGGGCCAGCAGCTCGCGACGGCGTGCCTCCAGGGTCGCCACCTCGACGTCGCGAAAGCTGGTGGCGGTCGGGACAGCCAGCGAGGCGGTCATGTTGCGCGCCAGGCGCGCTGCGGGGCCGCGCAGTGCGGTGGCGCCCGCCGGCAGGGAAGCAGCCGGGGGGGCTGCCGGCTCCGGGCTCGCAGGCGGCGCCTCCTTGGTTGTTGGCTCGGCCGGGGGAGCGATCGCCGGCTCGAAGAGCGCCCGCCACTCCGGATCGACCGAGGAGGGGTCCTGCAGCCAGCGCTCCTGCATCTCCGCGATGTAGCCGGCATTCACCCCCTCGAGGGCACGCTCGATCCGCTCGGTCTCGCTCTGGTCGTCGGCTGGCATGGCGCCGCTAAGGATACGGGCGGCCCCAGCTACAGGTCCCGCCGCATGACGAGCTGCGCACCGCGTGGCCGGGCAACCTCGCGGAAGCCGGCGCGCTGGAACATCGCGAGGGTGCCGGTGAAGAGGTTGGCGGCTGGTTGCCGGCCGCTCGCCGTGTCGACCGGATAGGCCTCCAGCTGCCGTGCGCCCCGCTCCCGGGCGCGCTCGATCGCTCCACGCAGGAGCTCGTTCGCCACGCCCTTCCCCCGCTCGATGCGCGGGATCCAGAAGCAGACGATGGACCAGATCCCTTCGTCCATCGCGTCCTCCGGGTCGGGGCCGATGCGCCGCGAGCGCATGATCCGCCCGTACTGCGGCCGCGGCGCGACGCTGATCCAGCCCACCGCCTTGCCTTCCCGATAGGCGAGCAGGCCGGGCTCGGCGCCAGACTCAACGATCTGGTGCATCAGGGTTCGGTTGGCCGCTCCCTTCTTCTCGACGCCGCTGCTGAACTCGGCGCCCGTCTGCCGCCACCACGTGCACCAGCAGTGCGCGAATGCTCCGGACGGGCCGAAGAAGGCGGCCAACTCCTGCCAGCGGTCGGCGGTGACCGGATGGATCTCAAGGGTCATGGCTCAGCTCTCCGCGTGCGGTTCCTCGGCAGTCGCCGCGTCCGAAGGCTGGCTCGGTGCCGTCGCCTCGGACGGCTCTGCCGGAGCTTCGGCCTCGGAGGCGGGCCCGCGTCGCTCGCGGAAGGTCAGGCCGCGCAGCAGGACGACCAAGCCGATCGCCACGACCGCCACCGGCAGGACCCAGCGCGGCAGCGCCAATGGCTTGCCGCTGATGCCGATGATCCCCTCGAAGAAGACGAGCCCCACCACGAAGAGGCCGATCGCGCCCAGGATCGTCCAGAACCCGTTGCGCGCCATCTGGCGATCGCCACTGCGCGTCCCGTACAGCAGCATGCCCAGCCCGCTTCCCCCCGGCGCAACCAGGGCCCACGCATAGGCCCAGCTCTCCCAGTGATCGGTCGTGTTCTGGTAGAGGAGCACCAGGCCGGTCACGGTCAGGATGCTGCCGGCGATCGTCAGCCCGGACCCGCGTTGCTGGGTCAGTCCAAGGGTCGCCAGCGCGACACCCGGGGCGATGACATAGAGCGGCCAGGTCGCGGCGCCGATGTTGATGTTGAACTGCTGGCCCGCGAGGAAGATGAGTCCCAGCACGATCAGAATCGCGCCCAGCATCGCCGCCCCGGCGCTCCCCGAGCGGGTCCGCTGCGGCTGGATGGGTTCGCTCATGAGCCGATGCTACTCCGCGCCCAGCACCGCGCCCAGCGTCGCCGCGTCGACGTTTCGCCCGGTCACAACGACCGCCACGCGACGGCCGGCCAAGCCGCCCAGCCTGGCGCGCAGCGTGGCAATCCCCAGCGCGCCGCTCCCCTCGACGACCAGGTGGTGCGCCTCCACCGCCCAGCGCATCGCATCCGCGATCTGCTCCTCGTCGACCAGCACCACCTCGTCCACGAGCTGGCGGCACATCTTCCAGGTGATGCTGTCGCGCTCGATGTTGCCGGCGACCCCATCGGCCAGCGTCGGAGCGATCGGCATCGGCTTGGTGGAGCCCGACTCCAGATAGGCGTACATCGGTGGCGAGGCCGATGGCTGGACCCCCACCAGGCGCAGCCCCGGCTTGACCGCCTTGGCCCACAGACCGATGCCGGCGATCAGCCCGCCACCGCCGATCGGCACGACCAGCGCGTCGCAGGCGGGCCAATCCTCCAGGATCTCGGCGCCGGTGGTGCCCTGCCCAGCAATGACGTCGGGGTCGTTGTACGGGTGGACGTAAATCGCGATCCCCTCGGTGTCGCGGCGTCGAGCCTCGCCCTCAGCATCGTCCGAGTCGCGGCCGAAGATCTCGACCACGCACGTGTCGGACTCGAGAGCACGCAGTCGCTCCAGCTTGGCTGGCGAGATTAAGGCGCCGACGAGCACCGTCAGTCGCATCCCATGGCGCGCCGCCGCGGTGGCCACCGCGATCCCGTGATTGCCGCTGCTGGCCGTCACGAGCTCCGCGTCCCGCTGCTGCGCCGCGATGAGCGCGACCTTGTTGTGCGCGCCGCGGGTCTTGAACGAGCCGGTCGGCTGGAGCATCTCCAGCTTCAGCCGCACCTCCGCCGCGCCCGATTCGGCGGCGAGGATCGGCGAGGCCTCAAGCGGCGTGCGGAGGGCGATCCCATTCAGCCGCTCGCGGGCC
>DATCOX010000007.1:0-6398 GCA_036564495.1 Candidatus Limnocylindria bacterium
GATCTGGGCGTCGACCACCGAGCGGTGGCTGATCGCCAGCAGCAGCCCCACCACCACGAAGCAGGCCAGCAGGCTCGAGCCGCCGTAGCTGACGAACGGGAAGGTGATGCCGGTCAGCGGCACGAGCTTCACGTTTCCGGCCGCGATGATCAGGGTCTGGAGCCCCAGGCTGACGGTGAGGCCAACCGCGAGCATCGAGCTGAAGTCGTCCCGCGCCAGCATCGCCGCGCGCAGACCGCGAAAGACCAGGCACATCACCAGGGCCAGCAGGGCGAAGGCGCCGATCAGTCCCAGCTCCTCGGCGACGGCGGCGAAGATGAAGTCGGTCGGCAGCGCGGGGATGGGGAGGTGGCCGGAGATCGTCGGCAGTCCCTGCCCCAGGCCCTCCCCGAAGAGGCCGCCGCGGCCGAAGGCGTAGAGCGCCTGGACCGTCTGGTAGCCCCGACCGCTGGGGTCGACGAACGGGTCGATCCAGTTGTCGACCCGGACCCGGACGTGGCCGAAGAGGTTGTAGGCGACGAACGAGCCGGCGATGAAGAGGAGCATCCCCAGCAGGACGTAGCTCCGCCGCCCTGTGGCGACGAAGAGCATCGTGAGGAAGATCCCCATGAACAGGAGCGCCGTGCCCAGGTCGCGGCTGATGACAACGACGAGCATCACGGTGACGAAGATCGCGATCATCGGCAGCAGGTAGGGCAGCGGCGGGATCTTGAACGGGCCGATCCGCGCGCTGGCCCCGGCCAGCAGGGTGCGCTTCTCCGCCAGGTAGCCGGCGATGAAGATGACCAGCACGATCTTGATCGCCTCCCCCGGCTGGAAGCCGATCGGCCCCAGGAAGATCCAGAGGCGCGCCCCGTTCACCTCGCGCCCGAACAGGAAGGTGATCACCAGCAGCAGCGTCCCGGCCAGCGCCCAGGTGTACTTGTAGTGGCGCAGCACCCCGTCGTCGCGGAAGCGGCCCGCCACCAGCACCATGGCGCTCACCCCAACCGCGAACCACAGGAGCTGCGTGGTCGCCATCCCGAAATGGACGCCGAAGGCATCGGTCCCGAGCAGGTCCTGCGGCAGGCGGTTGAGCATGATGATCCCGATCGCGCCGATGGTGGCCACGACCGGCAGCAGGAGCTGATCCCCCTGGTTCCCGACCAGCCGCAGCCCGATGTGCGCGCCGAGCATGAGCCCCACGTAGCCGACCGCGATCCCCAGCGGCCCGGGGTCGAGCGTGCCGGTCTGGGCGATATGGGTCACCGCGAAGCCGAGCGGCACGAGGATGACGAGCGGCAGCAGCAGCCGCAGCTCGAGGGGGCGCGGGACCGTGTGCATCAGCGCTCCAGGCGCATGCGCACACGACCGATCGTCAACTCGTCGCCAAAGGAGAGCGCCACGGGGCGGTCAATCCGATGCCCGTTGACATACGTCCCGTTGGTGCTGCCCTGGTCCTCGATGAACCAGCTTCGCCCACGGAAGGTGAGCATCGCATGGGTGCCGCTCACGAAGTCGTCGTCGATGAAGATCGTGCTGTTGACGTTCCGGCCGATGGAGTTGATCGGCCCCAGGGCGATCGCCGTGCCGAGCGCGGGCTCGTCGTCCGGCGACTCGACCACCGACAGCCTCCCGATCCCCGACTGGCTCGCCATCTGGGTCACCTCCGCGCTGCGCAGGTCCCGCAGCAGCGCCCGCGAGAAGCCGATGAGGATCAGATAGAGGAGGGCCAGGAAGCCGAGCTGCAGGACGAGGAGCAGGATCCGCAGAACATCGCCGGTCATCAACTGACCTGGAATTCGATCTCGGTGCTGCCGATCCGGATCACGTCGCCCGGCCCGAGCGCCACCTCGCTCACCGGCTGGCCATTGATCCACGACCCGTTCCGGCTCCCGAGGTCGGCAAGGCTGTAGGCGCCGTGCTGGAGCTTCAGCTGGCAGTGGTGCCGGCTCACCTCGGGGTCGTCCACGATCACGTCGTTGTCGCTGGCCCGCCCGATGCCGATCACCGCTCCGCCCAGGTCGAAGCGGACGCGCGGCGCGCCATCCGTATGGACGAGCAGGAACGCGCGGGACGCGGAAGCGGGCGTCGCGGGCTCGTGGCCCGGTCGAGCCAGCACCATCGTCTGATCCGATGGCTCAGTCGGCATCGGCTGCGGGACCGCCTCGCCGGCGACGTCGACGACGTTCGCCGCGACCCGCACGTCGCCGCGCGGAACGGCGGGATCGGCGACGAGCGTCACCGATGGCCGCGCCACGAGGTGGTAGCGCTCACGACGGGCGCGAGCGGCCGCGCCATGCGCCAGGTCGTCCTCGAGCGAGCCGCGGTAGGGCTCGAAAGCGGCGAAATCAGCGGGATGGAGATGCAGGTCGTAGCGGTTCGGGACGATGACCCCGGCCGCGCCGAAGGTCTTGCCGCTGTCCATGGCGCGCTCGATCCGCTTCGTGAGCAGCACCGGCTGCAGCGTGGCGCCCAAGCGTCCGGCCGGCGCCTCGAAGAGCCGCTCGAGGAAGGCCTCGAGGCGCGCGAAGATGCCCATCGGCCGATCCTAGCACGGGCTGCCGCCGACTCCCGGCGCCGGGACGGACGGGTACCAACGGCGCCCGAGACGGTACCAATTCTCCTGTGGGGAGGTCCGGCAGTCACTCGGTATACTCGCGTCCCTGAAGCCTTCCGCGAACCGGGTGCTGATATAGCGCGATGCTCGACACGCTGACCGAATCTTTCTGCGAGCGGTGCGGGACTCGATACGAGTTCGACGCGCCGGAGAAGCTCACGCCCATGCGCAAGACGCGCGGCGTGATTTCGGGGCTCAAGAACTACATCATGAGCCAGGACTCCCTGTCTGACTCGGTCAACGACGCCATCCGCTCCCAGGCCGAGGTGCTCGCCTCCAAGCAGCTGGACGCCTTCCACACCTCGTTCAGCTTCTGCATCGACTGCCGTCAGTACACCTGCACCAACTGCTGGAACGACGCCGCCGGGCGCTGCCAGAGCTGCCAGCCGTTGCCGGAAGGCGCGGCGTCGACCGTCACGATGCGGCCCGCGATCGTCGACCCGCAGGCAGCCGCCGCCTGGCCCGTGACGGACCTCAGCGAGCCACCGCTTACCAGGGAGGAGGTCCCGGCGCCTGGGCTGACGCTACTGATCACCACCGCCGCAGAGCCGGTTGTCGTCGAGGCCGCGCCGGAGCCAGAGACCGAGCCCGAGCCGGTTGTCGTCGAGGCCGCGCCCGAGCCCGAGCCGGTTGTCGTCGAGGCCGCGCCTGTCGTCGAGCCGGAACCGGAGGTCGCGCCGCAGCCCGAGCCGACGCCGATCCGCCCGCTGCCTCCGATCGCGGACACCTTCGTCCACATCCCGCGCTCCGCCAAGCCGAGCCGCGACGCCGCCTCGGTCGCGGCTGACAACGATGCGCTCGCCGCCCGCAAGGCGCAGCTCGACGTGCTCGGCCTGGGCGACGTCGGCGAGGGCCCGGTTGGCCCGGAGCGGCGGGTCCTCCCCTACCGATCCAGCGGGGCTGCGTCACCGGTGGCTGCGCTGGCCGGCGGCGCCTTCTGGGACGCCTCCGCTCGCGAGGTCGCGGGGGCGATGAGCCAGGTCGGGGTCCGCACCTGCGCCGAGTGCGAGCTCTCGCTGTCGGCGACGGCGCGCTTCTGCCGGCGCTGCGGGCACCCGCAGTCGCAGTCGGCCTAGTCGCTCCCGCCGGCGCCCTTGCCGGCGTCCCCGCTGGCCTTGGGCGTGGATCCTTTGTCGGTCGTGCTTGTCTGCTTCGGCGAGCTGGCCGCGGGACTCCCATCTCCGGAACTGTCTGACCGGCTCGAGCCGCCGACGCTCCCCGTCGAGGATGCGCGGGAATCGTTCTTGTAGAACCCGCCGCCCCTGAAGATGATCCCGGTCGGGTGGAAGACCCGCCGCAGCTCCCCGCCGCAGCGCTCGCAGGTGGTCGGCCCGTCCTCGAGCATCGAGTGGACCACCTCGGTGATCGTGCCGCAGCTGCGGCACTGGTAGTCGTAGGTTGGCACGGCAGGGACGAGGCTCAGGCCCCGCGGCCTCCCTTGCGCATGCCGCACTTCGGGCAGTAGAAGGCGTCGATCCCGGACTCGAAACCGCAATGCGAGCACACCGATCCACCGCGCTCGGGACCGGTGACGGCCCGAGTCGCGGCCGCGGCAGGGCCCAGGGTGTGCCCGGTCGCCCGAACCTGCTGGTAGAGCGAGCTGAGCAGGCGACGCGCGTGGCGTTCCGTGTCCCCGCGCTGGCCCTTGCCACCCCAGCCGACGACGGCCCGCACGATCAGGTCGCCGGAGAGCTCGTCCCAGTGGCTGGCGAGGCCGCCGACGATGGCGGTGTAGTCCGGATAGCCGCTCGTATCGGTCTCGCCGTGCAACAGGGCGGAGGCGAGGCTGTCGACCGTCATGTCGACCGCGTCGGTCGACTCGAGGACATACAGGGCGTGCAGCGAGATCGGGCTGACCATCGCCCGCGCGGCGATCCACTGCTGCAGCTCAGGCAGTCGCTCCATGCTCGGGGCGGCATCGGCCAGGTCATGGCTGACCGGCTCAAGGATCTCGACCGGGCCCATTGCCAGCGGCTCGACGATGCTCGGCAGCATCGCCTTCATGCTCGGGTCGGCCGGGAGGCGAAGGCCGTCGCTGCTCCGAGCCAGGAAGGCCAGCTTGAGGCTGTACTCCTGCGCCGTCACCTCCTCCACGATGGGGGTCGGTGGCGGCGGAGGGGCGGCCTCCTTGTTGCGGTTGCGTCGCAGGAATGACATCGCCGGCGATTCTAGCAGCGGACTCCGGCTGACCGGACCCGGACGATCAGCCGCCGGTCAGCAGACGGAGCTCAGCCTCGAGATCGGCCAGTCGTTCCCGTTCACGCTCGACCACCTCCGCTGGGGCGCGTCGGGCGAAATCTCCGGCCAGCCGGGCCTCCAGGCGCTCGATCCCCCGGCGCAGGTGCGCCTCGTTCGCCGCGTGCCGCGAAGGACCGCCCGACGCCTCCGACGGCTCGCCACCAAACCAGGCCGCGGCACCCGCGCTGGAGGCAACCAGCTCCGGCCGATCGCTGTAGTCGCCAGGCGCGCGCAGCTCGACCGGCCCCACCCGTGCGAGGCCGGCGAGGTAGTCGAGCCCGCCCTCGAGCGCGTCGTGCGTGTAGGCATCGGCCGGCACGATGATGAGCGGCAGTCTTGCCGACGCGGGAGCGCCAACCTCGGTTCGCAAGTTCCGGACACCACGGATCAGCTCGATCAGGGCCGCCACGTCCGACTCCGCTCCCGCCTCGTAGTCCTCTGGCACCGGCCAGTCGAGCGCGATCAGCATGGGGGGCGGCCCAGCGGCGACGCCCGGAGCCCGGGCCGACATCTTGGACCAGATCTCCTCCGTGACGAAGGGCATGATCGGATGCAGGAGCCTCAGGATCTCGGCCAGCGTGGACCTGGCGACGGACCATGATCGGTATCGCTCGCCGTCGCTTGCCCCCTCGCGCCGCAGGTCGACCTTCACCATCTCGAGGTACCAGTCGCAGTAGTCGGTCCAGACGAACTCATGCATGGCCGCCGCGTAGGCCGAGAGCTCGAGTCCGTCGAGTTGGCGCGTGGCGCGGCGGGTAGCCTCCGACAGCCGCGCATGGATCCATCGCTCCGCCAGGGTCGCGTCTCCGAAGTCCGCGCCGGTCGGCCCCGGCGCCGCGCCAAGCACGAAGCGCGCCGCGTTCCAGAGCTTGTTCGTGAAATTCCGCCCACCATCGAGCTTGGCTGGGGTCAGGCGCTGGTCGCTGCCCGGTGAGGTGCCGATCACCAGCGCGAAGCGCAGCGCATCGGCTCCGATCTCGTCGAGCGTCTCGAGCGGATCCACCACGTTCCCCTTGGTCTTGCTCATCTTCTGGCCCATCGGGTCGCGGATCATGCCGCTCAGGTAGACGGTCTGGAACGGCTCCACGTCGGTCAGGAAGAGGCCCAGCATCATCATTCGGGCGACCCAGAAGAAGAGGATGTCGTACGCGGTCTCCATGACCGTGGTCGGGTAGAATCGCGCCAGGTCCGGCGTCTCGTCCGGCCATCCCAGCGTGCTGAACGGCCACAGCCCGGAGCTGAACCACGTGTCGAAGATGTCGGTCTCCTGGCGCAGTTCGCTCGCCGGGCGCCCGCACTCGGCGCAGGCATCCGGCCCGTCCGGCGCGTCGCTGACCGTGATGTGGCCGTCGGGGCAGAACCAGGCCGGGATGCGATGGCCCCACCACAGCTGCCGGCCAACCGCCCAGTCGTGGATGTTCTCCATCCAGTGGGCGTAGACCTTCTCGAAATGCTGCGGCAGGATCCGGGTACGCCCTTCCCTGACCGATGCCAGCGCGCGCTCCGCGAGTGACTTGACCCGGATGAACCACTGCACGGAGAGGCGCGGCTCCACGACCGT
>DATCOX010000022.1:0-23134 GCA_036564495.1 Candidatus Limnocylindria bacterium
GGCCGAGCGTGTCGAACTTGGGTGTAGCGATCAGCTGGTCGGCAGGTGGGATCTTCGCGACGCCGACCAGCAGCGCGAGCGCCGTGGTCAGGAGGATGCTGATCACCAGTGCCGCCTTGATGCGCATGACGTACAGGACGAAGGTGAACAACAGCCCGGCCAGAAAGACCCATTGGGCCGGCTCGGTCGGGAAGGCGACGGTCACCAGCGTGCCGCTCCCAGCCTTGATCAAGCCGCCGTTGGCAAAGCCGATGAAGAGGATGAAGAGGCCGATGCCGACGCCGATCGCCCGCTTCAGCGAGAGCGGGACCGCGTTCATGATCGCCTCTCGCAGGCCGACGAGGACCGCGACGGTGACCAGCACGCCCTCGATGACGATCACACCCATGGCACCGGCGGGCGAGAGGCCACGGCCGGTGAGCGTGAAGGCCACGATGGCGTTGATGCCGAGGCCGGCGGCCAGGGCGAAGGGGTAGTTGCCGATGACCCCCATCGCGATGGTCATCACGCCGGCGACGAGGGCCGTTCCGGCAGCGATCGTAGCCAGGGTCCACGTCGAGTTGTCGCCGAAGCCGGCGGTGAGGATCGCGCCGTTCACGAAGAGGATGTAGGCCATGACCATGAACGTGGTCAGGCCGGCGCGCGCCTCGGTGGCGAGATCGGTCCCCCGCTCACTGAACTTGAAGTAGGACGCAATGCCGTCCACGGTATCCCTGCCCTCCGTCCATGCGGGTCCGTCCCGGATCGGAGCGATCGGGGCGCGACCGCGGCGATCCTACTCCCGCCGACGGGCCGCGGAGCGCGTTTCTGCGCGCCGCTCGGCCACCGCGGTCAGCGTCGCAGGAACAGGTTGAAGAGCAGGGTCAGGACGATCGAGACGAGGAGCATCGTCCCGAGGGGGATGTAGAGGCCGCCCCGCTCACCGGTGATCGCGATATCGCCGGGGAGGCGTCCGAACGGGAGGCGGATGCCGGCCATCGCCAGGCCGCCGATCACGACCAGCAGGAGCCCGATCACCACCAGGAAGCGGCCGAGCTCGGGAGACATCGGCCTAGTCGAAGAGGCCCGGCTGCATCTCCGGGGTGCGGGGTGGCGGGGTCAGGCCGAGGTGCTCCCAGGCGCCGGCCGTCAGCTGGCGGCCACGCGAGGTTCGGGCCAAGAGCCCGATCTGCATCAGGTACGGCTCGATCACGTCCTCGAGCGTCTCGACCGGCTCGGAGATGGTGGCCGCCATCGTCTGGAGGCCGACCGGTCCGCCGCCATGGTGCTCGGCGATCGCCCGAAGCAGCTGGCGGTCGAGGGCGTCGAGGCCACGGTCGTCGATCTCGAGCAGGTCGAGGGCATCGGTCGCGAGCCGTGCGGTCACGACGCCGTTGCCACGGACCTGCGCGAAATCCCGGGTCCGCTTCAGCAGCCGATTCGCGATGCGGGGCGTCCCCCGGCTGCGGCCCGCGATGATCGTGGCCGCGTCGGGGTCCATCGCAACGTCGAGGATGTGTGCGCTCCGCACGAGGATGCGCTCCAGATCCTCGGGCGTGTAGTAGTCGAGCCGATAGCTGACGCCGAAGCGGTCGCGCAGCGGGCCGGTGATGCTGCCGACCCGGGTGGTGGCTCCGATGACGGTGATGTTCTCGATCTGGAGCCGGACGGTCCGGGCGCCCGGACCCTTGCCGAGCACCACGTCGAGGGCGAAATCCTCCATCGCCGGGTAGAGGATCTCCTCGACTACGTGGGAGAGGCGATGGATCTCGTCGATGAAGAGGACGTCGCCCTCGTTCAGCGCCGTGAGGACGGCGGCCAGATCCCCCGCGCGCTCGATGGCCGGACCCGAGGTGGTCCGGATCTGGGCCCCCATCTCGGCGGCGACGATGTTGGCGAGGGTCGTCTTGCCGAGCCCCGGGGGGCCGTACAGGAGGATGTGATCGACCGGCTCCTCGCGATGGCGCGCCGCATCGATCAGGATCGCAAGGTTCTCCTTGATGCGGTCCTGGCCGGCGAACTCGTCGAGCCGCCGCGGCCGTACCGTCGACTCGAGGGCGATCTCGTCCTCGGCGACGACGGCGCTGGCGATCCGCTCGATGGTCACGTCGGCATTCTACGGGCCGGTCGTGCGGCCAAGGTCGTCCGGGGTGTCGAGGTCTGGCGCGTGGGCGGGAACCGGCACGCTGGTGACGAGGTCCGGGTCTCGACGCAGCAGTTCTCGCAGCCCGATCTCCCCGGCCAGGTCATCGGCCAGGTGGAAGTGCGTGCGCTCGATCAGGATCGGCGGCGCCAGGACGCCGTCCGCGAAGGCCCCCACGACCGGACGGTCGCTGCGCGCTCCAAGGACCGCTGCGATCGTGGATGGAGATATGCCCGGCTGATCCCCCAGCAGGATCAATGACGCCGATACGTCTGGCGCGATGGCCCTGAGGCCAAGGCGCAGCGAAAGGCTCATGCCGCGTTCCGGGAACGCGTTCCGGATCCAGCGGACTCGCGGATCGATGCCGGCTGGCGGCGGCAGCCAGACCGGCGCAACCACGACGACCGGATCCAGCTCCGCCGTCAGCGCGGCCCCGATGACATGCTCGAGCATCGTCCGGCCGTCGATCATGACGAGCTGTTTGGGACTCCCGTAGCGGCGCGACGCGCCAGCGGCCAGGATCACCGCGCCGACCGATCGGTTCTCCTGCATCCGGCTATTAGACTGCGGCACATGCCGCCGATGAAGGCCCGCTACGGCCACACCAATCTGGTGGCGCGTGATTGGCGCCGGCTGGCGGCGGCGTGATCCACCCGCCGGCGGTCGACCTGCTGGTCACGCGGGCCTCACTCGTCGACGGCAGCGGCTCCCCCGCCCAGGCCGGGACGGTCGCGAGCATTGACGGACGCCTCCACATCGGCGACGAGACCTGGCGCCCCGCCTCCGCCCGGACGATCGATGGCCGCGGCCTGGTGGTGGCGCCGGGGTTCATCGACCTGCACTCCCACGGCGGCCTCGTCGTCCTGGCCGATCCGCGCCACGAGCCGAAGGTGCGCCAGGGCGTCACGACCGAGGTGATAGGAGTCGATGGCAACGGCTATGCCCCGTTTCGGCGGGCGGGCGATCTGGATGCCTTCGTCGAGCTGAATGCGGGCCTCGACGGCCGTCCGAAGATCGCCTACGACTGGAGCTCGGTGGCGAGCTACATCGGCCGGTACGACCGGGGGCAGGCCGTCAACGTGGCGGTCATGGTCGGCAACAGCGCGCTGCGGATCGGCGCCATCGGCTGGGAGGACGTACCGGCTGACGAGGCAGGGCTGGCCGACATGCGGGCTGCGCTGCGCGAGGCGCTGGAGGAGGGTGCCTTCGGCGTTTCGAGCGGCCTCGACTACCCGCCGGGCTCGTTCGCCTCGACCGATGAGCTGGCGGCGCTGACCCGTGAGGCGGCGGCGTCAGGCGGCTTCTACCACACCCACGTGCGCTATGGCCTGGGCGACCGCTTCCTCGATCCGTTCCGGGAGGCGATCGAGATCGGCCGACGCGGCGAGGGCCCGGTGCACCTGACCCATTTTTATCATCGGCAGACCTACCTGGGCGGGCCTGAGGAGCTGCTTCGCCTCGTCGACGACGCTCGCGCCTCCGGCATGGACGTCACATTTGATACCTATCCGTACGAGTGGGCCTCGACGCGCCTGCTGATCCAGCTACCCCAGTGGGTGCAGGCCGGCGGACCGATGGCCCTCAAAGACCGGCTCGCCGATCGAGGCACGCGCGATCGATTGCGGACCGAGCTGGTTGCTCGCGGTGCCGCCTATACCGGCCCAGGTGGCTGGGCCGATCTGCGGCTCGGTGCCTTCACTCGGCCGCAGAACATGGCCTGGGAGAGCCGCACGCTGGCTGACGTGATGCACGAGACCGGTCGCGATGCGGTCGATGCCATCTGCGATCTGCTGCTGAGCGAGAACCTGGGGGTCGCGCAGGTCACGAGCGGTCCGTGGAGCGAGACGCTCCCCCGCTTTGTCCGGCACCCGGTGGGGATGGTCGGCACCGACTCGACATTCCTGGGCGAGAAGCCGTCGCCGCGCACCTATGGCTCCTTCCCTCGCATCCTTGGCCAGTTCGTGCGCGACGAGCATCTCCTTTCGCTGGAGGAGGCGGTCCGCAAGATGACGGGCGCTCCGGCGGCGCGCCTGGGGCTGACCGATCGAGGGCTGCTGCGGGATGGCTTCTGGGCCGACCTGGTGATCTTCGATCCAGCGAGGGTGCGATCCAACGCCACGTACAACGAGCCGCGCCGCTACCCGGATGGGATCGAGTACGTGACCGTGAACGGGACGCTGGTCGTGGACGGCAACGTCCACACCGGCGCCACCCCTGGGCGGGCGCTGCGCCGAGGGCGCGGCTGACGGTGCTATCGTGCGTCGAGGAGGAGAGAGCCGCATGACGCGCGTCCTGCCGCCGGGCACCAGCGAGCTGAGCGCGCCCGATCCCCTCGTCGTGCCGCCGGCGACGCGGACTCCCGGACGGATCGGCCGCCTGCCACTCCGCCGCGAGGGGCCGGCCAAGCTGACCGGCCTGGCCAGGTACGCCGACGATCTCGTCTTCCCCGGCGCGTGGTACGGCGCGACGATCCGCTCCACCGAACCGCACGCCACGCTGCTGGCGATCGACCTCAACGAGGCGTTCGACTGGAGCCGCGTGGTGGTCGTCACCGCCGCCGACATCCCCGGCGACAACGTCGTCAGCCTCATGCGCGACGATCAGCCGATCCTCGTTCCGGTCGGCGGCGAGATCAGGCACCAGGCCGAGGCCCTGTGCCTCCTGGCGGCCCCGGATCGCGAGACCCTCCGAGCCGCGAAGCGGCACCTTGCCGTCCGGACCGATCGCCTGTCGGCGGTCTTCGACCCGCTCGAGTCGACCGAGGAGTTCTCACACCTCGAGGTCGGGCGCGGCGACCTGGAGGCCGGCTTTGCCGAGGCGGAGGTCGTGATCGAGGGGACCTATCGGGTCGGGCACCAGGAGCAGCTCTACATCGAGAACCAGGCGATGATCGCCGTCCCGGGGCCTGACGGCGGCGTGACCGTCCACGGCTCTTGCCAGTGCCCGTACTACATCCACCGGGCACTGAAGCGCTCACTGCAACTGACCGATCACCAGGCGGTCGTCATCCAGGCTGAGACCGGGGGCGGCTTCGGCGGCAAGGAGGAATACCCCTCCATGATCGCGCTCCATGCGGCGCTGCTTGCCCGCAAGCTCGGCCGCCCGGTCCGGATGATCTACGACCGCCACGAGGACCTGAGCGCGACCACGAAGCGTCACCCCGCGGTGGTGCGGCATCGCACCGGTGTGATGCGCGACGGCCGGCTGGTGGCGCAGGAGATCGACGTGGTGATGGACGGCGGCGCGTATTGCACGCTGACCCCGGTCGTGCTCTCGCGCGGCGTGCTGCATGCAGGCGGCCCGTACAGCTGCCCAAACGTGCGCATCCGCGGGCGGGCGATGGCCACCAACACGCCGCCGAACGGGGCATTCCGCGGCTTTGGCGCACCCCAGACCGAGTTTGCGGCCGAGACGCAGGCCAACCGCATCGCCGACGCACTCGGCATCAGCCCGCTCGAGCTTCGCCGCAGATGGGCCTATCGAGAGGGCGACACGACGCCCACCGGCCAGGTGCTGCGCGAAAGCGTGGCCGCCTTGGAGGTGCTCGAGGCGGCTGCGAAGGCCACCGACTTCTCGCGCCACGCGGAGCAGACGCGGCGGGCGCGGGAGGCCCGCCAGTCGGGCGCTCGGCTGGCGTCGGGGATCGGCCTGGCCATGGGATGGCACGGCGCCGGCTTCACGGGCTCCGGCGAGGTGCACATCGCCGGAACCGCCTCGGTGGAGCTGACCGATGAGGGAATCGTCCGCGTCCTCACCGCGCAGACCGAGATGGGCCAGGGCACGAAGACGATCTTCCCGCAGCTCGTGGCTGAGGAGCTCGGCCTCGAGCCGGATCAAGTGGAGGTGGCGCCACAGGACACGAGCGTCGTACCCGACTCCGGGCCGACGGTGGCATCCCGAACCGCCATGGTGGTCGGCGGCCTGATCATCAAGGCCGCCCGCCGCCTGCGGGCGCAGGTGCAGGCGGTCACCGACCACCCCTTCGCCGATTCGTACCAGGTCTTCGCCCGCGATCATGGCGGGCTGCGCGTCGACGAACAGTTCGAGCCCTATCCGAACGTGGAGTTCGACGACGCCACCTACACCGGTGACGCCTATCCGGCCTTCGGCTGGGCCTGCGCCGTGGCGCGGGTCGACGTCGACCTCGACACCGGCGAGGTGACCGTACGCGATGTCGTCTCGGCCGATGACGCCGGCCGCATCATTCATCCGGTCCTGGCGGAGGGCCAGGTCGAGGGAGGCACGCTGCAGGCGGTCGGCTATGCCACGATCGAGGAGATCAAGCTCGTCGACGGCCGCTACCTGAACGACCGGCTGGCCACGTACCTGATCCCGACCTCCCTGGATGCGCCGCGCATCGAGGCGATCCTGGTCGAGAAGCCCTTCTCCGGCGCCCCGCACGGAGCCAAGGGGATCGGTGAACTGCCAATGGATGTCGGGGCTCCGGCGGTGGTGGCCGCGATCCACGATGCGACCGGCGTATGGATTCACGATCTTCCCGCCACTCCCGAGCGGATCCTGGCGGCCATGACCGGGGCACCTGCGCCAGGCGCGCCGGGGGTCAGCGAGCCGGCCCCGGAGCGAGGCGCGGCATGAGCTATCGGTTCTTCGTGAACGGCGACGCGGTGGAGGTCGACGTGCCCGGCATGCGCCGCCTGCTCGACGTGCTGCGCGAGGACTTGGCGCTGACCGGCACCAAGGAGGGCTGCGGCGAAGGCGAGTGTGGCGCTTGCAGCGTCCTGCTCGACGGCGCGGTGGTTGATGCCTGCCTGGTCCCGATCTGCCAGGTCGACGGGACGAGCGTGCGCACCGTCGAAGGGCTCGGATCCGCTGAGCAGCTCAACGACCTGCAGGCCGCATTCCTGGAGACCGGTGGAGCGCAGTGCGGGATCTGCACACCGGGGATGCTGATGGCGGCCGAGGCGTTCCTGGCGACAAGTGCGGCCTCCTCCGAGGAGTCGATCCGGGACGCGATCGCCGGCAACCTGTGCCGCTGCACCGGCTACACGAAGATCGTTGAGGCGATCGCCCGCACCGCGGCCCAGCGGCAAGCGGCTGATCCACGTCCGGCCTGAGCCGATGCCCGTCGAGCCGCCGGTCGCCTCCCCGCGCAGCCTGGCCGAGGCCTACGCGCTCCTGGGCGATGCCCCACACCGACCGCTCGCCGGTGGCACCGACCTGCTGGTGCAGATCACCGGCGACCTGGGCGATCCACCTGAGCGCGTCCTCGACCTCTGGCAGCTTGACGAGCTGCGCGGAATCCGGATGGAGTCAGATGCCCTGGTCCTCGGCGCCCTGACCACCTACGCCGAGCTGCGGCGGTCGCCGCTCATCGCCGAATTCCTGCCCGCCTTCGCCGAGGCGGCATCGACGATCGGGGCGGCGCAGATCCAGAACCGCGGGACGATCGGCGGGAACGTGATGAACGCTTCCCCGGCGGGCGACATGCTGCCGCTCCTGCTCGCCTGCGATGCGCAGCTGATCGCCGGCACGGCGAGCGGTGAGCGCTGGGTGCCGGCCCGCGAGTTCTGGCCCTCGTACCGCAGGACAGCGCTGGAGCCGACCGAGCTGCTGCTTCGGGTCAGCATCCCGCTGCCGGCCGGGCGTCAGGTCCGCTATCGCAAGATCGGGACTCGGCGGGCGCAGGCGATCAGCAAGGTGGTGATGGCGCTCGCCTGGCAGACGGACGGCGACGGCGAGGTCTGGCGGGAGGTCCACCTGGCACTCGGCTCCGTCGCCCCCGTGCCGATTCGCGCCCCGTCGACCGAAGCGGTGCTGGAGGGCGCGACGCCGATCGAGGCCACCGCGGACCGAGCCGCCTCGACCCTGGCCGGAGAGATCTCGCCGATCGACGACGTCCGATCCAGCGCGGCCTACCGGCGCACCGTTGCGGCACGAGCGCTGCATCGGCTCATCCGTGAGGCGGGCGGCTGGTGACCCGGCACGATCCGGTCCCTGGCGTGACGGTCACCTCGGATCCGTCGAGCCACGGCGAGGAGGTGCTCACGCCCGCGGCGCTCGCATTCGTTGCGGGTCTGCATCGAAACTTCGATCCCCGACGGCGGGAGCTGCTCGCGGCTCGGGCCGAGCGGCAGGCCAGGTTCGATGCCGGCGAGCTGCCGGATTTTCTGGCCGCCACGTCGCACATTCGGGACGATCCGGCCTGGCGCGTCGCCTCGGCTCCGTCGGACCTCGATGACCGTCGGGTCGAGATCACCGGGCCAGCGGAACCCAAGATGATGATCAACGCGCTGAACTCGGGTGCACGGGTCTTCATGGCGGACTTCGAGGACGCGCTCTCCCCCACCTGGGACAACGTGATCACCGGCCAATGGGCGGTCGCGCAGGCCGTTCGCCGGCGCCTCACCTTCCAGACCGATGAAAAGACCTATGCCCTCAACGCCGCCGTCGCCACCCTCGTCATCCGGCCTCGCGGCTGGCACCTGGACGAGTCGCACCTGCTGGTCGACGGCTCCCCCATCGCGGCGAGCCTCTTCGACTTCGGGCTCGCCTTCTTCCACAACGCCCGCGAGCAGCTCGATCGCGGCTCGGGACCGTACTTCTACCTGCCGAAGCTCGAGTCGCACCTCGAGGCGCGGCTCTGGAACGACGTCTTCGTGGCCGCCCAGGAGACGCTTGGCATTCCGCACGGCAGCGTCCGGGCTACCGTCCTGATCGAGACAATCCTGGCCGCGTTCGAGATGGAGGAGATCCTCTGGGAGCTGCGCGAGCACGCATCGGGCCTCAACGCCGGGCGCTGGGACTACATCTTCAGCCTGATCAAGAAGTTCCATTCGCGCGCCGACATGATCCTCCCCGACCGCGGGCAGGTGACGATGGCGGTCCCCTTCATGCGCTCGTACCAGCAGCTGCTGGTGCGCACCTGCCATCGCCGCGGCGCCCACGCGATCGGTGGCATGAGCGCCTTCATCCCGAACCGGCGCGAGCCGGAGGTGACCGCCAACGCACTCGAGCAGGTGCGGATCGACAAGCGGCGCGAGTCGAGCGACGGGTCGGACGGGACCTGGGTCGCGCATCCCGACCTGGTCCCCGTGGCCGGTGAGGTCTTCGATGCCGTGCTGGGGACGCGGCCGAACCAGAAGGGGAAGGTCCCTGAAGTGGCAGTCACGGCCCGCGACCTGCTCGATACGAGCGTCGGCGGCGGGCACGTGACGGAGGCGGGCGTGCGCACGAACGTGAGCGTGGCGCTGCAGTACCTGGCCTCGTGGCTGGCCGGCAATGGCGCTGCGGCGATCAACAACCTGATGGAGGATGCCGCCACGGCCGAGATCAGCCGCAGCCAGCTCTGGCAGTGGCGTGTGCACAAGGTCCCCCTCGAAGACGGTCAGCCGATGACTGTCGACCTGTATCGAGCGGTTCGTGACGAGGAGCTGGCCCGGTCGGCCGCCGCTCTCCCAGGTTTCCGCTGGCACGACGCCGCGGAGCTGCTGGACGCACTCGTCCTCCACGACGCGTTCGACGAGTTCCTGACGATCGCCGCGTACGCGAGGCTGGAGGCGGCTCCCTGAGCGCGTTCAGACCGGGTTGGGTGAGAGCGCCCGTTCGACGAAGTGGCCCGCGCCACGAGTGCCCACGAACGACCCGTCGCGGATGACCGGCGCGCCACGCAGGTAGACCGACCGCACCGCGCCACGCACGGTGCGCCCTTCGTACGGCGTGAAGTCGCTCGTGTGGTGCAGGTCCGATTGGCGGATCATCCGGGTCGCGGCCGGATCGAAGAGGACGAGGTCGGCATCGCGTCCGGCCTCGACCGCCCCCTTCGACGCCATGCCAAAGAGTCGGGCGGGGGTCGTGGCCAGCAGGTCGACCATCCGCTCGACGCCGATCCGCCCGCCCGCGACCCCCTCGTCGTAGACCACCGACAGGAGCGTCTCGATCCCGGGCGCCCCGTTGCTGATCTGCGGGAAGGGAGGCGCAGGGAGGCGCTTCTCGACGGCAAGCCGATCGGGCACGTGGTCCGTGGCGACGAGGTCCAGGCCTCCCGCCCGCAGCCCGAGCCAGAGGGCCCCGCGATCGGACTCGGAGCGCAGCGGCGGCGAGATGACGCTGCGGATCACCTCGCCCTCGTCCGCCGCGTCGTATCGCTCGTCGGTCAGGGTCAGGTAGTGCGGGCAGGTCTCGGCGAAGACCGGCCAGCCGCGCGCCTTGGCGGCCGCGACCTCCGCCAGCGCATCGGCGCACGACAGGTGCACGATGTAGACCGGTGCCCCCGCGGCCCTGGCCAGCGCGATCGCCCGGTGGGTCGCCTCCGCCTCTGCGTAGGTCGGCCTGCTCAGGGCGTGATGGCGGCACGCGACATTGCCTCGGGCGAGCGCGTCGCGTACCAGGGCGTCGATGACGGTCGCGTTCTCGCAGTGGACCTCGAGCATCCCGCCGTGGCGGCCCATCGTTCGCAGGGCCTGGAGGAGGCGCTCGTCCGGCAGGCGGAAGTCGTAGACCATGAACGCCTTGGCGGTCGGCACGCCGGCTGCGATCAGCTCCGGCAGCTCGGCGATGGGATCCACCTGCTGTCCGGTGATCACCGCCGAGAGGCCATAGTCGACCGCCGACTCGCCGTCGGTGCGCGCGCGGAACTCGCGCATGCCGGCAAGCAACGAGGCCGCTCCGTCGTCGCTGATCCCCGTGCCCGGGTTGTTGAAGGCGAGGAAGGTCGTCGTCCCACCGAAGGCGGCGGCCACCGAATCGGTGAAGAAGCGGTCTGGCTCGTCGTCGCTTGGGAGCCGGGTGTGGGTATGCACGTCGACGCATCCGGGAAGCACGAGGAGGCCGGTCGCATCGACGATCTCTGCGCCACGGCGGTCATCGGCGAGCCGCTCGCCGACCTCCGCAATGCGGCCGTCGGTCACGGCCACGTCTGCGATGGTCGAGCGCTCCGCGGTGACGACCATTCCCCCGACGATGACCAGGTCAGCCACCCGTCGTCAGCCCGCCTCCCGGATCTCGATCGGCTGGGCCCCCTCCCACAGGACTCGCCGTCCGACCTCCCGCAGGCGATCGCGCCAGCCCTCGTCAGGCTCGAGCGTCGCGAAGTGATTGCCGGCCAACTGTCCAAGCTTCGAGGAGAAGGAGCAGGCGCCGTACGGAACGAGGATCTCGCACTCGGACAGGTCGCCGGTGTAGATGAGGAGCTCGCCCGGCGCGGGATGCGAGGTGTGGTGCTCGTAGCCAACCCCCGTCCGCAGGTCGCCAAGTGGGACCCAGGTGCCCTCGCCGCTCCATCGGCAATGGATCACCTGCGACTCCATCGGCAGGAGGCGCCGCACCGCCTCGACCGTTCGCGGCGCCTCCGCCTCCCAGCGGGCGGTAAAGTTGAGGTCGCCTACCCGGATCGTCAGGTTCGGCATGCGCGGAGGATAGCAGTGGCCGACCCCCGTCCCACCATCTCGACCCACGTCCTGGACCTCGAGCTGGGCGTCCCCGCGGCGGGGCTGCCGGTGGCTCTCTTCCGCCTCGAGGAGGACGGCCGTCCTGAGCTGCTGACCGAGCGCGTGACCGATGCCGAGGGTCGGATCCGGTCGCTCCTGACCGACGATCTCGAGACGGGCGACTACCAGCTCGTCTTCGACCTTGCGGCCTATGCGGCGACCCTCGATCGCGACGCGGACTTCTTCGAGAACCTGGCGGTCGGGATCCGGATCGACGACGCGGAGCGCAGCCACCACGTGCCGCTCCTCCTCTCGCCGTTCGGGATCTCCATCTACCGCGGCACCTGATGGCCCAGCCCGCGATCGCTGGCCTGAACAGCCTTTCGGCCGATGCCTTCGCGCGCGAGGTTGCCCCGCTTTTCGAAGGCGCGCCCCGCTTCCTCGAGCGCCTCGCAGCCGCCCGCCCCTTCGATTCCGACTCGGGGATGCTGACGACTGCGCGCGAGATTGCCCGTACGATGCCCGAGCCGGAGCAGATCGAGCTCCTGGATGCCCACCCGCGCCTCGGCGCGGATCCCGCAGGCGTCTCTCGCGCATCCTTCGAGGAGCAGGGTTACGACGAGGCCGATGCGACCGAGGACGCCGTCGTCCTCGAGGAGCTGGCGATGCTGAACGAGGTGTACGAGGGCCGCTTCGGCTTCCGCTGCGTCGTCTTCGTGGCGGGCAGGCCGCTGGCCTCGATCGCGCCGCTCATCGAAGCTGCCATGCGCAACGACCGCGCTGCCGAGCTGGGCCGTGGGCTTGACGAGGTGATCGACATCGCGGCGGATCGGCTCGACCGGCTGCGCGGCCACGATCGCGATGGCGAGGGGGCCACGTGACGGAGTACGAGATCCACTACGGCAAGGCCGACGTGAAGGTGTATCGGACCTACGGCACGCCTCTGGCCGGCGTGACGCGCATCCCCGAGTCGCCCTTCAACGGCCGCGACAACACGCTGATGGCGGCCGAGCTCGAGGTGACGGTGCATGGCACTGCGTTCCTCGACGCCTACACCCGCGGGGACAACCGGAAGGTCGTCGCGACCGACACGATGAAGAACTTCATGCACGCGGCGTCGCTCTCTGCCCCCGCGGCGACCCTCGAGGGCTGGCTGCATCACGTCGGAGCGGCATTCCTGGGCACCTACCCGGACATGGAGCGCCTGACGATGCAGGGCCGCGAGCTCCCCTTCCCGGCCGCGCTCGTGCCGGACGTCGACGGCGTGGGATTCACAACCTCCGAGGTGCTCTTCGCGCGAGATCGCAACGATCGCTCGGTCGCCTCGCTGGAGCTCGAGCGCGACGAGGCGAGAGGCGTGCGAATCACCGGGCACAGCTGCGGCCGAATCGAGCTGCAGCTGATCAAGATCACCGGCAGCGCCTTCGCCGATTTCGCACGGGACGAGCACACAACGCTGCCAGAGCGCCCGGATCGGCCCCTGTACATCTGGTGCGACGTCGGCTGGCGCTACGCGGACCCGCGAGACGGGCTCGGCGACGACCCTGGGCGGTACGTGGCCGGCGAGCAGGTGGCGGACCTGGCGGCATCGGTCTTCCACCAGTTCGTGAGCCTCTCGATCCAGCACCTCGTCAACGAGATCGGCACCCGCATGCTGGAGCGCTGGCCGCAGCTGGCCGAGGTCTCCTTCGAGGCGACGAACCGGCTGTGGGACCCCGGCGTGCAGAACGAGGCGGACCCGCGGGTCAGGACCTATGCGGACCCGCGGCCACCCTTCGGCAAGATCGGGCTCGTGCTGCGCCGCTCGGACCGTTGAGGGACGGTCAGCCGGGCCCGAGCCGCGGGTAGTCGATCGCCGGGCAGCGGTCCATGACCACCAGCAGCCCAGCGGCGGCTGCCCGCTCGGCCGCGGCCTCGTCCCAAACCCCCAGCTGCAGCCAGACCGCCCTGGCACCGATCTCGATCGCCTCGTCCACGTGCTCGCCGGCGCGGTGCGAGGCGCGGAAGATGTCGACCACCTCGATCGGGCTGGCGGCCGGGCGAGCGGCCGCGGCGGTGCGCAGGTCCGGAACGGTGGCGAGCCCGTGGATCGTGGTCTCGCGCGGATAGATCGGGATCACCTCGTACCCGAAGCGCATCAACGACCGCGTCACGCCATAGCTTGGCCGCGTCGCATCGGGCGATGCGCCGACGACAGCCCAGACCCGGAATTCCTTGAGGATGCGGGCCGCAACCTCCGGGTCGCTCCAGCGCTCCGCCTCGACCGTCATCGGGCCACCGCCAGCTCCTGGAGGGCCGCCTTGATGCGCAGGTCGAGGCCGACCTCGCCCCCCGCCACCGCCCCGGCCGCGCGGCGGGCCTCCGACGCGGTGTAGCCGAGCGACTCCAGCGCGGCCACCACGTCCGAGTCGGTGCTGGCTCCGCCCCCCGCGGCGATCCCTGCGGCGTGGATCTTCTCCTTGAGCTCCAGGATGATGCGGAGCGCGGTCTTCCGGCCGACACCGCTCACGGAGGTCAGCAGGTCGGCGTCGTCGGTGACGATGGCGAGCTGGAGCTTCGTGACGGCATGCGCGCTCGTGATCGCCAGCGCCAGGCGCGGGCCGACCCCGCTGACCGTCATCAGCAGCTCGAAGAAGGCGAGCTCCTCCGGCGAAGCGAAGCCGAAGAGCGCCTGCTGGTCCTCGCGCACGAGGTGATGGACGAAGATTCTTGCCTCGCTCCCCAGTCGCAGGCGGGCGAGCAGTGAGGGCCCGGCCAGGACCCGGTAGCCGACGCCCCCAAGTTCGACCAGCACGTGGTCCTGCCCGACGTGCGTCACCGGCCCGCGCAGGGACCCGATCATCGGACCGCCGCCAGCCGGGCGTTCGTCGTCGCGCGGTACGCGCAGCCGATCGCCACCGCCAGCGCATCGGTCGCGTCGTCCGGCACGCCGTCGATGGTCACCCCGAGCAGGCGAGCGACCATCGCCGCCACCTGCTCCTTGTCCGCCGCGCCATTGCCGCACACGGCCTGCTTGACCTCGTTCGGCGTCGGCTCGTCGACCAGCAGCCCCGCCTGGGCCGCCGCCAAGAGGGCGACGCCACGGGCCTGGCCGACGGCCATGGCCGTCTGGACGTTGCGCTGGAAGAAGAGGCGCTCCACGCCCACCCGCTGGGGCCGATGCTGGCCGAGCAGCTCGACGAGCGCGGCGTGCAGCCCACGCAGGCGATCGGCATCGGTTCCCGAGCTGTCGGTGCGGATCACCCCGGCGTCGACCAGCCGGAGGTGACCGCCGTCCAGCGCCACCACCCCGAATCCACAGCGAGCGGTGCCTGGGTCGATGCCGAGCGCGATCACCTCGGCATCGTAGCGCCGCGCACGGTCAGGCGACCGATGCCTCCAGCTGCTCCATCAGCGCGTCGGGGAGGTCGAAGTTGGCATAGACGTTCTGGACGTCCTCGAGCTCCTCGAGGCGCTCGACGAAACCGAGCACCTGGCGCGCCGCCTTCTCGTCGGTGATCTCGACCTTGGTGGTCGGCTCCATCGAGATCTCCGCCGACGTCGCCGGATAGCCGGCTCCCGCCAGCGAGGAGCGAACCCGCTCGAGGTCGCCGGGTTCGGTCGTGACCAGCATCACGCCCCCCTCGGGCGTGTCCACGTCGCTCGCGCCGGCGTCGATGGCGGCCAGCGTCACCTCGTCGGGGTCGCTCCCCTTGAGCGGGATGCTGAGCAGGCCGCGCTGTTCGAACTGCCATGCCACCGGCGTCAGCGATCCGCCGACCTTGGTGAAGATGCTGCGCACCTCCGACGCGGTCCGGTTGCGGTTGTCGGTCATCACGGCCACGATCACCGCCACGTTGGCCGGCCCGAGCCCCTCGTAGGTGATCTCCTCGTACTGCACCGCGTCGGCACCGGCGCCGGTTGCGCGCTCGATGGCCCGCTTGATGTTCTCCATCGGCATGCTGTTGTCCCGCGCCTTGTCGACCGCCATCCGCAGCCGGTAGTTGCCGTCGACGTCACCGCCGCCCTGCCGCGCCGCGGTGATGATCTCGCGCGTCAGCTTCGTGAAGAGTGCACCGCGCTTGGCGTCGTTGACGCCCTTCTGGCGTTTGATCTGTGACCATTTGCTGTGGCCGGACATTGGGCCTCCGGTCTGGTGTGGGAATGCCGATTGTAGCAACGGCTCGCCGGCCTCCCTACCATGAGCCGATGACCCTCCTCGTCGACCGCCCGGAGAATGCCGCCGCCCTGCGCTATCTCTCGCACGGTCGCTCCGCCGACGAGGCAGGCTTCGGACCCCCGGCCGCCGACGTCGACCGGCACCACCTCGGGACGCATCCAGCCGTCGTCGACCGCCTCTGGGATGAGCTCAACGCAGCGCTCCCGGCAGACGCACGCCATCTCGTCTACGACGGCCCGGCCCTCGTGCACCCGAGCGGCACGATCGTGGCGGCCGGGATCGGGACGCAGTACGTCCTGCGGCTCCTGCCGGACGATGCCGTCGCGGCGATTGCTGCCGGCGCCGAGGTGCTGCATCACTTCCGCACGGTGGGCACGACGCTGGACCTCCGGGAATCGTTCGGCCCGGACTGGGTCTTCGGCGCTCGCAACGAACGGGAAGCAGGCTGGCTTCTCGCGACGTATCGGGCCATCGACACTGCCGTGTCGGCCCCCGACCGCGCCTCCCTATAATTGACCTTCATCCCGGCTTGACGATTCGCCCGAGGCGGAATCGGCCTCGGCTGCTGCGACCCGCGCACAAGGAGCACCGATGAAGCCCACCAGCCCCGACCGGATCCGGAACGTGGCCCTCATCTCCCACGGAGGCGCCGGGAAGACGAGCCTTGCCGAGGCGATGCTCTTCGACGCCGGCGCCATTGCGCGATTGGGAAGCGTGGATGCAGGCACCGCCGCCCTCGACCACGACCCCGACGAGCAGAAGCGGCGACAGAGCATCAACCTGGCGATCGGGACGCTGGAGGCGGACGGAGCGCGCATCACGCTCGTCGACACCCCCGGTTACGCCGACTTTCAGGCCGATGTGATCGAGGCGCTCGCCGCGGTCGACGCCGCGATCCTGGTGGTCGATGCATCCGCAGGGGTCGAGGTCGGGACCGAGGAGGTCTGGCGGCTGACGGAGGAGCGGAAGCTGCCGCGCTTCATCTTCATCAACAAGATGGACCGGGAGAACGCCAACTACGACGCGGTCCTCGACGGCCTGAAGTCCGCCTTCGGCCCCAAGATCGCGCCGGTCTACCTGCCGATCGGCTCGGCCGAGTCGTTCCGCGGCTACGTGGACGTGATCGAGCAGCACGCCAATGTCTACGAAGGCGGCAAGCCGCAGGAGGTGCCGATCCCCGACGAGATGCGCTCCGGCGAGGAGGCCCGCCGCGAGGCGCTGGTGGAGGCTGCCGCCGAGGCCAGCGACGAGCTGATGACGCGCTACCTCGACGGCGAGGCGATCAGCGACGAGGAGATCGAAACCGCTGTGCACAAGGGCACGCGCGAGGGCAGCGTGGTTCCGGTCTTCGTCGGCAGCGCGCTGAAGAACATCGGCGTTCGCGAGCTGGCGGCGATGATCGCCAAGCACATTCCCTCGGCCGCGGAGGCGGGCGGGCGCACCACGAGCGACGGGAAGCGCATCGAGCCCGACCCCGCCGCGCCGTTCGTGGCCCAGGTCTTCAAGACGACCGCCGACCCGTTCGTCGGCCGCCTCACCTACTTCCGCGTGGTCGCCGGCACCCTCCACGCGCAGGCTCACGTGTGGAACGCGACCCACAAGGCCGAGGAGCGGATCGGCAACATCCTCGGCCTGCTCGGAAAGGACCAGGTCAACCTGCCGCAGGCCGGACCGGGCGACATCGTCGCGGTGGCCAAGCTCGCGAGCACCCAGATCGGCGACACGCTGGTCGGCGACCGGGCCCAGTCCGTCAGCCTCCCACCGCTCCGGTTCCCGGAGCCGAGCCTCCAGGTGAGCATCGAGCCGGAGAGCAAGGCCGACCTCGACAAGCTGGGCCAGGCGCTGTCGCGGATGCTCGAGGAGGAGCCGTGTGCCCGCGTCCACCGAGAGGAGGGCACCGGCGAGACGATCCTGACCGCCATGGGGGATGCCCACGTCGACGTGCTGGTCGATCGGCTCAAGCGCAAGTTCGGCGCGGCCGTCCGCACCGGCAGCCCGCGCGTCCCGTACCGCGAGACGATTCGCCGGCCGGCCAAGATCGACAACCGGTTCAAGCGCCAGACCGGCGGCCACGGCCAGTTCGGGCACGTGGTGATCGAGTTCGAGCCGCTGCCGTCCGGGTCCGGCTTCGAGTTCGGCGACAAGATCGTCGGTGGCGTGGTTCCGAAGCAGTACATCCCCGCCGTCGAGAAGGGCCTGCGCGAGACGCTCGCAGAAGGCGTTCTCGCCGGCTATCCCGTGGTGGACCTGCGCGCCCGCCTCGTGGACGGCAGCTACCACACCGTCGACAGCTCCGAGATGGCCTTCAAGGTGGCCGCCAGCCAGGCCCTCAAGCGGGCCTTCCCGGAGGCCGATCCGACCCTGCTGGAGCCGATCCTCGAGGTGGAGGTGATCGTGCCCGACGCCTACATGGGCGACGTCATGGGCCAGATCACCGCCAAGCGCGGCCACGTCCTGGGGATGGACTCATCGGACGGCATGCAGCACCTGCGCGCCCAGGTCCCGCAGGCCGAGATGTTCCACTACGCGACCGAGCTGCGCAGCATCACGCAGGGGCGCGGCCGCTTCAACTGGAAGCTCGACCACTACGCCGAGGTGCCGGGGACCATTTCTGAGCGGGTGATCGCGGACCACCAGGCCAAGGTGAGTGCCAGCGAGAAGCACTGATACACCTCTCCCTTCGCTGCGTATCAACGCTGGTGGGGCCCGCGTTGTTCGTCATTCGAGGGAGGTGTTCTTCGTGTACGCAAGGCTGTTTCTGACTGTCGGGGGGGCTGTCCTGCTGCTGCTCGGCATCGTCGGCTATCTCAACGTCTTCACCGAGTCCGGGACGCCCGGTTTCTGGCTCGACAATGGCGAGAACCTGGCCCATACGTTCCTTGGGGTCGTGGCCCTCGCCGCCGTCTTCGTGCCGGGCCTCAACACGCTGCTCGCGCCGTACTACCGCGCGATCGTCGCGCTGGTCGGCGTGATCGCGCTCTTCTTCGCGGTGTACGGCTTCCTCCAGCCCGCCGGCTCCAGCGTAGATCCGAACACGTTCGGCGTTGCCAACCTGGAGAACCCGTCCGATAACCTGCTGCACGTGGTGGTCGGCATCGTGGCCCTCGCCGCAGCCTGGATGAAGCCGGCCCCGGAGATGGCTAGCTGAGGCGTTCCACCGCGGCCAGGTTGCGCTTGCCCCGCCGCAGCACCAGCCAGCGGCCGTGCAGGAGGTCCCCCTCACCGGGGACCTCCTCGGCGTCTGTCACGCGCCGGTTGTTCAGGTAGGCGCCGCCGTCGGCCACGGTGCGGCGAGCGGCTGATCGGCTCTCCGCCAGCCCGCTGGCCACCAGCAGCTCGGCCAGCACCGGCAGTGGCCCGTGCACCTCGGCGCGCGGCAGCTCGGCCAGCGCGGCCGCAAGCGTCTCGTCGTCGAGCTCCCTGAGCTCCCCTCGCCCGAAGAGGGCGGCACTCGCCGAAGCCGCCTGGGCGGCCGCGTCGGCGCCGTGCACCAGCGCTGTCAGCTCGGACGCCAGGGACTGCTGAGCGGACCTGGCCTGGGGCCGCGCGGCGGTCTCCGCCTCGAGCCCTTCGATCGCGTCGGGGGACTGGAAGCTGAAGATCCGGAGCAGCGCGCCGATATCCGCGTCGTCGGTGTTCAGGAAGTACTGGTAGAACGCGTAGGAGCTGGTCAGCTTCGGGTCGAGCCAGAGGCTGCCCTCCGCGGTCTTGCCGTACTTCGTGCCGTCGGACTTGGTGATGAGTGGCGTGGCCATGGCGTGCACCGCCTCACCGGTCACGCGACGGATCAGATCGACCCCGGCGGTCAGGTTCCCCCACTGGTCGCTGCCGCCGGTCTGCAGATTGCAGCCGTAACGTCGATGCAGCTCGAGGTAGTCGAAGGCCTGCAGGATCTGGTAGCTGAACTCGGTGAAGCTGATCCCCGGCCCCTCGAGTCGGGCCTTGACCGACTCCTTGTCGAGCATTCGGTTGACGCTGAAATGTTTCCCGACCTCGCGCAGCAGATCGAGCGCCGAGACCGGCGCGGTCCAGTCGAGGTTGTTGACGATGCGCGCTGGGTGTGTGCCGCCGAAGTCGAGGTGGCGCTCGACCTGCGATCGGATCCGGCCGACCCATTCGGCGACGACGTCCGCCTCATTCAGGCTTCGCTCGGCCGAACGACCGCTCGGATCCCCGATCAGCCCAGTCGCGCCCCCGACCACGGCGATCGGGTCGTGCCCGGCCAGCTGCAGGCGGCGCATGGTGACGAGCTGGACCAGGTTGCCGAAGTGCAGGCTCGGCGCGGTCGGGTCGAAGCCGCAGTAGAAGGTGAGCGGTCCCGCGGTCAGGGCGGTGCGCAGCGCATCCGGATCGGTGCTGTGCGCGACGGCACCACGCCATTGGAGCTCGTCGAGGATGTGGGAGGCCATGGGCGGTTGAGTATATGGGGCCGATCCGCCCCTCGCCGCCTCCCGTGCTAGGCTTGATTTGAATGTACGGACGGCCCCCGCGGCGGGCCCGGGGCCGCTATCCAGGCGGGCCGCCGGCGCCTCGCTCCCCCCGCACCACGAACCGCCAGCAGCTGGCGCCTCTCCCGGCGATCATTCTCGGCTGCTTCGCGGCGCTCGCCGTGGCCCTCTTCGTCGGCGTGGTGGCCGTCTTCGCGTCCTACGCCAGCGACCTGCCCGATCCGTCGCAGCTCGGCCATTTCGAGCTGAGCCAGGGATCGAGTGTCGTGTCCGCCGACGGCGTCGAGCTTGCCACGTTCTCGGCGGAGGAACGCAAGGTTGTGACCTACGACAAGATCCCACAGGTGATGCGCGACGCCCAGGTCGCCGCCGAGGACCGCACCTTCTGGACGAATCCGTGCATCGACTTCAAGGGGATCGTACGGGCCGCACTGCAGAACTTCTCGGCGTCGCAGACCGTGTCCGGCGCCTCCACCATCTGTCAGCAGCTCGTGCGCATCCGACTCTTTGACGCTGACCTCCTCGCGAACCCGGATCGCCGCTGGGAGCGGAAGATCAAGGAAGCACTGCTGGCCCTCCAGGTGGGAGATGCGTATCCCGGAGTTGAAGGCAAGCAGAAGCTCCTCGAGATGTACCTGAACCAGGTCTACTACGGCAACAACGCCTATGGGGTCTGGGCCGCCGCGCACCGCTACTTCGGCAAGGACATCACCTCGGCGGCGCCCGAAGACCAGCTGACGATCGGCGAGGCCGCGCTCCTGGCCGGACTGGTGCGGGCCCCTTCGGCGCTCGACCCCACGCACGTCGCCCTGCCGACGACGGACGCGTCCGGGAACACGGTTCTCGTGGTGCCTCCAGACTCCGATGCGATTCGCGTGCAGGGCTACGTCCTCGACGGGATGGTTTTGACCGGCGCCATCACCAAGGCGCAGCGTGACGAGGCGGCCGCCCAGCCGATCGTGCTCGCGCCGCCCCAGGATCAGCGCTACAAGGCGCCGCACTTCGTGTACGCGGTGCGCCGCGCCGCAGCCAATCTGCTCGGCAATGAGGACCTGTTGGATCGGGGCGGCCTGGTCATCACCACCACGCTCGACTACAAGGGCTACCAGGTCAGCGCCGAGAAGTGGGCGGGGGTGGCCTACGACCTCGACCGCCTGACCGATGAGCAGCTGACGGCAAAGTACGGGGACGCCGCCCTCCACTGGATCAAGCAGCTCCAGAGCCGGAACATCAACAACGACGCGCTGGTGACGATCAACTACCGCACCGGTGCGGTGCTCGCCTACGTCGGCTCAGCGAACTACTACGGGGAGGCCACCCCTGCGCACCAGCCGCAGTACGACGTGGTGGGACAGGCCTACCGGCAATCGGGCTCCGCCTTCAAGCCGATCACCTACGCCACCGGCTTCGAGCTCGGCACCGTCACACCCGCGACGATGCTCATGGACGTCAAGGGCGTGATCGCGGAGGGCTACTCGGTTCCGAACGCGAGCGGCAACGAACGCGGTCCGGTGCGCATCCGCGACGCGTTGAAGTACTCCTGGAACATCCCCGTCGCGAAGGTGCAGCAGCTGATCGGCACCAAGAACGTGGTCGACATGGCCGAGCGCCTCGGGCTGAAGTGGGATCCCCAGCAGCCCGACCACGAAGTCCCGTCACTGACCCTCGGCACGATCGGCGTCCACATGCTCGACCTGGCGGGTGCGTACGGCGGGATCGCCAACGGTGGCACGCTTGCCGAGCCGTTCTTGATCTCGAAGATCACGGACCGCAACGGCAACGTGATCTACGACCATTCGACCGATGCGCCGAAGCCTGAGCGCGTGCTGGGCGAGGATGCCGCCTACCTGGTGACGGACATCCTGAAGGACAACACCAACCCGAAGACCAACATCATCTGGGGCCAGCGCTTCCAGCTGATGACCGCTAAGGGCCGCCGCCCGGCAACCCTGAAGACCGGCACCACCAACGACTTTCGCGACCTGCAGGCCTTCGGCTACCTGGCGCCGGATGCCGATCCGTCCGTCGACGAGGGCGCCATCATCACCGGCGTCTGGGTCGGCAACAGCGACTTCTCGGCGATTAAGGACGTCTTCGCGGCCGACGGTCCGACCTTCATCTGGCATGACTACATGGCCGAGGTGACGGCGGCCAACAAGCTGCCGCTGCGCAGCTTCACGCGGCCAAAGGACATCGTGTCGATCAAGGTCGACGCCCTGACCGGGATGCTCCCCGGCGAGTTCACCACCCAGACGGTCACGGAGGACTTCGCCGCGGCGCACCAACCCACCGAGCGCGACACGCTGCATCGCAAGCTGATGATCGAGGCTGCGACCGGCAAGATCTGGCAGCCGGGCTGCGGCGACCCGGTCGAGTCGGCGGCCCCCGGCGCCTCACCCGGCACGCAGGGACCCGAGGAGAAGGTCTTCCTCGATCTCACCGACTACGAGGGCGCGCATCCGACCTGGGAGGAGGCCAACCGGGCCTGGATCAAGAAGTACATCGGGAGGGAGAGCGCCGTGCGTCGCTCCCCCGCCCCCGCCTTCGACGCGCCGCTCGCCCCGATCGAGACCTGCACCCCGGGTGAGATCCCGACCTCCACCCCGTCCCCGACCCCATCGCCGATGCCCTCTCCGACACCGCTGCCGACTCCGACGCCGATTGCCTTGCCGACCCCGACCGCGATCCCGCTGCCGACTCCGACCGCGATCCCGCTGCCGTCGCCCAGCGTCGTCGCCCCCTAGAGTTCGGCGACTGTCGCCCCGTCGCCCCCCTCCTCGCGCCGGCCGGGTCGGGTTGAGCGGACCCGCGGATGGTCGGCCAGGTACTCGCGGATCGAGCGCCGCAGCGCCCCGGTCCCAGCACCGTGCACGATGACCGCCTCGTCCATGCCAGCCAGCAACGCCTCGTCGAGGTAGGCGGCCAGCCCCTCGAGTGCCGCCTCCACCCGCTCGCCGCGCAGGTCCAGGCGGGGGCTGATCCGGCTCGCCGCGCGCCGCTTCAGCTCGGCCATCTCCTC
>DATCOX010000081.1:0-11221 GCA_036564495.1 Candidatus Limnocylindria bacterium
TGGCGAGCCATCCGCAGTTCGAGCTGGCGACGCGCCAGATGCGCCTGCCCGGCGCGATGCTGAGCTTCGAGCTCCACGCCGGTGAGCCCGCCGCGCGCCGCCTGGCCGAGGCGACCCGTCTCTTCACGCTGGCCGAGTCGCTCGGCGCGGTCGAGTCGCTGATCGAGCTCCCTGCCGCGATGACCCATTTCAGCGTCGTCGGCTCGCCACTCGAGGTGCCTGCCGGCCTGGTCCGCCTCTCGGTCGGGATCGAGTCGGTCCAGGACCTGACCGCCGACCTCGAGGCGGCGCTGAAGGCGTCCGCGGCCTGACGATGCCCGACGATCCCCCGCAGCTTCCCGAGGATGGGCCAACCGAGCTCGTCGAGGGAGCCGACGGGGAGCTGGTCGAGCGACTCTCCGGGGGCACCGCGACGCTGCTGCTGGTCTGGCTGATCGGGGTCGGGGCGGGCAGCGCGCTCCTGGCGGCCTGGCTGCTGGCGGCACTCGTGCTGCAGATTCGGCTCGGTGCCGAGCACCTCTTCGGGGCGCCGGGCCTCTACGTCTCGCTGTATGGCGCCACGGGACCGACCGTCCTGTGGCTCACCGGTCGAGCCCAGGGCCGCTCCCTTGGCTGGTTCGTGATCACCGCCGCGAAGATCGGCCTGGTGATGGCGGCGATCCTCATCGGCGGCCTGCTGCTGGTCGTGCTCGTCATGGGGGCGGCGCTGGGCGGCGGCGCGCTGCGCGTCACGATCGGCGTCTTCGGCTTCACGCTGGGGATCTCGGTGCTGTGGGCCCTCGCCACCTGGTCAGCGGATCGCTACATCGCCAGCGCGCGCGTCGTCTCGGAGCGCGATCAGACCTCGTAGCTGCGCAGCGGCTCGGCGATCTCGACCGAGCCGTCATAGGCAGAGCGAGCCTCGGCCAGGGCCCACTCGCCGCCGTCCGCGATCGGGATGTGGGTCAGCAGCAGCTTGCCGGCGTGCGCGTCCTGGGCGGTGGCGGCTGCCTCCGACGGGAGCAGGTGGCCGCGGCCCTGGGGCTCAGGGTCGTCCTCCTTGAGCGACCGCAGCGCTGCCTCGCACAGGAACAGGTCGGCGCGGTCCGCGAGGCGCGGCAGCGCGTCGCACGGGCCGGAGTCGGCCGAGTAGGTCAGGATCCGGTTCGGATCCTCGCCGCCACCGGTCGCGGTGATGCGGAAGCCCCAGGTGCGCACGTAGTGCTGCGTCTCCTCGGGCTCCAGCCGCAGGTTACCGACCTCGATCGGGCGCTTCCCGTCGTGCTCGACGAAGATGAAGCTCTTGTCGAAGAAGTTGGCGTAGCCGGCGCCAAGAGCCAGCTCGGCCAACTGCCCGGTCGAGCCGGGCGGCACGATCACCGTCAACCGGTGCTTGGCGACGTCGATCCACGGGTAGCTGTAGCGAAGGGTGATCAGGTCCAGGCAGTGGTCGGTGTGCATGTGGCTGATCACCACCGCGTCGAGCTCGTCGGGCGTGTTGCGGCGCAGCAGCTGCGCCACCACGCCGGGACCGACGTCCATCAGGATGCGCGAGCCGCCACCCTCGACCAGGTAGCCGGCACATGCCTCGCCCGGATTGGGGCGCGCGGGGCTGCGCCCCAGGACTGTCAACCGCATGTTGTGAACCTCAGCGCTGTTCGAGGGCGACGTAGTCGCGCGCGGACGCGCCGACGTACACCTGGCGGGGGCGGCCGACCTTGGTGGCCGGGTCCGCGATCATCTCACGCCAGTGCGCGATCCAGCCGGGCATTCGGCCGATCGCGAACATGGCGGTGAACATCGTGTTGGGGAAGCCGATGGCCCGGTAGATGAGCCCGGAGTAGAAGTCGACGTTCGGGTAGAGCTTGCGCTCGATGAAGTACTCGTCCTGGCGCGCCACCTCGGCCAGGCGCTGGGCGATCTCGAAGAGCGGGTCATCGCGGCCAAGCGCGTGCAGGACGCGATCGGCGGCGGCCTCGATGATCTTGGCCCGGGGGTCGAAGTTGTGATAGACGGGGTGCCCGAAGCCCATCAGCTTGAACCCGTCCTTCTTGTCCTTGGCCTTGGCCACGTACTTGGCCACGTCGCCCCCGTCCGCAGCGATCTGGTCGAGCATCTCGATCGCGGCCTGGTTGGCGCCACCGTGCAGCGGGCCCCACAGGGCGTCCAGACCGGCGCTGATCGACGCGAACAGGTTGGCGTGGCTCGACCCGACCATGCGGACCGTTGAGGTGGAGCAGTTCTGCTCGTGGTCGGCGTGCAGCACCAGCAGGAGGTCGAGCGCCTCCGCGACCACCGGATCGATCTCGTACGGCTCGGCCGGGACGCTGAACATCATGTTCAGGAAGTTGGCGGCGTAGGCCAGCTCGTTGCGTGGATAGACGTACGGCTGGCCGATGCTCTTCTTGTACGCCCAGGCCGCGATCGTCGGCATCTTGGCCAGGAGCCGATGGGTGCTGATCTCGACGTGGTCCGGATTGAACGGGTCGTGGCTGTCCTGGTAGAAGGTCGACAGCGCCGATGCCCCTGCCGACAGGACCGCCATCGGATGCGCGTTCTTCGGGAAGCTGTCGAAGAAGCGCCGCATCTCCTCATGGATCAGCGAGTGGCGAGTGATGCTGTCGACGAACGTGTCGAGCTGGGCCTTGGTCGGCAGCTCGCCGTAGATCAGGAGGTAGCCGACCTCCAGGAACGTGCTCTTCTCGGCGAGCTGCTCGATCGGGTAGCCGCGGTAGCGCAGGATCCCCGCGTCGCCGTCGAGGTAGGTGATGGCGCTGGCGCACGACCCGGTGTTGCGGTACCCATTGTCGAGGGTGACCATCCCGGTCTCGTCTCGCAGCCGGCTGATGTCGATGCCGTCGTCGCCCTGCGTGCCATGGACCACCGGCATCTCGGTGGAGCGTCCCGCCGCTGTGATCGTGGCGGTCTCCGCGGCCGTCAGCGTCTTATTCGTCATCCGATCAGCTCCATCACTGCCTCGCGCTCCTCGAGCAGCTCGGCCAGCGTTGCATCGACCTTGCCTTGTGCCCAAGCATTGTGGACGATTCCCTGCTCGATCTCGACCGCCCCCGGTGCCGTCGCGCGCAGCGGGTAGCCAAAGACGATCCCCGCCGGAACGCCATAGCCGCCCTCGGCAGGCGCTGGGATCGCGGCGCTGAAGATCCGGCCGGTCGGCTGGGTGATGTTGCGCACCGTGTCGACCACGGCATTCGCGGCGCTCGCCGCGCTCGACTGGCCACGCGCGGCGATGATGGCGGCACCCCGCTGCTGAACGGTGCTCATGAACTCCCCCTGGAGCCAGCCGTCGTCGCCGATGACCTCGGTCGCCGCCCGATCACCGATCCGGGCGTGATAGAAGTCCGGGAACTGGGTCGACGAGTGGTTGCCCCAGACGGCCAGGTCACTCACCTCCTCGACCGGCACGCCCGCCCGAGCGGCGAGCTGCGACCGGCCACGGCTCTCGTCGAGCATCGTCATCGCGAACCAGCGCTCGGCCGGGAGATCGGGCGCGTTGGCGGCCGCGATCAGGCAGTTCGTGTTGCACGGATTGCCGACGACGAGGGTTCGCACGTCGGAGGCGGCGTTGCGCGCAATCGCGCTGCCCTGGGCCGAGAAGATGCCGCCGTTGATCGTGAGCAGGTCCTTGCGCTCCATCCCCGCCTTGCGCGGGACCGCCCCGACCAGGAGCGCCCAGTTCACTCCGGCGAAGGCCTCATCGGCGCTCGAGGTACGGACCATCCGCCGCAGGAGGGGGAAGGCGCAATCCTCGAGCTCCATCGCCACCCCCTCGAGGGCCGGCAGCGCGGCCTCCAGCTCGAGCAGGTGCAGGTCGACGGTGGTGCGGGGGCCGAACATCTGGCCGGAGGCGATCCGGAAGAGGAGGGCGTATCCGATCTGTCCGGCGGCGCCGGTGACGGCCACCTTCACGTGTGGGTCGGGCATCACGATCGAGTCTAGCGCAGGCCGGCCGGGGAGCCGGGAGTGGCATCGGCCGCGCGACCGTGGTAAGACTGTCGATCCGCAGCGAGTTCGAGCATGCAGCGTTCCGGCGGCGGCGCGTCAATGGAGCCGATGGGGCCCGCAAGCTCTCATGCCTACGGCTCGTCGCCGTTTCCGCCGATCGCGGAGTACGCATTCCTCTCCGACTGCGAGACGATCGCGCTCGTCGCGCCGAGCAGCAACATCGAGTGGCTATGCCTGCCGCGAATCGACTCGCCGAGCGTCTTCGCCTCGATGCTCGACCGCGACGCGGGGGGCTTCCGGTTCGGCCCGGCGGACGTCCAGGTTCCGGTCGCGCGGCGCTACCTGCCCGGCACGATGGTGCTGGAGACGAGCTGGGGAACGTCGACCGGCTGGATCATCGTTCGCGACGTCCTGCTCATCGGTCCGTGGCATGGCGGAGAGAAGCGCTCGCGCTCCCAGAGGCGCGCGCCGACCGACTACGACGCCGATCACATCCTGCTGCGACAGGTGCGCTGCGTGAACGGGGAGGTCCAGCTCTCGATGGACTGCGAGCCGGTCTTCGACTACGGGCGGACCTTCGGCAGCTGGTCGTACTCGGAGCAGGGCTACAACCAGGGCGTGTGCCGCTGCGCCTCGAGTGACGTCGAGGTCACCCTGACGAGCGATCTGAACCTCGGCTTCGAAGGGCCGCGCGCCCTCGCCCGGACCCTGATCAAGGAGGGCGAGACGAGATTCGTGGCGCTCTCGTGGGGCAAACCGGCGCCCCCAAGGAGCTCCGAGGAGGCATACAAGCGGCTCGTCTGGACCGCGCACCATTGGCAGCATTGGCTCGGTCGCGGCCGCTTCCCTGACCACCCCTGGCGGAGCTACCTGGAGCGGTCCGCACTGACGCTGAAGGGCCTCACCTACGCCCCCAGTGGTGCGGTGGTGGCGGCGGGGACCACCTCGCTGCCGGAGACCCCGCAGGGCGAGCGGAACTGGGACTACCGCTACTCGTGGATCCGCGACTCGACCTTCGCGCTGTGGGGCCTGTACACGCTTGGATTCGACTGGGAGGCGGGCGACTACCTCTACTTCATCGCCGATGCGGCACGGGACGCCGACCTGCAGATCATGTACGGGGTCGGCGGCGAGCGGGACCTCGAGGAGTCGATCCTCGATCATCTCGACGGATACGAGGGCGCCCGGCCGGTGCGGGTCGGGAACGCTGCGCAAGGCCAGCGCCAGAACGACATGTGGGGCGCCGTGCTCGACTCGGTCTATCTCCACACCAGATCCCGCGACCACCTGGACGAGTTCATCTGGCCGATCCTGGTCCGGCAGGTCGAGGCGGCGATCGAGCACTGGCGCGAACCCGACCGGGGGATGTGGGAGGTCCGCGGCGAGCCGAAGCACTTCACCTCGTCGAAGATGATGTGCTGGGTCGCCCTGGACCGTGGGGCGCGCCTGGCGCGCCTGCGCCAGGATGAGGATCAGGCAGCGCGATGGCAGAAGGTCGCGGACGAGATCCACGCTGACATCTGCGAGCACGGCGTCGATGAGCGCGGCGTCTTCACCCAGCACTACGACACCCGGGCGCTGGACGCCTCGCTGCTCCTCATGCCGATGGTGCGCTTCCTTCCCCCGCAAGATCCCCGTGTGCGGGCCACGGTGCTGGCCATCGCCGATGAGCTCAGCCAGGACGGTCTCGTCCTGCGTTACCGGACCGAGGAGACCGACGATGGCCTCTCGGGCAGGGAGGGCGCCTTCACCATCTGCTCCTTCTGGCTGGTCTCGGCGCTGATCGAGATCGGTGAGCTGGAGCGCGGGCGACGGCTCTGCGAGCGCCTCCTCTCCTACGCGAGCCCGCTCGGCCTCTACGGCGAGGAGATCGACCCTGAAACGGGGCGCCACATGGGCAACTTCCCGCAGGCGTTCACGCACCTCGCCCTGATCAACGCGGTGATGCACGTCATCCATGCCGAGCGCGACCAGGCGGCCTCCCCGTTGTCGCCGAAGCCGAGTGGGCGGGCGGGCCATGAGCCGCCGGAGGCGGAGGCCGCGGGAAGCGCCGCGACGGCCGAGGAGCCAGAACCTTCGCTCTCCGTCCCGCGCCCATGGCACGACGGAGATGGCTCGAGCCGCTGACCAGCCTGCCTAGGCCTCGGCGATGAAGGCGCGGATCCGCGTCGCCAGCTCATCCCGCACGCGGCGGAACTCCGCTAGGCGCTCAGCCTCCGAACCGCTCGCCGCCGCTGGGTCGTCGAACGACCAGCGCAGGACAGCCTTCGCTCCAGGCACGTAGGGGCACGCCTCGCACGCCTCTTCGCAGACCGGGATCAGCCAGTCCCACGGCTGGCTCACGAAGCCTTCGATCGTCTTCGAGGTGTGCCCGCTGATGTCGATCCCCAGCTCGGCCATGACCGCGATCGCCTCGGGCCGGACGCCCCTCGCCTCCGTCCCGCCGCTGGCGACCTCGTAGCGGTCGCCCGCCCAGGCGCGCAGCATCCCCTCGGCCATCTGGGAGCGGGCCGAGTTGTGGAGGCACACGAACAGGACGCGGCGCTTCGGCATGGGCCAAGCCTAGCGACCCGCTCGGGGACGAGCTGTGGACAAGTCTCGAACGGTCACTGAAGTTCGGGGATAAGTGGGATTGCCACGTCGGCCGTTGGGCGCCTATCCTCTGGTTGTCCCGAAGGGGCAGCCAAGGGCACCCGAGATTGCATCAACGGACCGGCGGCGGTTCCTTCGGGACATTTTGTTGCCCCGCGACGCCTACGAGTCGCCAGCCAGGTCCCGTTGCAGCCGCCGCACCACCTCTGCGGTCTCGTCGGCGGGATCGTGCCCCGGCTCCGAGGACGGTCCCGCGAAGGTCCCGAACTGCCGGTCCCCGGCGTCGCCCAGGCCCGGCACGATGTACCCGCGCTCGTTCAGCGCCCTGTCGATGGCAGCCACGTGGATGTCGACGTCGGGGTGCGCGTTCGAGAGCGTGGCAACCCCCTCCGGCGCTGCGATGAGGGAGACCTGCTTGATGCGGGCCGCTCCCCAGTGCTTGAGGATGTCGACCGTGGCCGACGCCGAGCCGCCGGTGGCGAGCATCGGGTCCAGGATCAGGCAGACCTGCACGGTGGCCGCATCGGGCAGCTTGTTGTAGTACTCGACCGGCTTCAGGCTGCGCTCGTCGCGGTACAGGCCGATGTGCCACACCTCCGCGCTCGGCATCAGCTCGAGCATGGCGTCGACCATGCCGAGGCCTGCGCGCAGGACGGGGACCAGCCCGACCTTCGGCTCGAGCTCGGCGCCGGCCATCGGCTCGAGCGGGGTCTCGACGGTGATCGGCTGGGTGGTCAGGTCCGCCATCGCCTCGTAGCCGAGCAGCCAGGAGAGCTCGCGGACGAGCTCACGGAACTTCTTCGGCTCCGTTGAGCGGTCTCGCAGGAGCGCGAGCTTGTGCGCGACGAGCGGATGCTGCGAGACGTGCAGGTTCGGGAAGCGGCCGAGGTCCATCGGGCGAATTCTAGGTGGCGCCAGGATTGCCCACTACCTTGATCTTCGTTTGACTGCTAGGCTTAGCCTCCTTACGCCGCTTCGTCGCGTCCTGTGCCGGCACGTTGTGCCACGCGATGCAGAGGAAGGAGCCAGCCGTGGTCTTCGGAACCAAGCGAGAAACCAAGGCCGACTCCGGCCTGCGCGAGGACGTCGTCGGCAACCTGTATCCGGATAGCTTTCCCGATGAGGCAGAGATGACCCCGCCCAATCCGATGGAGTTCCGCCGCCCCGATCCGGGCAACGAGAGCGTCATCGATCCGCACGCGCGCTTCAACGGCAAATACGTCTCGGACCGCGACCTGCGGATCGAGGGCGAGGCGAGCGGTGAGATCGAGTGCTCCGGCACGCTGATCATCAGCCCACAGGCCAAGGTTCGCAGCTCGATCACCGCCGCAAACGTGATCATCAACGGCGACTACGAAGGGGACGTCGACTGCGGCGGACGCTTCGAGATCGGCTCGACCGGTCGCGTCAAGGGGAAGGTCAAGGCCCAGGTCCTGGTCGTCAAGGAAGGTGCGCACTTCGAGGGCGGCGTGATCATGACGCCCGAGGGTCGCGCCTCGTCCAACGCCCCCACGCCGGCCGCCGCGAGCGCCCCGGCCAAGAGCGCGGCCGGTGCACAGCCGGCCCCGGCACCGAGCACATCGCAGGGCCAGGGGAGCATCTTCAACAAGGAGCGCGAGGGTCAGCCCGCGCCCGACCGGGCAGCCACGAGCACCGGCTCCGCCGGCAACTCCTGATCCGATAGGTCTCGCGCCCGGGTGGCCCGCCTCCTGGTCGAGGTCACTCGCGGCGATCGGGTCGAGTCCCGTCACCGCGGCTCCGTTGCGGTCGTCTCGCCGTCCGGGGAGCTGATCTGGTCGTTCGGCGATCCGGACGAGTTCACCTTCATCCGCTCCTCGGCGAAGCCCTTCCAGCTGGCTCCCTTCGTCGCCTCCGGGCGCTTCGACGCATACGACTTCCCGAACCCGACGGAGTCGCTGGCGATCATGGCCGCCTCGCACTCCGGCGAGGACCGCCACGTCCGGACCGTGCAGGCCGTCCTCCGCGCCGGGGGACTCACGCGTGACGTCCTTGCCTGCGGGATGCACACCCCATACGACGTGGAGACGGCGCAGCGCCTGATCCGGGACGGGGAGCCGCTCACCCCGCTGCGCCACAACTGCTCGGGCAAGCACGCGGGTATGGCCCTTCACGCCAAGGCGGCCGGCTGGCCGATCGAAACGTACTGGGAGCCCGACCATCCGATCCAGCAGCTGGCGCTCGACACGGTGGCGCTCATGAGCGGGGTCGCCCGTTCCGAGATTACGACCGCGACCGATGGCTGTGGCGTCGTCACCTTCGGCCTTCCCCTGCGAGGCCTTGCCCTGGCGTTTGCGCGCCTGGCTGATCCCGCCGGAGTCGAGGATCCGGCGCTGCGAAAGGCATTCGAGCGGATTCGCGACGCCATGATGGCCCACCCGGAGCTGGTCGGCGGGGACCGGCGTCGGTTCGACACCGACCTGATGCGGACGTTGCCTGGGCGTGTCGTGTCGAAGGGAGGAGCGGAAGGGGTGAGGGCGCTGGGGGCGTTGGCCGCGGCAGTCACGGCCGCTCCCTTCGGCCTGGCAATCAAGGTTGAGGACGGCGATCTCGCACGACGCGCCGGTGACGTCGCGGCATCAGCGGTCCTGGCCAGGCTCGGCGTCCTGGATGCCGACGGCCTTGCCCGCCTGAGCCAGCATGCCGCGCCGCGGATTCTGGATCCGCGCGGCGAGCAGGTCGGGGAGGTCCGGCCCGTCAAAGAGCTCGCGTCTGGAAGGAATTGACGCGCCCCAGCGGCAGCGCCTAGCCTTCGTCCCGGCGATGGTGTCCGCCGAGACGTGACGACGTCTGAACCGCCCGCCCGGGCTGATGGCCCCTGATGCAGTTGCAGCCAGGGGCTTCGTGCCACCTGGGGGAGGTGCCCGGTGGACAACGTGTATCTCATCGCCGCCGCGTGGGTGGGCCTGGCGCTCGCGGCCAGCCTCATCTCGATACGGCTCGGCGTCTCGGTGGCGCTCGTCGAGATCGGACTGGGCGTGCTTGGCGGCAATGCGCTCGGATTGGGCACGACACCCTGGATCGATTTCCTGGCGCTCTTCGGATCGGTGCTGCTCACGTTTCTGGCCGGGGCGGAGATCGATCCAGGCTCGCTGAAGCGCCACCTCGGACGGGCGGTCGCGATCGGGTTCGTTTCGTTTGCCCTGCCCGCCGCCGCAGCGTTCGTCTTCGCCTATGCCGTGGCCGGCTGGGACCTGCACGCCGCGGAGATCGCCGGGATTGCACTGTCGACGACCTCGGTCGCCGTCGTCTACGCGGTGATGATCGAGTCCGGCCTCGCAACCCAGGAGATCGGCAAGCTGATCCTGGCCGCTTGTTTCGTGACGGACCTGGGCACAGTCCTCGCGCTCGGCGTCCTCTTCGCGGAGCCCGGGCCGGGCCTCCTGCTCTTCGTGGCGCTCACCGCGGCCGCCATCCTGGTCCTGCCGCGCGTCCTGGCCTGGCTCGTCAGGGCCGTGCCGGATCGGGTCTCCGAGCCCGAGATCAAGTTCGTCCTCTTGGTTCTGCTTGGCCTTGGCGGGCTCGCAACCGCAGCCAACAGCGAGGCAGTCCTGCCGGCCTACCTCATCGGGCTGGCCTTTGCGGGCGTGTTCCTGCACAACCGCGTGATCGTGAACCGGATGCGCGCGATCGCCTTCTCGCTGCTCACCCCCTTCTACTTCATCAAGGCCGGGCTGCTCGTCTCGCTGCCGGAGATGGCCGCCGGCGCCGGCCTGATCGCCGTCCTGCTGTTGATCAAGGTGGGTGCCAAGACGATCGGTGTGTGGCCAGTCTCACGGCTTGCCGGGCTGGCGGTGCGCGACGCGAACTACACGACCCTGCTGATGGCGACCGGCCTGACGTTCGGAACAATCTCGGCGCTGTTCGGTTTGCGCAACGGGCTCATCGACCAGGCGCAGTACACGGTGCTCGTGACCACGGTCATCCTGTCCGCCGTGGTGCCGACGCTGATCGCGACCACCTTCTTCGAGCCGCACATCCGGGACGAGGGCGAGCTGGCGGAGGTGGATGCAGCCCAGGAGATCGACGCCGGGCCGATGCGGCACCCGCGAGTCGACGAGCAGAGGGAGATCGGCTAGCCCGCCCGGGCTACATTGTCGGCATACGCACGAGGAATACCTCACCGATGAACGGGCAGAAGACCGTTGACCAGTACATCGCCGCCTTCGACGACTGGCGCACCGATGCCATGAAGCGGCTCCGCGAGGTCGTCAAGGAGGGCGCTCCCCACTCTGCAGTGGGGATCAAGTGGGCGCAGCCGGTCTGGGAATGGAACGGACCGATGATCTGGATGAAGGCCTATCCGAAGCACGTCGACATCGGCTTCTGGCGCGGCACCGAGATGGAAGACCCCAAGAAGGTGCTGACCGGCGACGGCGAGCGGATGCGGCACATCAAGATCACCTCGGTCGACGACATCCCGGCCGATGCCCTGCGGGAGCTCGTCAAGCAGGCGGTGAAGCTGAACACGGCGAAGGGCAATCCGACGCTCGGACGGTAACGTCGTTGCGCTACGTCGCGCTGGGGGACTCGTACACGATCGGCACCTCGGTCAGCTCCGCCGAAAGCTGGCCGAGTCTGCTCGCAGTGCGTGTGCCGAGGCTTGAGCTCGTCGCCAACCTGGGGGTGAACGGCTACACCTCCCGTGACCTGATCGAGGACGAGCTGC
>DATCOX010000103.1:0-7619 GCA_036564495.1 Candidatus Limnocylindria bacterium
GGGTGGGGCTGGGGGACGGGAGGGGGGTTGGGCTCGGGCTCGCGCATCCGATGAGCAGCGTCACGACCGCGACCGCGGTGACTCCTCGGAGCAACGCCGGGCGGTTCACGGCGCTATGGTAGCCACCCAGTCATGAACAGACTCCGTGCGCTCGGCATCGGGCTCATCTTCGCTGCCGCCCTTCTCGCCGCGCCGGCAAGTGCTCCGCCGCCGGTCGCCGCGCTCGGCCCGCTCCCGCCGTGCCACCTCGGCGGGCTTCCGACAGTCCCGCGCGACTACGACAGCTGGAGCACCACGCTCGTGGATTGGATCCTGACCGTCGGGAAGGACTACGTGCCCCCCGATCTCGTGCCAGTGGGGGAGGCGGGCATCGCCGGCAGCGGGCTCATTCGCCAGGTCACGATCGACGATCTGCGTGCCATGGCAAAGGCCGCGGCCGATGCGGGCACGCCGATCGCGGTTTCGAGCCCGTATCGCAGCTACGACGAGCAGGTCGATCTCCTCAACTCCGGCTCCGCCACCTATGGCTTTGACAGCGCGATCTGGTTCTGGCAGCGACCGGGCCATTCAGAGCACCAGCTCGGCCTGGCCATCGACTTCAAGAGCCTTGGGGGCGGCAGCCCGCTGGAGGGCGACTGGGCGACAACGCCGGCGGGACGGTGGATGGGCGAGAACGCCTGGAAGTACGGATGGGTCATGAGCTACCCGAAGGACGAACATGGGGCACGCCCCTTCTTCTCAGAGATCACCTGCTTCCATTACGAGCCATGGCATTACCGCTACCTCGGACGAGAGATGGCCGCGAAGGTCCACGACTCCGGGCTGACCATCCGGGAGTACCTCTGGACCAACTTCACGATGGTCGATCCGCAGACCGGTAATCCCATTCAGCCCGCGACGCCTACGCCAAGCGCCACCCCCACCTCTTCCCCCAGTCCCAGCGCAATCCCAAGCCCGGCCGCGACGACCTCGGCGTCGGTTGTTCCGGGCGGCGGGACGGGGGGCGCCGGCACCTGGTTCGGCGTTGATCCACCCTTCGTTCTGGCGGGCCTTCTGCTCGTCGTCCTGGCGTCGGTCGGATTTGCCGCGTGGCGCGGCGTCCTGCGGGGCTAGCTGCCGGCGCTCTCCTTGACCCTCTCCCCTGGCTCCGCCATCATTCGCCCGCGGGCGGCTAGCTCAACGGCAGAGCAAGTGACTCTTAATCACTAGGTTCAGGGTTCGAATCCCTGGCCGCTCACCATTCGATCCGACAGCAAACCGGGCCCTTCAGGGGGTCCGGTTTCGTCGTTTCCGGGAGCTCGCAATCAACGGCGGAAGCGCCGCGCTACTCTCTGCCGATGGCAAGCGATCTCCTGAAGCGGGCAGCGGCTGCCTGGTGGGCCGGCTCCGAGGAGCTGGACCGGGTAGCCAAGCTGCCCGGCGCAAGCTCGGCCCTCGGTTCACGCGGCGTCCTCATCATCGGCGACTCGCGCGTCGAGCGGAGCGCCCTCAACGCTGCGACCACCAAGCTGGCGACGCTGCTGGCCTCGCTGCAGACAGCGATCACGACGACCCGGAACTGGGGCGCCGAGGTGCCGCTGAAGGACCTGAACCTGCCGACCCAGGTCGACGCGGTCGAGGCGCAGACGCGCCACGTTCGGACGCTGCGGGAGAGATACCAGGCACGCGGGCCAGCCGGCTGACCGCTGGGCCATGACCAATGTCCTGTTGAGGCTTGCCTGGCCCCCGGCCGATGGTTGCGCACGTGACCGCCACCGAAACCGTCATGCTCGCCCGCCGAGCCGAGGCTCGTGAGCGGGTCGCTCTCGAGCAGCATGGCCTTCACGGACTCGTCCGGGTCCTCCTGGCGGACGCGCCCTCGCTGGAGGCCATCGGCACTCCGAACCGATAAGCGGGCCACCCCGCTCAGCAGGCTGCAGTGCAATGGAATTGCGATGCCGGCCCTCCCGACTGATAGGTGGCCGGCGCGACGCCGGAGCTAATCTGTCTGTGGCTCGAAGGAGCAACGGACATCTAGTGATTCGGTTTGTGTTTTGCATGGGCTGGAGCATCTAGTGATCGGGGCCCCTTCGGGCTTTACCATGCCCCGATGACCGAGGGCCGGCAGCTCTGGCTGGTTCGCCACGGCGAGACGGCCTGGTCGCGCGAGGGTCGCCACACCGGCGTGACCGATATCCCGCTCACCGATGTGGGACGCGCGGAGGCCGAGGCGCTCGGCACCCGGCTCGCCGGTCACACGTTCGCGCTGGTCCTGACGAGCCCGCGGTCCCGCGCCGGCGACACCGCTCGCCTCGCTGGGTTCGCGAACGCCCTCCCGGACCCCGACCTCGCCGAGTGGGACTACGGCGCCCTGGAGGGGAGGCGCACGGGGGAGATCCAGGCCGACTACCCCGGATGGACGATCTGGGGCGGGCCGTGGCCAAAGGGCGAGACGGTCGACCAGGTCAGCGCCCGCGCCGACCGCGTCGTCGCACGCTGTCTCGCCCAGGAGGTCCGTGGTGACAGCCTCGTCTTCGGCCACGGACACATGCTCCGCGTCCTGGCAGCGCGCTGGCTCGGCCTGGCCGGGATCAGCGGGGCGCTATTCGGTCTCTCGACCGCCACCCTGTCGGTCCTTGGCTGGGAGCATGAGCGGCCGATCATCGAGATGTGGAACGAGCCTGGAGGGCCGCCGGCCGAGGCGTGGTAGCCTTCGGCCGCCCATCACCGACTGGCGAGGACTGCGTTGCCACACATCCCGATCGACCGACACCGCCTGGCGAATGGCCTGCGCGTGATCCTGTCCCGCGATAACCGCGCGCCGATCGTGGCGGTCAACCTGTGGTACGACGTGGGCAGCCGTCACGAGAAGCCGGGCAAGACCGGATTCGCGCACCTCTTCGAGCACATGATGTTCCAGGGGTCGGCCAAGGTCGCCAAGGGCGAGCACTTCAACCTGGTGCAGGCAGCCGGCGGGACGTTGAACGCGTCGACCTGGTTCGACCGTACGAACTATTTTGAGACGCTGCCCAGCCACGAACTGGAGCTGGCGCTGTGGCTCGAGGCGGATCGGCTGGCGAGCCTGCTGCCGGCGATCACGCAGGAGAAGCTCGACAACCAGCGCGACGTCGTGAAGAACGAGCGGCGCGCGTCGGTCGACAACCAGCCGTACGGGACCTGGGACGAGAAGATGCAGGAGCTCCTCTTCCCTGAGTCGCACCCCTATCACCACCCGCCCATCGGCTCCATGGAGGACCTCGACGCAGCCAGCCTGGCCGATGTGACTGAGTTCTTCGCCTCTTACTACGCGCCGAACAACGCGGTCCTGACCGTCGCCGGCGACTTCGACCCCGGGACGGCGCTGGCGATGATCGAGAAGCACTTCGGGCCGATCCCGGCCAATCCGGAGATACCCCCCGGCCCAGCCATCGAGATCGATCCGATCCTTGGCGAGGAGCGACGACTGGTCGTCCCGGACCAGGTGCAGTTGCCGCGGATCTACGCCGCCTATCGGATGCCGATCTTCGGCTCGCCGGGCTTCGATGCGCTTGAGGTCGCGGTCGACCTGCTCGGCTCTGGGCGCGCGGCGCGGCTGTACCGGTCCCTCGTACGCGAGCAGCAGGTCGCCCAGGACGTGACCACCTTCGCCTTCCCGCTGGTCGGCGGGTCGGCCATCTTCACCGTCTGGGTCACGGCGCGACCGGGGATTGCGCCGGCCAGGCTCGAGGCCGCGCTGTGGACCGAGCTGGACCGATTGACGGCCGACGGCCCGAGCGACGAGGAGCTGGAGCGAGTCCGCAACCTGCATGCGGCGGGTGTCGAGTCGAGCCTGGAGCGGATCAGCGAACGAGCCGATCGGCTCTCGATGTTCGCCTGCCTCTTCGACGAGCCCGAGCGCATCAACACCGAGGTGAGCCGCTACGCCGCGGTGGACGCGGCACGCGTGCGCGAGGGAATGGCGGCCAGCCTGCGCCCCGATAACCGGGTGGTGCTCACCTATGTCCCGGCCGAGTCGGCCGGGGGGGCGGCATGACCGCCGCGACCAACCGGAATCGGCCTCCTGCCGGGGCACCGCGGCCCTACCACTTCCCGCCGTATTCGCGACGGCAGCTGCCGAATGGCCTGAACGTCTGGACCGTTCCGATCGCCGGCTCGAGCCTCGTCAACGTCCACCTGCTGGTCGATGCCGGGGCGGCCGCCGAGGACGAGCCACACGGCGGCGTGGCGGCGCTCACCGCCCAGCTGCTGGTGACCGGGACACGGCGCCACGACGCGTCGGAGTTCGCCGAGGCCACGGAGCGCCTCGGGATCGAGGTGAGCAGCGAGTCGTCCTGGGATAGCGCCCGCGCGGCGTTCCAGTCCCTTCCCGAGTACCTCGATGAGGGACTCGGGCTGCTGGTCGAGATGTTCCGCGAGCCACGCTTCGACGCGGGTGAGTTCGAGCGACTCAAGGCGGAGCGGCTGGCCGACATCCTCCAGGCTCGATCGGAGCCCGGCAGGCTCGCCGACGAGACCTTCCTGATGCACGTCTACGCGACCGACACCCCCTACCGTCGCGTTTCCGCAGGGAGTCCGGAGACCGTCGCGACGCTCACACGCGACGACGTCATCGGCTTCCATGAGACCCACTACCGACCGGGGCTGGCGCACCTCATCATCGCCGGCGCCTTCGAAGAGGCCGATGTGGACGGCTCGGTCGAGCGGCACCTTGCCGGCTGGGAGGGGACGGGGCCTGGGCATCGCTCCATCGTTCCGCACGCCGCCGGTGGGCGGCGCGTGGTGATCGTCGACCGACCCGGCTCGGTCCAGAGCGAGCTGCGGGTCGGGCACATCGGGATCGACCGATACGATCCGCGCTACTTCCCCGCCATCGTCATGTCCACGATCCTGGGCGGCACCTTCTGGTCCCGCCTGAACCGTCGCCTTCGCGAAGAGCTCGGCTACACCTACGGGGCGCGGAGCGGGTTCGACACGCGGCGATCGGCCGGGGTCTTCACCGCGGCCGCCGCCGTGCAGACGGACGTCACCGCGCCGTCGATCTCCGAGCTGGTGGCGCTGCTCGAGGCCGCGCCGACCGCCCCCTTCGAGGACTCGGAACTCAAGGAGGCGCGCGACTACCAGGTCGGCATCTTCCCGCTGCGCTTCGAGTCGACCGGCGGCATCGCCGCCGCGATCGAGCCGATCGCGGTGTACGGACTGGCCGATGACTTCTGGCAGACCTACCGCGACCACATCGAGGCGGTTGGCGCGGCCGAGGCCCAGCGGGCCGCCGCTGAGCTGATCCGCCCCGCCGACCTCGTCATGCTGGCGGTCGGCGATGCCTCACAGATCCGCGCCGACATCGAGGCGCTCGGGATCGGCCCGGTCGAGGTGGTCGAAGCCCCCAGCTAGGCGGCGCGCTGGCGGGCGCGTTCGAGGCGGACCCGCGCGGCGGAGATACGGCGCGCCGGATCGGCCCGCAGGCGGCGACGATCGAGGGCCTCCGGATGGTCGCCGCGGGCGATGGCAGCCAGCATCGCCGAGGCCCGGTCGAGCTGTCCGCTCTCGGTCAGGAGCTGGACCATGCTGAACCAGCGGGCCGGCTCGGTAATCGGCGCGGCCACGGCCCGCTCCAGGAGCTCCGCCGCGCGACCGGCGTGGCCGGCGCGGACGTGGGCCATGATCGCCGCCCGTACATCGGCGAAGGCCGGCGGCATCTCGAGCGCCTCGAGGTAGTTGAGGAGCAGCTCGGCCGCCTCCGCCCGATCCTCGGGTCGTCCCTTGCGCACGCGCGCGTCGCGATACTCGGCCAGAAGGGCGCGGAGCTCGCGGTCGACCCACTTGCGCTGGGCGGTGCCGGGGGCGTACTCCATCGCCGCCGTCCGCAGGAAGCCGGTCCCGCGCAGGTATTCCCGGGCGGTCACGTAGGCCGCTCGCAGGTCGGCGCGCACGAGCGTCTCGAACGTGCCATCGAGCTCGACCAGCCGCTCCATGGCGCCGAGCCAGTCATCGGCTCGGCCGCGGTCGCGATACCAGGAGGCCGCGAACCGCAGCCAGTAGCGCTCGCGGTGGTCGCGCCAGTCCTGCCCCTCGATGTTGTTCGCAACGATCCAGGCGTTCTGTGCGGCCGGGCCTGCCATGAAGACCTGGGTCGGGACGCGGAAGCCGTGGACGCTGCGGAACTCCGGCGTGTGCCACGGCGTGCGGACAGGCCGCGCGGCCCGGCGCTGCCGGCGAGCCTGCGACGGGGCCTCGTCGGAGCCGAGCGGCCACGCCAGCGTCGGCGCACCGCCGCGCTCGAGCGCGTGGTCGTAGTGCATCCGCCGAACGGGATCGCGCAGCTCGCTCCAGGCGCGATTCAGGACGGAGGTGCGCCGCGTGGCCAGCGAATCCTCGGTGCTCCGATCGGGATGGTGCCGGAGCACGGCCTCTCGAAATGCGGCGCGGAGCTCCGCAACCGTCGCGGACGGCTCGGCGCCGAGCACCGCGTAGTAGTCGCGGAGATCGACACGACCATCTTCGGCGGGACCATTGGCGGACATCCGATCGAGTCTAGCGTTGCTATGCTGCCGGGCAACATGGCCCAACCCTCACCCCCGGGCGCCGCCCGCCCAGGTCACCTGCTGATCATCGGCGGCGCGGAGGAGAAGCTGCGGCAGCGACAGATCCTGTCGCGCTTCGCCTCCCTGGCGGGCGGCGCATCCGGCCGCGTGGCAATCATCTCCACGGCCTCCTCGCTCGGCGACGAGGCGACCGAGCTGTATCGGTCCCTCTTCGGACAGCTCGGCATCCCTGACGTGATCGGCCTGCGCCCGATCATGCGCGAGGAGGCGAACGACCCGGCGATGGCTGCGCAGCTGGCCGATACGACCGGCATCTTCATGACCGGCGGCAACCAGCTCCGCCTGTCGAGCGTCATCGGCGGGACCGCCCTGGGGCGGGCGATCATCGAGCGGCATCGGCACGGGGCGATCGTCGCCGGCACGAGCGCCGGCGCGTCGGCGATCAGCAGCCACATGGTCGCCTTCGGGACCAGCGGGACCTCCCCGAAGCAGCGCATGACGCAGATGAGCGCGGGACTCGGCCTCCTGCCGGGGGTGATCATCGACCAGCATTTCGAGCAGCGGAACCGGATCGGGCGCCTGCTGGCCCTGATCGCGCAATCACCGGCCCTGATCGGGATGGGCGTCGACGAGGACACCGCCGCATTGGTCAGCCCGTCGGGGGTGATGGAGGTGCTCGGCAAGGGCTCCGTCACCATCCTCGACCCCGCCAGGATCGAGACCGATGCCTACCAGGTCAAGCGTCATCGGCCGATCATGGTCAGTGGCGTCATCCTGCATTCCCTGCCGAGCGGCTACCGATTCGACCTCCGTCGCCGCCGTCTCCTCACCCCGCTTCGGTCCGTGGAGCTCACCGAGCGACAGCAGACCCAGCTGCTCGCCGCGGGCGACAGGGCGCGCCGCCTCATCCGCCGCGTGGCAGCCGAGGGGGCCGATGACACCGCCCCAGAGCGCGCTCGCCGGCGCGCGATGCGCGCGCATCGCGACGAAGAGGCGAGCGAGTGAAGACCCGGGCTACCGCAACAGCTCGCCGCAAGGCCGCCGCCTCGAAGACAGCCAGGAAGACAGCCTCCGCGGACACGCCGCGCGCGACGCTGA
>DATCOX010000106.1:0-21491 GCA_036564495.1 Candidatus Limnocylindria bacterium
GAACCGAATCGGCGAAGAAGGGGACGGCTTCGCGATCGCCATGGCGACCCTCGACCGATCGCGACTCTCGATTGCTGCGCAGGCGGTCGGGATCGCCCAGGGTGCGCTCGACTTCGCGATCGGCTACGCGGCGCAGCGCGAGCAGTTCGGCGAGCGGATCGCGGATATGGAGGGGATCCAGTTCATGCTGGCGGACATGGCCAGCGGCATCGAGGCGGCCCGCCAGCTCACCTACGCCGCCGCCGCGGCGGTTGACGCGAACGCATCAGACCTGGCGTACTGGACGAGCTCGGCGAAGCTGATCGCCGGAGATACCGCCATGCGGGTCACAACCGATGCGGTGCAAGTCCTGGGCGGTTATGGCTATGTGACCGAGTACCCTGTCGAACGCATGATGCGCGACGCGAAGATCACCCAGCTGTACGAAGGGACGCAGCAGGTTCAACGGCTGATCATCGCGCGTCAGCTCCTCCGACGGGCCGGCGTATCCCGATCGAGCCGGTAGCAGGGAGTTTCGCCATCAGCCTCAGGATCGTGGTCTGCATCAAGCAGGTGCCCGCCACCACCGCCGAGAAGCGCTATACCGCCGACCTGCGGCTGGACCGGGCCGCGGCCGAGGCGGTCATCAATCCCCTCGACGAGTACGCCATCGAGCAGGCGCTGCGCCTCCAGGAGGCCGGCGATGTCGAGTCGGTGGGCTACCTGTCGATGGGCCCGGAGCAGGCCGCCGAGGCACTCCGGCGGGCGCTGGCGATGGGTGGCGACGACGCGACCCTCGTCACTGATCCTGCACTCCCCGGGGCCGATGCGTGGGCCACCGCCCGCGTCCTCGCCGCTGCGCTCGACAAGATGGCTCCCGACGTCGCACTGATGGGGATGGCCTCCGACGACGCGCGCGGCTCGCTCGTCCCCGGAGCGGTGGCCGCGCTGCGCGGGGTACCCCTCCTCTCCTATGGGTCGGAGCTGCGCGTCGAGGGCTCGGTCGCCCGCATCCGCCGCCTCACCGCCGACGGCTTCGACATCCTGGAGGCTCCGCTCCCCGTGGTCGCCAGCGTCACCGACCAGGTCGGCGAGCCCCGCTACGCGTCGCTGAAGGGGATCATGGCCGCCAAGCGCAAGCCGATGGAGACGTGGAGCCTGGCCGACGTCGGCCTTTCGGCAGATGAGCTTCACGGCGCCGCACTGACGCGGGTGGTCGAGGCACGCAAGCCGGAGGCCAAGCCACCGACCGAGCGCGTCGAGGACGTCAACGCCGATGAGGCAGTGACGCGGATCGTCGACTGGCTGACCGCCAGGAAGCTGGTCTGATGAGCAACGACGTCGCCTTCTTCGCCGAGTTCAGCGACGGTGCGCCGGCGCGGTCCGCGCTCGAGCTGGCCGCGGGCGCTGCGGAGCTCGCCGAGCAGAGCGGCGGCGAGGCTATCGCCCTGGCCTACGGTCCCGGAGCCGGCGACGCCGGCTCGCTCGGGGCTGCAGGGGCCTCACGCGGGATCGTGCTCGGCGATGGTCCCGGCCCGGCGATCGGGCATGCCATGGCGGCCGCCGCTGCGGTTCGCGAGCTGACCCCCCTGGCCATCCTCTCGCCGGCGACGCCGAACGGTCGCGATCTGGCAGCTGCGCTGATCGGGCTGCTCGGCGTGCCTGCCTTCGGGCCGGTGCGGGCGGCGCGCATCGAGGATGGCCATCTCCGGACCGAGCAGGCCACCCTCCAGGGGAGCGTCGTCACCGTCAGCGAGCCGGCCGACGGGGCTCCGCAGCCGGCGATCGTGCTGGTCCTGCCGAGCACCTTCACTCCGCGCGAGGGTGGAACCGGGACAGCCGCCGTAACTCCGGCACCGGCCTCCGAGGCGGGGTCACTGGGGCTGGCCCACGTGGTCGAATCCCATCCCGCCGAGGCAGCGGTGGCGAACCTCGAGGAGGCGAAGGTCATCGTGGCCGGTGGCCGCGGTGTCGGCAGCGCCGAGGGCTTCGCCCAGCTCGAGGAGCTGGCCGCCGCGCTGGGAGGCGCGGTCGGTGCCAGCCGTGCGGCCGCGGATGCCGGCTGGGTGCCGTACCAGCTCCAGATCGGCCAGACAGGGAAGGTCGTCAAGCCGGCGCTGTATGTTGCGTGCGGAATCAGCGGCGCCATCCAGCATCGGGTCGGGATGCAGACCGCCGAGAACGTGCTCGCCATCAACAAGGATCCGGATGCCCCGATCGGCGAGTTCGCCGACCTCTTCGTGGTCGGGGACCTGTTCGCCATCGTGCCGAAGCTGACCGCCGAGATCCGGCGCCGAAAGGGCCGGTAGCTTCGATGCGCCTACGAAGCGTTCGTCGCCCGCGGTCGCTCGGTCGGGAGCTGCAGGCGTATCGGCGCAACCTGTCAGAGCTCACCTCGATGATCGACCTGGAGCTCCTCTCGCTGGGCGACCTGGTCGAGGCGCTGCGCCGTCGCGATGCCGATCCCGACCAGGCGGTGCTCGACCTCCAGGCCGGCGAGGAGAAGCTCGACGCGGCGGCTGAGTCACTTCGCGGGATGCTGGCACCCGAGGAGCTGCATGCGCTCCACGCCGAGTACGAGGGGAGCCTCGAGCGCGCGCTGCGGGGGATCGTCACCGCAGAGCGCGGCTGCGGGATCACGCGGCTGCCGTACCGCCCACCCGATGACGAGGAGCCGCTGATCTATTGGAAGCGCGGCCACCTGAACATCCTCCACGCCCGCCTGCGGATGCAGGAGCTGGTGGCGACGCTGATGACCTGGGAGCCAGGCATGCCCGCGCAGGCGACCGTCGCCACCCGCCTGGGGCGCGTCCGCTAGGCGCAGCCGGATCGCGAATCGGCGAGGCGCAGGGCACATCTTGTGGTATCCTCGGTCGCGGTACCACCAATGGTGTAGTCCGTACGGGGAGACTGCATGCTCTGTCCACGCTGCAACGAGTCCGGCACCCGCGTCATCGATTCCCGCGACCTCGAGGGGGGAGGCACGATCCGCCGCCGCCGCGAGTGTGAGACGTGCTCCTATCGGTTCACGACTTACGAGCGCCCTGAGGGAGCCCGGCTCACCGTCCTGAAGCGCGATGGGAGCCGCCAGGAGTTCGACCGCGGCAAGCTGCAGGCAGGCCTCATGCGCGCGCTCGAGAAGCGCCCGGTGACGCTGGCGCGCGTCGAGCAGGCGGTCGATGACATCGAGAGCGGACTCCGCGCGCGCGGCGAGCCGGAGGTCACCAGCAAGGAGATCGGGCGGCTGGCGACCGAGGCGCTGCGCGACATCGACCAGCTGGCCTACATCCGCTTCGCATCGGTCTACCACAGCTATGAGGACATCTCGACCCTCAAGCGCGAGGTCGACCGGCTCATGAAGCAGCGCGCCCCAGCGGACGGCTAGTGGTCCTCTCCGACCGGGACATCCGGGCCGAGATCGACGCCGGACGGATCGTCATCGACCCGTTCATCCCCGAGGCGGTGCAGCCGTCAAGCGTCGACCTGCACCTTGACCGGCGCTTTCGCGTGTTTCGCAACAGCCGCTACCCGTACATCGACGTGCGGGCAGACCAGCCGGAGCTGACCGAGCTGGTCGAGATCGGTGGCGACGACCCCTTCATCCTGCACCCCGGCGAGTTCGTCCTCGGCTCGACCTACGAGCGCGTTCAGCTCCCGAACGACCTGGTGGCCCGCCTCGAGGGCAAGTCGAGCCTTGGGCGGCTGGGCCTCCTCATCCATTCCACGGCGGGCTACGTCGATCCTGGCTGGGAAGGGAACCTGACCCTCGAGCTCTCGAACGTCGCGAACCTGCCGATCACCCTCTACGACGGCATGAAGATCGGCCAGATCAGCTTCCAGCGGCTCTCCAGCCCGGCCGAGGTCGCCTATGGGGAGGCGAGCATCGGGAGCAAGTACCGCGGGCAGCGGGACCCGACGGCGAGCCTGTACCATCGGGACTTCGAGCGAGGCCGCATCAAGCGCTGAGCCCTCCGCACGCCCAGCCGGAGTTCGACGTAACCGAGCCACTCTTCTCCATCACGCCTGCCCGCCAGGCTCGCGTCTACGCCGGGGACGTCCGCGTCCGGGTCGTGCGCGCCGGATGGTTCCGACCCGATGCCGGCGGCTTCTTCGGCGTCGTGCCCCGACCACTCTGGTCGCGCCTGGTCGAGGCCGATGAGCGCGGCCGGATCCTGTGCCGGCTCAACCTCCTGCTGGTTGAGGCCGGAGGCAAGCGAATCCTGATCGAGACCGGGACCGGCGTGCGCATGACCGACAAGGACCGCGACATCAAGGGGGTCGAGGGGGGCGACCCGGCGGTGGCCCTTCGCGCGGTGGGCGTCGATCCGGGCAGCGTCGACTTCGTGGTGGTCAGCCACCTGCATTACGACCACGCCGGCGGGATGGTCGACGCGGACGGCAGCCCGAACTTCCCTCGCGCGCGCTACGTCGTGCAGCGCGACGAGTCGGAGGCCGCCCACGGCGACGAGCTGCGCCTGGCCGGGATCATGGAGCGCGAGCAGCTCGACCTGGTTCGCGCGGCGGGCCTGCTGGCCGAGGTGGCCGGCGAGGTGGAGCTGGTCTCCGGCGTCAGCGTCCTGCCCACCGGTGGCCACACGCGCGGCTCACAGGCGGTATTGCTCGGGACGCGAAGCGAGGGGCGCGACGAGGCGGCAGGGGAGCGAGCGATCTTCTGGGGCGACCTCATCCCGACCCGATGGCAGATCCCTGTGCGCTGGACGAGCGCCTTCGACGACTACCCGATCGACGCGGTCGAGGTTCGCCAGGAGCTCGTGGCGCGGGCCGCCGCCGAGGGCTGGTGGTGCTACTTCACCCACGATCCGGGCGACCTCCCGATTCAGATCGAGGCGACCGAGAAGGGATTCGCGGTGCGCCAGTCTGCCTAGGCGGGCCTTCGAGCTCGGAGAGGAGCGATCGCAGGTCAGGCGCGGTGATCGGCGCCTCCAGGCGGTCGAGGCCGTCGAGGGCGATCACCGGGACCCGGAACCCGTAGCGGAGCACAAAGTCATCGTCGGCGTCGACGTTCACGCGGGCGTATCGGTCCATCCCGATCACCTCGTCGAGCAGGACGCGCGCCTCATCGCACAGGTGGCAGCCATCGCGCTCGTAGAGGGTCACCCGCAGCGGTCCTGCCATTGGCCGATGATAGGATCTCCGCGGCGCCGCCCCCGTAGCTCAGCGGATAGAGCGAGGCCGTCCTAAGGCCTGCGTCGGGGGTTCGATTCCCTCCGGGGGCGCTCAACCGACGCATCGGGCTGTTCGAAGAACCGGCGTGCTCGCTCCGTCCAGCGCAGCGGCAACAACAACCTGTCGGTCCACCGTCGGGATCTCGGGCGCTTGAGAGCATGCTGTCATGACCAGGGTGAGGCTGTTCTACGAGCGACCTTCTTTACGCTCGAAGTGTAGGTGCGACGCGTAGGCGCGCAGGTTCCGCGTACAGACCCCCGGATGGACCCGCGCAAGTTCTCGGCGATGGTGGCGCCTCCCGGGTTTTCCTGGTACACCCGCACCGAGTGGTAGGGGGTGTATCGTCGTCGAGCCCATTGCATCGCTTGAGCCAGAGGTAAGGGAACGTGGCCGATGATCGCGTGCGGGGTCAATTGGACGAGACCAAGGGCGTCATCAAGGAGAAGGTAGGCAAGGTCACCGGCGATCGTTCAACCGAAGTTTCGGGCAAGCTCGATCAGGTCAAGGGCAAGGTCGAAAAGAAGATCGGCCAGGCCAAGGACAAGATCCGCCGCTAGGACGATCGCAAGCGGGCGAGACCCTGCCGCGCGTGCGGGGATGGACGGGGAGAGCGGACACCGACGACTCAGAGCGAGCGGTAGCCGGCGCGCTTACCGGCGTTCAGCGTGTACTGTGCCTCGGGCTGGCGTTTTCAGTGCCTCGTCTACTAGCTTGTTTTCAGTGCCTCGTCTACTAGCTTGGTGAATAGGAGGTCGAGATGCGCGGTGGCGTAGGAATCATCGGCGTGATCATCATCGTTCTGGTAATCCTCTGGCTGGTCGGCGTTATCAAGGTATGAAGAGGGCTGCGTAGCGTTTGCAGCCGTTGCTGCGTGCCAACCGGGCGGGCCGCAAATGATGGCGCGGAGGGGCCGAATCACCCTCCTCGCGCATGCGCGGGCCATTGGCCACATCGCATCAGCCGCTGTGGGTGTCCCTCGGAAAGCCCTGCAGTTCAGAATCGTGGAACTCTTCGCGAGTCTTGTCCTCAGCCTCCTCCGCCAATTCGAGATCGTGGCTCGCTCGAACCTTGTCGCCCTCGGCTGACGCGAGCAGGATGCGTGCCGCGTTGGCAGCATGCTCGGCAGCTCGCTTGGCGCTGGCGGCAGCCTTGAGCGCCTGATCCACCGCAGACGCGGCCGCGCTGGCTGCGGCCTGGGTCTCGGCGGCCGCTTCATCGGCGGCCTTGGCGGCCTCAAGGGCCAAGCTCGCTACTGCTGACGCGGCCTTTGCTGCTGCCGTGTAACGTCTAGCCGCTCGCCAACTGGCGAGCAGCTCGGCGGCTTTGTGGAGCCGCTGGTCCTTCACCCACACCCTCCAAGGCAGGAGTGCAAATGGTCGTTCTCCGCAGGTCGCCGGCCTCGATCGAACCCGCCTGCGGTGGCCTCGGCCGGCGCGTCCGGCTCGCTGCTAGCCCCCGAATCGGCCTCGGCCGAAGTAGCCGAGTAGGGCAAGGACGACGAGCACGACGATGATGATCCAGATCAGGCTAGGCACGGCACGCTCCTTTTGAGCACTGGTGCGCCGAACGTTCGCAATGAGGCTCATTGCGCGCGCTCCCGCAACCAATTCTATCCCCCAGCACGCGGGCCTCGAATCGTGGGCGCGCACGGGAGAGTCCGGGGCGTCACCCCGTCTGTCTCTTGCACGGCATGACCGACCCCCGGGGTGATACGCAACTGCAACCTCTTCGCCCGCACCATTCGGGCAGTCACGGGCGGGCCGCCAAGGCTCGCTCGCACTGGAGGAGAAGAGCCACATGAGTCAGACCAATGTGAACGTGCCCGGCGACTCCGGCCAGGGCATGGGAGCCGGCATGATCGTCGGGCTCGTCCTGGCGGTGATCATCCTCGGCTTCATCGTCTGGTGGTTCCTGCTGAATGGGGGCGGCGGCAACGGCACGCCGGCGGGGAGCACCGCGCCGCTGCAGAGCGCCGTGCAGAGCGTCGTCCAGAGCATCCTGCCGTCCGGCAGCTGACGCTCCGGACAAATTCGATCGGGGTGAGTGCCGCGTCCTACTGGGCGGCCACGGCACTCACCCGTCTTGCTGCATAGGCGCCGGCTTTGCCGGCCGAGCGGCTAGGACAACAACGCGGCGTCCACCATCGGCTTCACCTCGCCGATCCAGCGTTCGAGCGTCTCATCGTCGAATGGGGCCGCCATCTCGGCGATGAAGGTATCGAAGCCGATCTCGCGGCGGGCGATCATCATCTCGGCGATCTGCTCGGGCGTGCCGTTCCAGAAGGTGTCGTCGTCCTCGACCTCGCTCATCGGCGTCCGGTTGTGGGCCATCTGCGCCTCCCAGACCCGCCGCGCCTCCGCCTCGGTGCTGCGGATGACCGGCTTGCAGGAGGTCGTGCGCTCGATCTCGGCTGAGTCGCGTCCGACCGCTTCGCAGTGCGCCCGCAGCACCTCGTCCTTGTGGCGCAGCAGCTCGACGCGGCCGCTCTCGTTCCACATGTCCGCATACTTCGCCACGGTCCGCAGCGTCTTCTTCTCTCCGCCGCCGCCGATCATGATCGGCAGCCTTGCTTGCGCCGCAGGAGGGTTGATCCGCAGTCGATCGAAGCGGTAGTGCCCCTCGCCGGAGGACGAAACCTCGTCACCCGCCACCAGGTCGCGCAGCGCCGCGACCGCCTCGTCCATCCAGTTGAGGCGCTCACCGACGCTCCTGCCGAAGTCGAGCCCGTACGCCTGGTGCTCGAGCTCGAACCACGCCCCTCCAAGGCCCAGGATCGCGCGCCCGTCGCTCATGCGGTCCAGGTTGGTCGTCATCTTTGCCACGAGCCCCGGGTTGCGGAACGTGTTCGCGCCGACCATCAGCCCCAGGCGAACTCGGCGGGTGACCATTGCCCACGCGGCGAGCGTCGTGTGCCCTTCCCAGATCGCCTGGTATGGGTCGCCGAAGATGGCGTAGAGGTGGTCCCACGTCCAGAGGTGCTCATAGCCGAGCTCGTCGACCCGCCGGGCGGCGGCCTCGAAGGACCCCCAGTCGGTGGCCTGGCTCCACAGGAGGATGCCGAGTCGGGTACCCCGGGGATCTGCGCTCATGCGATTGCACTCCTAGATGAAGAAGGTAAAGAGCCCGGCCATGCGAGCGAACGCATCGGTCAGGATCAGCACGCCCACGCCCGTGATGAACAGCCCTGAGGCGACCTGTACGGCCCGATGGTGGCGGCGCAGCGCGTCGAAGAGCGGCCGGATGCGTGGGAGCGCCACCGCGGCAGCCAGGAAGGGGACCGCCAGGCCGGCCGAATAGGCGACCAGCAGCAGGGCGGCCACCGAAGCGTCGGCGCTGGAGGACCCCATGGTCAGGATCGCGCCGAGCACCGGCCCGATGCACGGGGTCCACCCGATGGCGACGAGCGCTCCCAGGCTGACGGCCCGCGCAGCTCGAGCGGCAGGGAGGAGGTCCGTCCGCACCGCGATCCGCATGACGCGGTCCATGACCGGGCCGAAGATGCCCGTGGTGATCAGCCCGATCACGATCACGGCCACTCCGGCGACCTGGCGCGCGCCGTCGATGCGGAAGAGGACGCTTCCGAACAGGCCGACCGAGGTCCCGAGCAGGACGAAGAGAGCGGTGAAGCCCCCCACGAACAGCAGCGCCTGGCCGAGGACCGGGCCACGCCACGTGAGGGAAGCTACGCCCGGGTCTGCCGCGGTCTCACCCAGGAACGCGAGGTAGACCGGGACGAGGGCCAGGACGCAGGGTGAGACGAAGCTGAGCAGGCCTGCGGCGAATGCGAGCGCGAGGCTGATGTAGCTCATGGCGACGGGGCGCGCCACCGCGATCGCAGGTAGTTCACGAGGTCCCATCGATCGGCTTCGGAGAGGGTCGCGGCGAAGGAGGGCATGCGCGTCGCAACCGTGCCCGAGGCGACGACGTAGTCGATCTCCCCGTCCGTAAGCCGCGGCACGCTCGACGACAGGTCTCCCGGCCCGGGGAACATGCCCGCTGCGCTCAACCCGTCACCCGCGCCGTTCGTGCCGTGGCAGGCCGCGCAGTTGGCGAGGTAGAGGTCACGGCCGCGAGCGATCGAGTCGGCTGTCGCTGCGACCGGGTTGGTGGCTGCGGCGGCGTTCGGTGGGGCCCGATTCGCGGTCTCCGCAGCCGTCCGTGAGCCGACACCGAACAGGCTCACGACCGCCAATGAGGCAAGCGTCACCCGCGCGAGTCGCCACGCTCGGCCGCGTGGCCCGCTGCCCGCTCGCTCGAAGGCCGCGACGCCCGCCAGCAGAGCGAGCAGCACGATGCCAGGGAGCCAGCCAGCGGCTCCCGCGGGCAGCACGGCCCACAGCCATCCGAGTGGCGGCGGGACCCCGATCCCGGTATCCGCGGGCGGCACGACCGCCGGCGGCAACGGCTCCGTCACAGGGAGGTCAAAGGTGGCCGACTCGTCGGGCTCACCCATGCGGCGCACGACGACCTCGAGCGTCCAGTCGCCGACGACCGGGGTGTAGGCGCCGGTTCCCCCCCAGGCCCACGGCTCCGTTCCCGCAGTGAGATCGACGCGCCGCTCGGGCATGCCGCTTGCGGCCGGGGGCATGAAGACGAGGGCGACGTCCTGGACGTCGGTGCGGTAGGCGCCGGTCGAGGTGTCCGTGACGGAGACCTCGTAGTGCTGGGTCCCGGGCGAGGGCAGGATCACCGCGGTATGGACGGTTGACGCCCCGACCTGGCCATAGAGGTGCAGGGTTCCGATCGCGGATCTGCTAACCACCGGCACGCGAGCGGCCGCGGGCTCGGTGGTGACGAGGGTGGACGCCGCCATCACGGCCAGCGCCCCCACGGCCAGCTCGATCGCGATGAGCGGCACGGCGCGTCGGATCGCTCGGGCCTGCAGCAGGAAGAAGTTGGCTGCCCCGATGGCGAGGGCGACGCAGAAGAGGAGCACCTTGGCGAGCAGCACGTTCCCGTAGGCACTCGCCACGAGGCCCGCAGCGGAGCCCAGGACGAGCGGCGAGTTCGCAATGCCGGAGAGGGCCACGATCGGCGCCGCCGCGAGGGCAAGCCGGGAATGCCGACGAAGGGCGTCGCCGAGGACGCCACGCTCCTCATCGCCGAGCCGGCGCGCGCGCCGGGCGAGGATCAGGATCCCAGGCAGCGTCCCGACCCAGGCCGCGACCGCCAGCAGATGCAGCCAGTCGACGCCGGCAAAGAGCAGCCCTCCGCGAGCGGCCGCGTGCCCAGCGAGGCTGCTCCCAAGCAGCGCCACCGCCGCCGCCGCCATAACGAGCCAGAGCACCACCGGATCGCGATCGCGAGCAGGCGTCATCCGCCGCCGAGTGGCCTCGTCCAGTGCGAAGTAGCGTCCCGTCGCGAGCAGGAAGGCGGCGCCTGTTCCCAGCTCCGCGAGATGCATGGCCATGGCGAAGGAGGTGGCGCCGAAGGGCGCCGCGAAGTCGAGCGGCAGCGCGCCGCCGCCGCCATGCCCGACATGGCCCCCAGTCGCGTCCACGAAGGGACGGGCGGCGAGCGTGAGGTAGGCGGCCAGGCCGGCGAAGGCGAGGGCAGCAGCCAGGGCGATGGGGCCCCAGGGGGCGACCGTGGCGACCGATCGGCGCGCGAGAGCCGGCCGCGCCGAGACGATCCAGAAGAGTGGCAGCCCCAGGAGGCCGAGGCCGCCGGCCAGGGCAAGCCACCGAGCGATGACGGTGGGTGCGTCGCCGGACGGGGAGCCGCTCAGGGTTGCGACCTGAGGAGGAGGCAAGGTCCCGGTCGGATCGATCAGGAACGCCCAGCTGCCGGTGGTCACGTGCCCGTCCACCGCCGACGTCACCCGGTAGCTGACGGTATAGACCCCGGGGTCGAGCGGCGGCAGGCTGATCGCCACGATGCGTCCGGACGCTTCGACCTGCAGATCGTCGGCGCCGATCACCTGCCGCTGCAGGTCGTCGAAGATGAGCACGGAGGCGGTCGCGGCGTCGACCGCCTCGCTGAAGTCCATCGTCAGGAACGGCGGGGACTCGCGAAGGCTCGAGTTCGCAGCCGGCGTCGAGGAGATGAGCTCGGCATGAGCCGAGGCGAAGCCGGGCGCCGCCACCGCGATGCCGATCGCCAGCAGCACGGCAACGCCGACGGCTCGCGGGCGGCGAACGATGGCCTCACTCCTCGGCAAAGAACGGGTCGTCCCCATAGAGCTCGAGCCAGCGGCGACGCATCTGGCGCACGGTCGCAGCCACGGCGGCCTCGGACGTCCCCGGCGGCAGGAGGCGTCCGATCGCTGCTCGCACCGGCTCGCTCCCCTCCATGCCGAGGAGGGCGAGATAGTCGTGGACCCGCTGCGCCGGCGTCTTGCCATGGGCCCGCGTGCGCACCAGGACATCGGCTTCATGCTCGAGCGCGTCGTGATACTCAGCCTCGCTTCGCTCGAGCTCTGCCAGCAGGGCGGGGACGTGGTCGAGGCGAGGATCGGAATACGCCCAGCGCACGAACGAGTCGATCTGTCCCGGCTGGCGCTCATGATGGCGGGCGTGGAAGGCCTGGAGGTACTGCTGGCGCTCGGACTCCGACCGGGTCAGGGCGATCTGGGCGACCTGACGCATCTCGGGGGTCCATCGGCGAAGGGATTCGACGAACTGGCGGAGCGTGAGGCTCCCCGCGGGCTGCGGCCGAAAGCGGTGATCGTGAGTCGGCTGCACGGGCCCGTATACTAGCCGCGCATGCGCCGCCTGACCTTGCGGGGCCGGCTGCCGCGCCTCGCCGCAGGCATCGCAGCCATCCTCCTGGCCTTCACCACCTCGCTGCCGGCGCATCCCGCCACCGCAGCCGGGCAAGCCCTGCGCTATGTGGCCGGCGAGCCGGCGACGCTCGATCCGGCCTTCATTCGCAGCGCGGGCGACGTGCAGTTCCTGCTCCAGGTCTACGCCGGCCTGACCAGGCTCGACGAGGAAGGCAAGCCGTATGCGTCGCTCGCCGAGTCGTGGTCGGTGAGCGCCGACGGCCTCACCTACGCGTTCCGCATGCGATCAGGGCTCACCTTCAGCGACGGTTCGCCGCTCGACGCCCGCGACGTGCGTCGGTCGTGGCTGCGCATCCTCGATCCGGCGACGCACTCCACCGCCCCCGACGTCCTCAGCATCATCGAGGGCGCGAGCGAGCGCCTCGCAGGGGGGCCGGAGGACGGCGTGGCGATCGAGGCGCCCGATGCGCGGACGCTGAAGGTCCGTCTCAAGCATCCGGCGGCCTACTTCACCGCCATCACCGCGACGCCCACCGCCTTCGTGGTCCCGTCCGAGGCCGCCGGGTCCGACGACAGCTGGCAGTCCATCGACACCTTCATTGGCTCCGGGCCATACGTCGCGAAGGGGACCGATGGCACCGACCTGATCCTGCGCGCGAACGGTCATTACGTCGCCGGCGCACCACCAATCGGGGAGGTGCGCTGGGTCACGGATGTCGGCGGCGATCCCGCAACCGCCTTCGCAGGCGACAAGGTCGACCTGGTGAGCGTCGGCTCGTTCGACGCCGCGTGGATCGCCTATGACCGCGACCTGGGGCCTGCACTCCACCGATCCGCGTCGCTCGGCGTCCAGTACTTCGGCTTCGACACGACCCGCCCGCCGTTCGACGACGCGCGGGTGCGGCGCGCCTTCGCCCTCGCCCTGGACCGGGTGCGCCTGGTGACGAACGCCGAAGGGACCAGTGGCACTCCAGCCTCGAGCATCGTCCCGCCGGCGCTCTGGCCCGATGGGCTCCAGGACGACGAGGTGACCGACCTGACCCAGGCGCGCAAGCTCCTCGACGAGGCGGGCTATGCGGACCGCAGTCGTCTCGGCACGATCACTGTCAATGGCTCGGGACTGGGAGTCGCACCGGCAGTCGCCGTGTGGGAGCGGGACCTGGGCGTGCGGGCTGCGGTGGAGACGATGGACTTCAACGACTACCTCGACGCGCTGGTCGTCGACCCGCCGCAGATCTTCACGATCAACTGGATCGCCGACTACCCCTCGCCCTACGCGCTCTACGGCCTCCTCTTGCTCCCCGACGCGTCGAGCAACTACGGACACTGGAAGGATCCGGAGTTCGTGCGGTTGTTGGAGGTCGCGTCGGCGGCGGTCGGCGAGGCCGACCAGGCGGCCGCGTATCGGGCGGTCGATGCCCGCGTGGACGCCGAGGCGCCGGTCATCCCGTGGGCCTACGGCGCCGGCTGGTGGCTCGTACGAGACGGCCTGCGCGGGCTGGGCAACCTCACCACCGGCCTCCTCGACCTGGGGCGCGTGTCGTGGAACGGGTCATGAGGCGCGTCCTGCTCGTCGCCGCGTTCGCGCTGGTGGCGACCGTCGCCGCGCCACGCCCGGCAGCGGCCTTCAGCGGCTTCGGCACCATGGCGGCAGGCTCGACCTACGGGGTCGAGATGCGCTTCCGCGTCCAGCTGCCCGGCGGCCCACCCGACAAGCTCGAGCTGCTCCTGAACTTCGCGGGCTCCGATTCCACCGTCGTCGCACCGGTCAAGCCGGGCTCGTCGAGCGCCGAGTACATCTGGGATGCGAAGGATCGGCCGATCACGCCCAACACCGCGATCGGATACCAATGGCGCGCCACCACCGGCGGGCAGGTGACCCTGAGCGCGGAGAAGTCCCTGCTGTACGACGACGACCGGCCCGGGCTCGATTGGCGATCCGCCCACATCGGAGCCGCCAGCGTGCATTGGTACGGCGGGGCGGAGGCCCAGGCTCGGCACTTCGGGTCGATCTCGGCCGACGCCGCTGCCGCGGCGGAGAAGCTGCTCGGCCACGACCTGGCGGGTCCGCTCGACATCTTCGTCTACGACTCGCATGACGACTTCTTCGGCGCCCTCGGCCCGGGGGCACGCGAATGGACCGGTGCGGCGACCTTCCCGTCGATCCGGACCATCTTCATGTGGCTGGGCGGCGGATCGAGCAGCTACCTGGAGACGACGATGACCCACGAGGTGACCCACGTCGTCTTCGGGGACGCCACGCGCAACCCCTTCCACGATCCCGCGAAGTGGTTCAACGAGGGCCTGGCGGTGTGGTCCGAGCAGCAATCGGCCAGCGGTCACGAGGGCAACGTCAGATCGGCGGCCGATGCGGGGCAGCTGCTCGCCTTCGATGGCATCGCGGAGTCGTTCCCGATTGGGGACCAGGCCGCTCGCCTCGCCTATGACGAGGGTGCCACGATGGTGGGGATGATCATCGACAGGTACGGTCGCGACGCGATCGCCTCGATCGCGACTGCATGGCGCAACGGCGATGGAGACGCGGAAGCGCTCCAGGCGGGGACCGGCGTGAGCGCCGACAAGCTCTACGCCACCTACTTCAACGCATTCGGGTCGGCAGTGCCGACCGCGGTTGAGCCCAGGCCGATCCTCTCGTCGAATGTCGACAAGCCGCCACAGCCCATCGCCAGCGCAGGTGAAGAGCCCACCTCGGCCGTTCCATCCGCGGCCGCATCTGGATCGGCCCTGGGCGGCGGATCCAGCGCCGATCTCGCCTGGATCGCGGGCGTCGTCGGCGCCGGGTTGGCGGCCGGAGTCCTGATCGCGATCGTGGCGCGTCGCCGCCGCGGAGCCCCACGGCCGTGACCACGCGACGACGGCTGGCGCTCCGGCCGCAATGGGCGGTCAGCATCGCCGGCGCGCTGGCGGTGATCGGCTTTGTCGGCTACGCCCAGTGGAACGGCTCGCCGGAGCGCGTCCAGTTCGCCACCTCGGTCCAGCAGGTCCTGGCCGACCAGGTCACGAAGCTCGAGGACGAGCAGCAGGGCCTGCGCGCGCAGATCGCGACGGCCGAGGCCAAGGTGCTCGACTTCCAGACCGCGTCGACCACCTCGTCGACGGCCCTGGCCGAGGTGAACAAGCGCCTCGAGGATGCTCGTCTGGCGGTTGGCCTGACCGCGCTCCGCGGCCCCGGCGTGCTGATCGAGATCGCCGACTCGAAGCGCATCGTGCCGGAGGGCGAGAACCCGGCCAACTACATCGTGCTCGTCGACGACCTGCGCGACATCGTCGCCGCCCTCTGGGCGTCCGGCGCGGAGGCGATCGCCATCAACGACGAGCGCCTGGTGGCGACCTCCTCGATCTATGGCGTAGGCGCCTCGATCCTCGTCAACACGGCCTTTCTCTCGCCGCCCTTCCAGATCAAGGCCATCGGTGCAGAGGGCCTGCTGGATCGGTTCAATGCCAACCCAGCCTTCCGCGGACGAGTCGCGCAGCGGATCGACGTCTTCGGGCTGGAGTACGCCAGCCAGGCGGCCGATGCGCTCGAGGTGCCGGCCTTCGTCGGCAATACCCGGTTCCGCTGGGCGGTGCCCGCGGGTGAGGCGCCGTAGATGAAAAGCCTCCTTGCGCAGGCGACCATGTTCGCCGTGTCGATGCTGATCGGCATGCTGGCGGTGGGCCAGCTCAACTCGCAGGCGCGTCCGGCTGAGATCAGCCGCCTGTCGGCGCCCGAGCTGTCGACCCTGATCGAGACGCTCACGACCCGGAACCGAGAGCTGCGCTCCGGCCTGGCGGACATTCGGGAGCAGCTGCGGCAATACGAGGTCTCCGGTCCGCAGAGCGCGAGTGCGCTGCAGGTCAGCCGCGAGGACCTGCGTCGCATCACCGCCTTCGGAGGGATGGCCGCGGTGGATGGGCAGGGGATCGTGATGGAGGTGGACGGCGACCTCGACGCCATCGCGGTGAACGACCTGGTCAACGAGCTGCGCAACGCCGGGGCGGAGGCGATCGCCATCGACGGCATCCGGATCACCGCGCGCTCGGTGGCGATCGAGGGTCCGCGCTCGATCGAGGTTGACGGCGTGGAGGTGGGGAAGCAGTTCACGCTGCGCGCCATCGGGTCGCCGGACGGGCTGCTCGGCGCGATGGAGCGCCCGGGTGGGATCATCTCCCAGCTCAAGCTGTTCATCAAGGCCACGATCCAGGTCAACCAGGCGCAATCGCTGGAGCTGCCGGCAAGCAGCGTATCCCTCGTGCCGGTTGTCGGCACCCCGGTCGAATGAGGAGGCCATGCAGGAGCTGATCGACCTCGCCCTCGACGTCGCGCGCAGCGCGGGCGCGGGCTATGCCGACATTCGCGTTGTGGAGCGGGCGACCGAGTCGCTCACCGTCAAGAACGGGAACCTCGCCGAGGCGAGCTCGGACCGCACCGCCGGATTCGGGGTCCGCGTCCTCGTCGACGGGGCCTGGGGCTTCTCCAGCAGCTCACGGATGGAGCGCGCGGAGGTCGAGCGGACGACTCGCGAGGCGGTCGGGATTGCGAGGGCCAGCGGGTTGGCGACGCGCGAGCCGGTCGTCCTCGACGACTCACCCCCGGCCGTCGCCACCTATCGGACCCCCTACGTCGAGGACCCGTTCACGGTGCCCCTTGACGAGAAGCTGCGCATCCTGTTCGAGACCGACGCGGTGATGGGCAAGGTGGCCGGCGTGACCCTCCGGACGAGCGGCATGGAGTTCGCCCGCGAGCGCAAGACCTTCGCCTCGACGGAGGGGGCGCGGATCGAGCAGGAGATCGTCGACTCCGGCGCGGGGATCGAGGCCATGGCATTCGATGCCGACGAGGTGCAGCGCCGCAGCTACCCGCAATCGGCGGGTGGCCAGCGCGTGACCGGTGGTTTCGAGGCGGTCCGCGACCTGCGCCTCGCCGACCATGCACAGCGCATCGGCGAAGAGGCGGTCGCACTCCTCAGTGCCCCGCAGTGCCCCTCCGGCGAGATGACCCTCATCATCGACTCGCCGCAGCTGGCGCTGCAGGTCCATGAGTCGTGCGGCCATCCGATCGAGCTCGACCGCGTGCTCGGGATGGAGGCCAGCTTCGCCGGCACCAGCTTTCTGACGCTCGACAAGCTCGACACGCTCCGATACGGCAGCGAGATCGTGAACATCGAGGCCGATGCGACCGCACCCGGCGGCCTCGGCACCTTCGGCTTTGATGACGAGGGTGTGGCGGCCCAGAAGGTGCCGATCGTAACGGAGGGCCGCTTCGTCGGCTATCTCACCAGTCGCGAGACGGCACCGATCATCGGACGCCGGAGCATGGGCAGCAGCCGGGCCTCCGGCTGGAACGTGATCCCGCTCATCCGGATGACGAACGTCAACCTGCGCCCCGGATCCGCAGGCGCCCTCGACGACCTGATCGCCGATACCCCGGACGGCCTCTTCGTCAGCACGAACCTGTCATGGAGCATCGACGACCGCCGGCTCAACTTCCAGTTCGGGACCGAGATCGGCTGGCTGATCAAGGACGGGCGCCTGACCCAGATGGTCAAGAACCCGACCTACACCGGCATCACGCCGCAGTTCTGGGGCAGCTGTGACGCGATCTGCAGCGAGCCGGCCTGGCAGCTGTGGGGCGTGCCCAACTGTGGCAAGGGTGAGCCGATGCAGACCCATGGCGTCGGCCACGGTGCGGCGCCCGCCCGCTTCCGCGGCGTGCAGGTGGGGGTGGGGCAATGGTAGAGCCGCGTTCCGGCGACGGCCCCGGGCTCGAGTCGCTCCTCTCGCAGGCGCTCTCGTTTGTATCCGATGCCGAAGCCGAGGTGATCTTCACCGAGCGAAGCGCGGCGCTGACCCGCTTCGCCAACTCACACATCCACCAGAATGTCGCCGAGCGCGACGCGACGCTTCGCGTGCGGCTCGTTCAGGACGCGCGCACCGGCGTCGCGAGCACGAACCGGCTCGACGAGGACGGGCTGCGCGAGGTGGTGGCCCGCGCCGCGGCGACCCTGGCTCTGGCAACCCCGAACCCCGACGTGGCCCCGCTGGCAGCTCCGAACCCGTCGACCGCCGACGCCGGGCTGGGGTACGTCGCCGCCACAGCTCGCGCCGACCCAGAGCTGCGGGCAGCTGGCGCTGGTGCCGTGATCGCCGCCGGCGACGCGGCGCATCTCGAGTCGAGCGGCGCCTTCTCGACCGAGACCGCGACCCTCGCGGTGGCCAACTCCCGCGGGATGCGGAACACGCACACCGTGACGCAGGCCAAGCTCCTGACCGTGATGATGGATGGCGACGGCGCGTCCGGCTATGCCCAGGCCGCCGCCCCGGATGTGCGGGCGATCGACGCCGCGGCGGTGGGGGAGGAAGCGGCCGGCAAGGCGGTCCGCAGCAGGAAAGCGGTCGACCTGGAACCCGGCGAGTACCCGGTCATCCTCGAGGAGTACGCGGTGGCGACGATCCTCGAATATCTCTCCTGGATGGGCTTCTCGGCCCTGGCGGTCGAGGAGGGGCGTTCCTTCATGGACCTCGGCCAGCAGATCATGGGCCAGAACGTGTCGATCTGGGACGACGGACTGGACCCAGGTGGGCTGCCCACCGCGATCGACTACGAGGGGGTTCCCAAGCAGCGGGTCGACCTGATCACGAACGGTGTAGCGCACGCCGTCGTGCACGACACCGCCACGGCTGCGCGCGCCGGCGTCTCGTCGACCGGACACGGTCTGCCGGCACCGAACGCATTTGGGCCGATGGCGTGGAACCTCTTCATGTCCCCCGGATCGAGCGCCAAGGAGGTGATGCTGTCCGGGATCGAGCGCGGCGTGTGGGTGACGCGCTTCCACTACGTGAACATCATCCACGCCAAGCGCGGCATCCTCACCGGAATGACCAAGGACGGCACCTTCCTGATCGAGGACGGCCGCATCACCCGGCCGATCCGCAACCTGCGCTTCACGCAGTCGATCCCGGAGGCGTTCAGCACCATCGAGGCGATCGGCTCCGAGACCCGGCTTGTCGCCGCGGAGTACTCGGGGATTAACGCCCGGGTTCCCGCGCTGCGCCTGGCGAGGTTCGCGTTCACCGGGGCGACCGGCGTGGAGGCGAAGGGCTAGCGGTGGCAGCGGTCGACCTCCGCATCGGCGATCGAATCGCCCTGCGCAAGGCCCATCCCTGCGGCAGCAAGGAGTTCCGCGTGGCGCGGCTCGGCGCGGACATCGGCCTCGTCTGCGAGGGCTGCGGCCATCGGATCCTGATGGACCGTCTCGACGTCGAGCGACGCTTCACCGCGCACCTCGAGCGCGGCCCACAGATGCCTGCCTGAGCGATGGCCCACGTCGAGCTGCCTCCCCACGTCGACCTGCCGGCCGACATGCCCGTCTCCGAGCCATCGCGCTCCGTCTTCCAGAACCGCTCGTTCGTGCTGCTGTGGGTGGCGCAGGTCCTCAGCCAGCTGGCGAGCAACATGGTGCTGGCGGGCCTGATGGGGACCGTGGCGCTGGCCACGCGGTCGAACACGGCCAACGCCATCCTGATCCTGACCTTCCTGGTGCCCGCGGTCGCGTTCAGCGCGATCGCCGGGGTTCTCGTCGAGCGGAGTGACGCCCGCCTGATCATGCTGGCGGCGAACCTGCTTCGCGCGGGCGGGATCGTCCTGTTCCTGCTGGTCGGCAGCAACGTGCCCCTCATCTTCGTCATCAACCTGCTGGTGGCGACGGTGACGGCCTTCTTCGTCCCGGCGGAGCTGACCGCCATCCCGCGCCTCGTCGACCGGCGGCAGCTGATGGCAGCCAACTCGACCTTCGTCCTGACGATCAACGCCACCTTCGCCATCGGCTTTGGCTTCCTGGGCCCGCTGCTCCTGACGACCACCGGGGTGAACGCCGTCTACATCGTGGTGGCCGTCATGTTCGGCCTCGCCGCGCTCGCCATCATTCCGCTGCCTGCGGTCAAAGCCGAGAAGCACGTGGAGATCGGCGTCAGGGAGACCGGGCAGGCGCTGACCGCGGTGTTCGACCAGCTCAACGAAGGGATCGCCTTCGTGCGCTCCCATCGGCAGATCGCCTGGTCGCTCGCCTACCTGGGGATCGCCGCCAGCCTGATCGCGGTGATGGGCGCGATCGGGCCCGGCTTTGCGACCGACATCCTGCTGCTGCGTCCGCAGGACTTCTTCTTCGTGATGGGCCCGGCCGGCATGGGGGCCGTCATCGGAATCCTCTTCCTGAACGCCTACGGCGCGAAGATCCCCAGGCGGCTCCTGATTGATAGTGGCCTGGTTGCCATGGGAGTCACGCTGATCGCCCTGGCATTGGTGAAGCCGGTCACCGTCTTCCTGTCGCCCGCGCTGCGACCGATCGAGAACACCCTGCCCGCGGCGCTCAGCCCGCTCCTGTCGCTGATTGCCCTCGTGGTGGTGATCGCGATCGGGGCCGGCGTCGAATATGCGTTTGTCGCCATCCCGGCCCAGACGGCCCTGCAGGAGGACCTGCCGATGGAGGTGCGCGGCCGCATCTTCGGGATCCTCAACACACTCCTCTCGGTGGCCTCGTTCCTACCGGTGCTCGTCGCTCCCGTCGGCGCCGACCTGCTGAACCTGGTCTTCCCGGGCGCCGGGATCCCCGTGGTGATGGGGATCCTGGGCCTCGTCACCTTCGGGCTGGGGATCGCCTCGTGGCGACGCAACGCAGCCGCGGGGCTGCACGCGGCCGATCCGACTGCCACCCCCATTCCGCCCGCCGCTCCGCAGGCATGACCGCCCGGATCGCGGCGGCGGCGACCCTTCTCGCGTCGGCGCTCATCGCCTGGCTGACGATCACCTTCGGGGTGGTGGCACGCGCGCTGCAGGCGGTGGTCGCGATCTCGCTCGTGTACGTCGCCTACCTCGCCTTGCGCGGCTACCAGTCGATGCGCGACGCCCGACGCGCGACGGTGTCGGAGGCGCCGCGGCCCTGGGTCACGCTCATGGTGGCGGCACGCAACGAGGCGCCGGTGATCGCCGCGACGCTCGGCGCCCTCGTGCGGCTGGACTACAGCTCTGATGGCGACCCGCGGTTCGACGTCCTGGTGGTGGACGACGGCTCGAGTGACGAGACGGGGGAGCTGGCCCGCGCGGTCGCTGCCGACCATCCGGACCGGCTGCGGGTCGTACGCCGCCAGCCCGACGACGGACCGCGGATGAAGGGCGCGGCCCTGACCTTCGCGCAGGACGACGCTCGCGGGGAGGTGATCGGCGTGGTCGATGCCGACGCCGGCGTGTCAACGGCCTTCCTGACCCAGGTGATGGACGCATGGGCCTTGGAGCCCGCCGCTGCGGCCATCCAGGCGCAACGGCGTGCCCATAACCGGCGAGACGGCTGGTTCGCCGCGGCGCAGGACGAGGAGCTGCTGATGGACATGGCCAGCCAGTGCGGGCGGCACGCCACGGATGGAACCGCCGAGCTGCGCGGCAATGGCATGTTCGTGCGCCGCGACGCGTTGGAGCGGGTAGGTGGCTGGGAAGCCACCGCGCTCACGGAGGACCTCGAGCTGTCGACGCGGCTGGTGACCGCGGGCGAGCGGATCGCATTGGCCCCGGCGGCAGAGGTCGCCGAGGAGGCGGTCATGACGCTGC
>DATCOX010000122.1:0-5831 GCA_036564495.1 Candidatus Limnocylindria bacterium
AGGCGACGCAGCAACAGGCACCGTCGTCCACGAGGCGGTCGTCGTCGTCTGCTCCATGCGGGCGGCCGCCGGAGAGCGGGCGGACGAATCCGGCCCACCACTGGTCGCCACGTTGCGCGAGGCGGGGTTCGACGTGGCGCCCGAGCCGATCGTCATCCCCGACGACGAGGATCTCATCGCCGGCACCCTCGCCCAGCTGGCAGATGTGGGGACGAGCGTGATCGTCACGAGCGGCGGCACCGGCCTGACGCCGGGCGACCGGACACCCGCGGCCACCCAGCGCGTCATCGACCGCGAGATTCCCGGCCTGGCGGAGCTCATGCGTGCGGCCGGCCTGGCATCGACGCCGATGGCCGCACTCTCGCGGGGCGTGGTCGGCGTCCGGGGCACGAGCCTGATCGCGAACCTGCCCGGCTCGCCGCGCGGGGCTGCCGAGTCGCTGCAGGCGCTGCTGCCGATTCTGCGCCACGCTCTGGAGCAGCTTGGCGGCGGCGACCACTAGCGCCGGAATCCCTCTCCGGCGCAAGGCGACCGGCGGGTAGCATGGCCGGCGTGGAGGTCTCGATTCCGTTCTACCCGGTGATCGTGCTACCGGCCGCTGCCGCGATCACCCTCTTCTGGCGACGCGCCAGCCGTCACCTGGCGGTCCTCCGCGCCGGCAGACCCATCGAGCGCCTCGATCAGCCGCTGCGGCGCATCTGGGGCGTGATCGTGTACGTCATCGCCCAGCGGAGGCTCCTGAACGAGCTCGGGCCGGGCCTGATGCACGCGTTCATCTTCTGGGGCTTCCTGGTCCTGCTGGTGACGACCGGGAACTACTTCACCAACGGCCTGATCGAGACCATCCTGCGCTGGCCGCTCGGCGGAATCGCCTGGCAGGCGGCGGTGGCGATCGCCAACCTGTTCATCGGCCTGGTGCTGGGTGCGCTGGCATACGCCACCTGGAGGAGGGTTGTCCAGCGACCGGTCCGCCTGGCGCTCAGCCGGGACGCCTTCATCATCCTGGCCATGATCCTGGGGGTCGTGGGGAGCGAGGTGGCCGGGGACGCACTCCGCTTCGTGGCCCGTCCGGACGACCCTGCCCGGATGACAGCCCTGCTCGCAGGTCCGCTCTCCCTGCTGCTCGCGCCGATCGGCGCCGGTGCGGCTGCGGCCGCCTTCGGCATCTTCGCCTGGGTCCACATCGGCTTCGTGATGGTCTTCGGCACGTACCTGCCCTACAGCAAGCACCTCCACATCCTGACCAGCGAGCCGAACGTCTACCTCCGCAACCTGGAGCCGCGCGGTGCCCTGCGCAAGATGGACCTGGAAGCGGAGCCAGCGCCGGGCGAGGAGCTGGTCTTCGGAGCGAAGGGGCTGAAGGACCTGACCTGGCGGCACCTACTCGACGGGCTGTCGTGCACCGAGTGCGGACGCTGCATGGAGTTCTGCCCAGCTTCGATGACCGGCAAGACCCTCTCCCCAAAGCATTTCATGGAGGGCCTCCGCGACCAGATCGTCGCGGCCGAGACGGCTCTGGCGGCCGCCGCCGGCGCGCAACGTGCGGCCAAGGGCGGTGCCGCGGGTGGAGTTGAGGCCTCGGACAGCTCGTTGAGCCTTGCGCGCGAACGGGCCGTGGAGGCACTCTCGCTGCCGCTGGTCGACCACGCGATCCCGGAGGAGGCCGTCTGGCAGTGCACGACCTGCGGCTGGTGCGTGGAAGGATGCCCGGTCCTGATCGAGCACGTCGACAGCATCGTCGAGATCCGGCGCAACCTGGTCCTGGAAGAGAGCCGCTTCCCGAAGGAGCTCAACGCGGCCTTCCGCAACATGGAGACCGCGGGCAACCCGTGGGGACAGCCGCGCAGCGCGCGGCTTGATTGGGCCAAGGGGCTGGATGTGCCGGTCCTCGGCGAGGGCGACGGGTCAGGCGCAGCGGCGCACAGGGGGGTCCTGTACTGGGTGGGCTGCGCCGGCGCCTTCGACGACCGCAACCGCAAGGTGGTGCGCGCTATGGCCGCCCTCCTCAGGCAGGCCGATGTGCCCTTCGCGGTGCTCGGGCCGCGCGAGACGTGCACCGGCGATCCGGCGCGACGTGCTGGCAACGAGTACCTCTTCCAGATGCTGGCCGAGGAGAACGTGGCTACGCTGACCGCGGCTCACGACGATCACAGCGTGCGGACGATCGTCGCCAGCTGCCCGCACTGCTTCAACACGATCCGCAACGAGTACCCGCAATTCGGCCTCTCGGGGGTCGAGGTCGTGCACCACACCCAGCTGCTCGACACGCTCATCGCCGACGGACGCCTCACACCCGACCGCACCAACGAGGCGGTTGTCGCGTACCACGACGCGTGCTACCTGGGCCGCTACAACCAGATCTATGACGAGGGGCGGCGCGTGGTCGAGGCCGTTCCCGGCCAGTCGGTCGTCGAGATGGAACAGCACCACCGCAAGGGGCTGTGCTGCGGCGCCGGCGGGGCGCGGATGTGGATGGAGGAGCGTGAGGGCCAGCGCATCAACCACCGCCGCACCGAGCAGGCGCTCGCCACCTCGCCCTCAGCGATCGCCACCTCCTGCCCGTTCTGCCTCGTCATGCTGCGCGACGGCGTCACGGACCTGGATCGCACGGATGTGGCGGTGCGCGACGTGGCGGAGCTCCTGGCTGATGCGACCGGGGCCTGGAACCTGGCTGTTCAGGATCGGGCCGAGAGCCGGGGATTCCGCCGAATCTGGCCCTGATCGGCTAGCATCGGCTCGCAGAAGGAGGGAATCTTGGCCATCGTCGAACGTCGAGAGGTCGATCGCGCCCGCGTCAAGTCGATCGTCGAGCGCGAGGAGACGGCCTACCGCGCGCGCACCCCCCGCAGCGCGGAGCTGCACCGGCGCGCTCTCGAGGCGATGCCGCTTGGCGTGGCGAGCTCATTCCAGACCTACGACCCGTACCCGCTCTTCATCGCGGAGGGCCGCGGCTCGCGGATGTGGGATGCCGATGGCAACGAGTATCTCGACTTCGACATGGCCCTGGGCGTGCTCGCGGCCGGCCATTCGCATCCCGCCTTCGTGGAGGCGATCCAGCGCCGAGCCGCCATCGGCACCGCATTCACCTTCCCGATCGAGGAGCAGATCTTGGTCGCCGAGGAGCTGAAGCGCCGCTTCCGGGCTGACCGGGTCCGCTTCAGCAACTCGGGCACCGAGGCGACGATGGACGCCATCCGCGTGGCGCGCGGCTACACCGGTCGCGAGAAGATCCTCAAGTTCGAAGGCGGCTACCACGGGCATCACGACGACGTCCTGATGAGCATCCAGCCGCCGCGCGACATGATCGGCGAGGTCGAGGCGCCGAACACGGTGCCCACCAGCGCCGGGATTCCGCGCAGCCGGATCGCCGAGACGGTGATCGCGCCGTTCAACCAGCCCGAGATCGTGGAGCGGATCCTCGAGCGGCATCGCGGCGAGATCGCCGCGATCATCGTCGAGGCGGTGCAGTTCAACATCGGCGTCGTTCCCCCCGAGCCGGGCTTCCTCGAGCGGCTGCGCGAGCTGGCGACCGAGCACGGCGCGGTGCTCATCTTCGACGAGGTGAAGACCGGGGTGGTGATCGCCTACGGCGGAGCGACCGAGTACTTCAACGTCCAGCCCGACCTCTTCTGTCTCGCCAAGAGCATCGGCGGCGGGACTCCCATCGGCGGCTTCGGCGGTCGCGAGGAGGTCATGCGCGTGATCGAGGGCGGCGCAAAGGCACCGCTCATCGAATCGAGCCTCACCCATTCGTCGTTCGGCGGCACGTCCCGGGTGGCCCACATGGGGACCATGAATGGGTCGCCGTTGGTGATGGCGGCCGCTCTCGCGGTGCTGACCAAGGTGCTGACCCCCGACGTCTACCCGCGCCTGCAGGCGATGGGCGACCGGCTGACGGCGGGCAGCCAGGCGATCGTCGATGAGTTCGGCCTGCCGGGCTACGCGATCAACGTCGGTCCGAAGGGGATCGTCATGTTCGCGCCGCAGCGCGTTACCGGCTACCGCGACTTCATCGGCCTCGACGACGAGCTGTGGGCATCCTCGTTCTGGTTCCTGGCCAATCGAGGGATCCTCATCCCGCCCGCGCCCGATGACCAATGGACCCTCTCGGTCCAGCACAGCGACGACGAGATCGACCGCTACCTGGCCGTCTTCCGCGAGTGGGCGATCGAGGTCGCCGGCTGACGGTCCGATGTATCGGCTGCCGTAGGGAGCATCGAGATGCTTGAGCGATTGGCCCGGCCGTGGGCACGTCTCTGGAACGGTACCGCGAGCGTCATGGACGCGATCTACGGGGGCCTCGGCCGCCCCGGCAAGCTGCTCCAGGACTTCCTCAACGGGTCGTGGCTCGGCCATTCGCTGCATCCGGTGGTGGTGGACGTCGTGGTCGGCGGGTCAACGGTGGCGGTCCTCCTCCAGGTGCTCAGCTGGTTCGGGGTCGCGGACCTCCGCACCGCGCTGCTGTGGGTCCTGGCGCTTACCGGCCTCGCCGCGCTGTCAGCCATCGTGAGCGGGCTCACCGACTTCAAGGACACCGCGACCGGCGATGAGCGCGCCATCGTCGGCCTGCACGGCCTCATCAACATCGTCGCCACCGTCATCTTCATTGCCGCGTTCCTGGTCCTGCGCTCCGGTGGCGACGCGGCGGCGGGCTGGCTGATTGTGGTCGCCTACGCCGTCTTGAGCACCGGCGCCTTCATCGGTGGCCACGTCGTCTTCAAGTACGGCTACATGGTCAACTACAACGCCTTCGCCGGGGGCAAGAAGGCGAAGGAGTTCACGGCCGTCCTCCCCGCGGCGGAGCTCGTGGAGGGGACGCCGACGAAGGCCATGCTCGGCACGACCGGACTGGTGGTGGTTCGCCGCGGCGACCTGGTCTGGGCCCTCAAGGAGACCTGCTCGCATGCTGGCGGCCCACTCGCGGAGGGCACGCTGGAGGGGTACTCGATCGTCTGTCCGTGGCACGCATCCGCGTTCCGCCTGGGCGATGGGGCGGTGCGGCATGGCCCGGCGACGACCCGGCAAATGGCGTACCGGGCCCGGATCAACGGCGACCAGGTCGAGGTGCAGGGGCCGATCGGCTGAGCCTGGGCGTATCCTGCTGACCGGCGTTTCGCCTCTCGATTCCCGAAAGGATCCGCGTGACCTACCGCCCAACCGCCGATCACGGGGAGCTGCGTGCGGTCGTTCGCGAGCTGGCCGAGGAGCGCGTGGCGCCCCGCGCGGCCGAGATCGACGCGACGGCCGAATTCCCCTGGGACCTGAAGGAGCTGCTCGCCAAGCAGGACCTGCTCGGCATCGCATTCCCGACCCGCTTCGGCGGGACCGAGCTCGACAACATCGCCCAGGCGATCGTGGTCGAGGAGATCGCACGGGCCGATGCCACCACCAGTCTGATCGTGATCGTCCAGAAGCTCGGCGCCCTGCCGATCATGTTGGCCGGCAGCGAGGAGCAGCAGGCGCGCTATTTCCCGCGCCTGGCCAGCGGTGAGTGGGTCTCCGCGTTCGGCCTGACCGAGGCGAGCGCCGGCAGCGACGTCGCCGGCATCCGGATGCGCGCCCGGCGCGACGGTGACGATTACCTCCTGCGCGGCAGCAAGCGCTTCATCACGCATGGCTCGATCGCCAACCTGATCACGGTCTTCGCGGCGACGGACCCCGATGCCGGTCGCAAGGGCCTGAGCGCATTCATCGTGGAGACCGACAGCCCGGGCTTCTCCGCACCCCGGGTCGAGCACAAGATGGGAATCCGGGGCTCACCGACCGCCGAGCTGCACTTCGACGACGTGCGCGTGCCGGCCGACAATCGGCTCGGCGCCGAGGGCGAGGGG
>DATCOX010000132.1:0-5982 GCA_036564495.1 Candidatus Limnocylindria bacterium
CCGTCGCTACCTGGGCAAGGGGTATGGGACCGATGCGCTCAACGCCCTCGTCGACGTCGGCTTCGGCGAGCTGCGGCTGGAACGGATCGAGCTCGAGGTATTCGACTTCAACCAGCGCGCCATCCGCTCGTACGAGAAGGCGGGCTTCCAGACCGATGCGGTGCTGCGCCGATCCCGCTTCCACCGCGGCGCCCATCACGACGTCCACGTGATGAGCATCCTGCGCGACGACTGGCTGGCCCTCTCGCGACCGCGCAGCTGGGAGCTCGCCGAAGCCTAGCTCGCGCGCGGAAGCGCGATGGCGAAGGTGGTCCCGTCGGCACCGGTGCGTTCTACCGCGATGCGCCCGCCGTTGGCCGCCAGCAGCTCTCGCGCGATGGTGAGGCCGATTCCACTGCCGCTCCGCGGCTCTCCCGCGGCTCGCGCCTGGTCCGCCCGATAGAAGCGCTCGAAGACGTGCGGCAGGTCCTCCGCGGCAATCCCGGTGCCCGAGTCCGAGACGTGAACCAGCCCCTCGCCACCCGAGGTCTCAACGGCCACTCGCACGCTGGCTCCCGTTGGCGAGTGCTGTGCCGCGTTGGCCAGGACGTTGCGCAGTGCGCGCCCCACCTGGGTCGGGTCGACGTTAACGCGCAGCGTGTCCTCCCCCCTGGCGACCGCCAGCGCCACCCCACGCTCCCGGAAGAGCGGCTCGATCGCCCGCTCCGCCTCCGCCAGCAGCTCGTTGAGGCCGACCACCCGTGGTCGCTGCTGGAGGACGGCCGACTCGGCGTCGACCAGCTCCCCGAGCTGCACGATCACGCCCGAGAGCGCGCCCGCCGCGGCCCGCGCCCGATCGAGCTGTTCGCGATCGGCCGGCACCACGCCGTCGACCATCGCCTGGAGCTGCGACTCGAGGACGGTGGCCGGCGTGGCCAGGTCATGAGCCATGTCGCTGGCGGCCCGGCGGCGCAGCATCTCGGATCGCTGGACGCGCTCCGCCATCGCGTTGAACGCGCTGGCCAGCTCCGCAGAGTCGCGATCGGCGCCGCCGACCGCCCGGGCGCTGAGGTCACCGTGTCCGAGGCGGGTGGCGGCCGCCGTCACGTTGCGAAGCGGTTGCGTCAGGCGTCCGGAGAGATACAGCGCGGCCAGCACCACGGCCAGGATTGCGAGAATGCCGGCGACGACGAGGGTCAGGTTGAAGACGCCCAGGAAGGCACGGTCGGCCCGCGGAACGTCGATCAGCAACGTCGCGCCCGACCCGGGCACCGGCTCGGAGATCGTCTGCGCCGAGACGCCAGGCGGGAGCCGGCCAACGTCGACGAGCGGCGCTCCGTCGGCGCCGATCAGCTGGACGCGGCCACCCATGGTGGTGGCCATGCGGCGCAGCACAAGCTCGACGCCGCGCAGCGCGCGCGGCGCGGTGAGGTCGACCCCGCCGATCGCACCGGCGACCACGGTGATCCGATCTCGCTCGGCGGCGCTGAGCTCCTGTTCGAGCGACCCGCTCACGAAGCGGTTCACCGCCAGCCCCGCGATGAGCAGGACAGCCAGGACGGCCACGGAGAGGGTCAGCGCCAGCCGAACGCTCAGCGGCTGGCCGCCGGCGGGCTGACTGGGGGCGCCCGGGGCGGTCACCCTGTGTCCCTCTCCGCCACGAGTCGATACCCGGTGCTCGGCACCGTCTCGATCAGCCACGGGTCGCTCGCGTCGTCGCCCAGCTTGCGGCGCAGGTTGGCGACGTGGACATCGACGACGCGCTCGTACACCTCGTCGGGACGGCGGGCAACGGCCTCGAGCAGCTGCTCGCGTGCCAGCACGGCGCCGGGACGCCGAGCCAGCGCCACCAGGAGCGCGGACTCCCCCGGAGTCAGCCGCCCGCCCTCCCCGTCGGCCAGCGTGTAGCGCCGCGAGACCGGATCGAGGAGGAGACGACCATGCGCGAGCGAGATGACCTTGTCGCTCTCGTCGGCGAGCTCGGGCCGGGAGCGACGCAGGATCGCGGCCACGCGCGCCGTGAGCTCATGCGGGTTGAACGGCTTGGCTAGGTAGTCATCGGCGCCGAGCCGCAGGCCGGCGATGCGCTCGGCGTCGGAGCGCTTCGCGCTCGTGATCAGGATCGGGACGTTCGCCTCCTCGCGCAGTGCCTGCAGGACCGCCTCGCCCTGCATCCCCGGAAGCATCAGGTCGAGCACGACGAGGTCGGCACCATCGGCCGCAAACGCCGCAAGGGCGGTGTCGCCGTCCCCGGCATCGGCCACGTCGTATCCGGCACGCTCGAGGTACAGCCGCAGCAGCCCGCGCAGCTGCGGCTCGTCCTCGACGATCAGGATCCTGGGGCGCACCATGTGACGCATGCTACGAGGCAGGCGATTCAGACGATGTCAAGACCGATCGGCCCGATCTTGACGCGTTCTTGATCGCGAGCGCCGATGCTGCGCCGCATCCGGTCGCATGAGCGACGAGCCATAGCGAGGAATCAGCACCGATGAAGAACCTCAAGACCCTGGGCATCGCCGGCGGCCTCGTCACCGCGGCGCTCGTGGGTGGCACCCTGATCAACGCCGTGCTGGCGGCGCCCTCCGCATCGCCGGCGAGCGGATCGGCCGCCGCCCTCGCCGACAAGGGCGCCTACTGCGACACCTGGACCAAGGCATTCGCCGACAAGCTGGGTGTCTCCGTCGGCGACCTGCTTCCCGCCGCCAAGGCAGCCACCGTCGCCACCATCGACGCGGCGGTCGCCGCCGGCGACCTGACCGCGGAGCGAGCGGCAGCCCTGAAGACAAAGATCGAGGCCGCGACCGGCAACGCGTGCCGCTTCCTGGGTCATCCCTTCTTCGGTCCCGGCCACGGGCCAAAGGCGGTCATCGGCGGAGACCTCGTGAGCGCAGCCGCGAAGGCACTGGGCATGACGCCGGCCGCGCTGACGGAGGCGCTGCGCAAGGGCGACTCGTTGAAGGACGTGGCCAGCTCCCAGGGCAAGGACTATCACGCGGTGAGCCAGGCCGTCCATGACGCTGCCAAGGCCGATCTCGACAAGGCGGTGGCCAACGGCCTCGACCAGACGCGGGCGAACGAGCTCCTCTCGAAGCTGGACGCGGCGCTCGCCGCCGGCGACTTCCCGCACTTCGGCCCCGGCCGCGGCAACGGCGGATTCCCCTGGTTCCGACACGATGCCGCCAACGAATCGCCCGAGCCCGCGCCCGCGACCTAAACCTCCCGCAGTCATCGTTTCGAGGCCGTCCCTCCTTCCCGCGGGGCGGCCTCGTCGTATCTGGGGAGGTAGCGACTCGGGTAGGCTGTTGGCGTGACGAAGATCGGCTACGCGGCCATGCTCGAGCAGTTCCATCCCACCGATCTGCTGGACTGGTGCCCCCAGGCCGAGGCGGCCGGATTCTCCGCGGGGTTCATGGTCAGTGAGCACTTCCATCCGTGGACCCCGCAGCAGGGCCAGAGCGCCTTCGCGTGGAGCTTCATGGGGGCGCTGGGAGAGCGCACCACCCTCCCGTTCGGCGTCGCCGTCACCTGTCCGGGCTTCCGCTACCACCCCGCGGTGATCGCCCATGCGGCGTCCACGCTCGGGGCCATGTACCCGGGCCGTTTCTGGCTCGGCCTGGGTGCCGGTGAGGCGCTGAACGAGCACGTCATCGGTGGCGAATGGCCGGAGGTCGGCATTCGCAGCGCGATGCTGTTCGAGGCGATCGAGGTCATCAACAAGCTCTTCACCGGCGACGTGGTGCGGCACGACGGCGAGTACTTCACGCTCGAATCGGCCAAGCTGTACACCCGGCCGGAGCACAGGGTCCCGATCTACGTCGCCACCGCGGGGCCGATGAATGCCAAGCGCACCGGCCGGCATGCGGACGGGATGATCACCGTCGGCGCGGCCGACGAGAAGATCCACATGTTGTGGGACAAGTTCGCCGAGGGCGCCCTCCAGGGCGGCCGGGATCCGCACACCATGCCGAAGCTGCTCCAGATCCACGTCTCGTGGGCGGAGACACAGGCCGTCGCCGAGGCGAACGCCGTCCGCGAGTGGCCGAACGGCGGGATGGCCTTCCCCAAGCAGGACATCCGCAACCCGGAGGACATCGCCAATATGGCGAAGCTGATCCGGCCCGAGCACTTCACGAACCGGGTCCTCATCTCCGCCGACCTTGACGAGCACGCCGCGCACATCCAGAAGTTCATCGACATGGGCTTTGACGAGGTCCACGTGCACAACGTCGGCCGCAACCAGGCCGAGTTCATCGCCGCCTTCGGCGAGAAGGTCCTGCCCCAGCTCCGACTGGCCTAGACCGATGCGCCTGGAGCCCGACGAGGCTCGACGGCGCTTCGCGGCGGCGCGGGTCGCCCGCCTGGCCACGGTCACCCCGGATGGCCGCCCGCACATCGTCCCCATCACCTTCGCGGTCGAGGGAGATCGGATCTACTCGATCGTCGACACGGTCAAGCCGAAGGCCAGCCTCTCGCTGACGCGCCTGCGGAATATCGAGACCAACCCTTGGGTCTCGCTCCTCGTCGACGAGTACGACGACGGTTGGGAGCGGCTATGGTGGGTGCGCGCCGATGGGACGGCACGAATCGCCGTCAACGGCCCCGATTGGGACCACGCGAAGACGCTTCTGGTGTCGAGGTATGCCCGCTATGGGCAGGCCACGGACTTCGGCCCGGCGATCACCGTGGAGGTCGAGCGCTGGATCGGATGGGCTGCCGGAGCCTAGTCGACGGCCTCCCAGACGGAGGCGATCCCCTGCCCCACGCCGATGCACATCGTCGCCAGGCCATGCCGCGCGCCGCGCCGCCGCATCTCGTGGAGGAGGGTTGCCACCAGCCGGGCGCCTGACGCTCCAAGCGGATGACCGATCGCGATCGCCCCGCCGTTGACGTTCACCTTCTCAGGGTCGAGCTCCAGCTCGCGCATGACCGGCAGCGCCTGCGCGGCGAAGGCCTCGTTGAGCTCGACGAGGTCCAGATCGTCGACCGCCAGCCCGGCCCGCTCCAGGGCCCTGCGCGAGGCGGGGATCGGCCCGAGCCCCATGGTCGCGGGATCCACACCGGCCACCGCGCTCGAGATCAGGCGCGCCATCGGCCGCAGGCCGAGCTCGCGTGCCCGCGCTTCGGAGGTGACCAGCAGCGCGGCGGCACCATCGTTGATGCCGCTGCTGTTGCCCGCCGTCACTGATCCCGAAGCTTCGCGCTTGAAGGCAGGCTTGAGCGCAGCGAGCTGCTCGAGCGTCGTGTCCGGGCGCGGATGCTCGTCGCGATCAACGGTCACGGTGGCGCCCTTGGGGGCAGGAGCGTCGATCGGCACCACCTCATCGGCGAAGCGTCCGGCTGCCTGCGCCGCTGCCCACCTCTGGTGCGAGGCGAGGGCGAATCGGTCCTGGTCCTCGCGTGTCACGCCGCAGCGCTCGACGACGTTCTCCGCGGTCTCGCCCATCGAGTACGGGTAGTACGCATCGGCCAGGCGGGGGTTCGTGAAGCGCCAGCCGAGGGTCGTGTCGTACAGCGTCTGCTCGCCGCGGGGGAACGCCGCCGATGCCTTCGCGACGACAAACGGGGCGCGCGTCATGGACTCGACGCCGCCGGCGACGAAGAGGTCGCCATCGCCGGCCACGATCGCGTGGGCCGCGGCGATGACCGCCTGCATCCCGGAACCGCACAGCCGGTTGACGGTCTGCCCCGCCACCTCGACCGGCATCCCGGCCAGGAGGGCGGCCATGCGCCCGACGTTGCGGTTGTCCTCGCCGGCCTGGTTGGCCGCTCCCACGATCACGTCGTCGACGGCGCCGGCCTCAACGCCAGTGCGCTCGAGCAGGGCGCGGATGACGTGCGCGGCCATGTCATCGGGCCGCACCTCTCGCAGCGCTCCGGCGTAGCGACCGAACGGGGTGCGCAGCCCATCCACGACCACCGGCGTGCGGGCGGGATCGGTCTGGCGCATCAGGCGTGGATGCTAGCACCGGGGTAGGATCGCGCGACGTGACCGCCCAGGCG
>DATCOX010000036.1:0-13524 GCA_036564495.1 Candidatus Limnocylindria bacterium
GGCGCGCAGGCGTCGGATGCTGACCCGGCCACGGGCCAGCCAGTTGCGGATCTGGTCGCTCGTGGCCGGACCGTAGGCGGCGAGGTACGAGCGGATCACGATCGGCGCGGCGTCGTCCGGATCCGGGACGCCGGCCCATCGAGAGCTGGCGCGATCCGGGCGCGTGAAGGTGACGCGGTTGCCCTGGCTGGGCCCGTAGCAGAGGTCGCCCTGGAAGGCCAGCGGCTTGAAGAGGGTGCCCCAGCCGGAGCGCAGCTCGTCGCCGAGGTGGCTCAGCTGGCGTTCCTCGAGGATCGCGCCGATCAGCTCCTCCCGGGTGAGCGGCGGTCCGGCCAGGGCCTCACGCACCACCGCGCGCATCCGATCCCAGTGGCGCGCCTGCATCCCGAAATAGCGCTGCCAGCTCGGCAGCTCCCAGGATCGGCCCGCGGCAAGCATGGATAGGAAGGCGCCGCCCTCCTCCGGGGTGAGCAGGTGCAGCGAGCCTCGCATCGCCCAGGTCTTGATCAGCCGGCCGTCGGCGAGCGCGCGGCTCACGTCACCGGCTCGCGACCGGGAGCATCGGATGCGCACCTTCAGCTCGGCGGACGAGGCGACCTGGGCCTGCACGCCTCCGAGGCGGCGGACGACATCGATGGCGGAGACGGAGCCGATCGGGTCGAGCAGCTGGCGCTGCATGCGCCACCCGAGCGCCTGCGGCCAGGTGACCTTCATCGGCTGAGGCGCTCCTCGAGCCGAGCCTTCACGGCCGGCCACTCGGCGGCGAGGATCGAGAAGTAGACGGTGTCCCGGATGAATCCATCCGGCATGCGGATGTGCTTCCGGAGGGTTCCCTCGCGCTGCGCTCCCAGCCGCTCAATCGCCGCCTGGGAGCGGAGGTTCCGTCCATCGGTCTTGAGCGCCACGCGGGTGGCGTCCAACTCGTCGAAGGCGTAGGTCAGCTGGATCAGCTTGCCTTCCGTGTTGGTGGAGCTGCGCTGGTGCGTGGGCGCGATCCAGGTCCATCCGATCTCAAGGCGACCGTGCTCGGGCGCGATGTCGCCAAAACGGGTCGAGCCAACGGCGCGGCCGGTGGCGGCATCGACCGTCGCCCACGCGACGTACTCGGGGCGGACGGCATCGGCCAAGTACGGAGCCCAGGCGCTGGGACCGACCGACAGGTCGGCCCCCATGTACCGGAACGTGGCCGGGTCCTGGGCGGCGGCGGCCAGCAGGTCGTCGCGATGCCGCTCCTCGATCGGCTCGAGGCGGACGAAGCGCCCTTCGAGAACGATGCGCTCAGGTGGACGCACGACGACGCTCAGTGCGCCGGCGCGGCCTCGCGCGCCACCGCCGCCTCGACCCAGCCGGGGATCTCGCGACGCAGTGTGGCGAGCGGCACGGAGCCGTGGGCGAGCACCTCGTCGTGGAAGGCGCGCAGGTCGAAGCGGTCCCCCATCAGCTCACTCACCTCGCGCCGCGCACGCTCGATCTCGCGCTGGCCGATCTTGTAGGCGAGGGCCTGCCCGGGCCAGATGGTGTAGCGGTCGACCTCGATCTCGGCGTCGACGGGCGGCATCGAGCCGCGCTCGTGCATCAGCTCGATGGCGCGGGCGCGGGTCCAGCCGAAGGCGTGCAGACCCGAGTCGACGACCAGCCGCGCCGCGCGGAAGCCCTGGCTGTCGAGCATGCCGAAGCGCTCCGCATCGGACTCGTACAGGCCCATCTCGTCGGCGAGCCGCTCGCAGTACAGGCCCCAGCCCTCGGAATAGGCGGCGCCGGCCATGCGCGAGCCGAGCGTGCGGAAGGCGGGGAGGCCGGTCAGCTCCATCTCGATCGCGAGCTGGAAGTGGTGCCCCGGGGTCGCCTCGTGGAACGTGATCGAGGCGATCTTGTGGAGGTCGCGCTGATCGGGCTGATACGTGTTCAGGTAGTACTGGCCCGGCCTCGACCCGTCGATCGAGGGCGGCATGTAGAAGGCGGGCGGCACCTCCCGCTCGCGGTACTCCTCGACCGCCTTCACCTCGCAATCGGCCCGCGGCAGCCGTCCGAAGTAGCTGGGCGCGGTGGCAAAGGCACGCACGGTGTGCGCAGCCGCCAGCTCGACGATCCGTTCGCGCGAGGAGGTGTGGTTGGCTGGATCCTCGCTGAGCGCCTTGGCGTAGCCGATCCGATCGCGGTAGCCAGCTCGGCGGGCAATCTCGTCCTTCTCGGCCTCGATGTGCGCCAGGTCCTCCAGCCCGAACCGATGCACCTCGTCCGGCGTCGTGTCGATGGTGGTGTTCATGCGGATCCCGAGCCGATACGCCTTCTCGCCGCCCGGCGTGCTCGAGATGCCCGGCTCCGAACGCGCATGTGACTCGTACTCGTCGACGAGGAAGTCACGGAGGCGCTGGAGCGCGGGATAGATGTCGGTCTCGACCGAGGCACGGACCCGTTCCCGCGCAGCGTCATCGGCGACGTTGGCCATTCCCACGGCCGGGAACGCCTCGACCGGAAGCGCGAGCATCCGCTCAATCTGCTCGATCTCCTTGCGCACCGGGATCGCGGCGCCGGTGCGGCCATCAGCCACCCCCTCGCGCAGCGTCTCGATCTCCTGCTCGATTGCCGCCGGATAGGCGCCAAAGCGGGTCAGCAGCCGCTCAAGGCTCCTCGGCGTGTCGGCGATCTGGTACTGGGCGATCCGCACCGGCATGGTCTGGGTGCCGAACATGTGGTTGATCGCCAGCTGGTACTGCTTCTGCTCCAGCGCCTCGAGGTGCGTGCTGGCCACGAGGATCAGCATGTCGCGCGTGATCACCTGCTCCGGCTCGAGGCCGGCGGGGTCAATCGCCTCTGCCTCAGCCAGCGTCTCGCGGTAGGCAGCCTCGTCGGCCGCCCTGCCGGCGGCACCGAGATCCGGCAGCAGGTCGTCGAAGCGGTCGTCGCCGAGGATGGTGGCGAACACCGGGTCGCGCTCGAGGACCCCGTCCCAGAACCGGTCGGCGAGCTCGTTGACGGCGGCGTGGGGGTCTTGGTCGGTCACGGGCGCAGGCACTCCTTGTGTGGACGATCGCGGCGGCGTGGAGTGTAGCCGGTCACCGCCCGCCGAAGAGATCGGCGAGCAGGGCGGGCGGCGTCTCCTCCAGCTGGTCGTAGCGGCATTCGGCCGGGGGCTTGTCCGGCCGCCAGCGCCTGAAGGTGGTGGCGTGCCGGAATCGGTCGCCCTGCAGATGGTCGAACGCGACCTCGCACACGAGCTCGGGGCGGAGCGGCTCCCAAGAGAGGTCCTTGCCGCGATTCCAGCGTGAGGTGGCACCCGGCATGCGCTTCCCCTCCGCGGCCGCCTCCCACTCCTTCCATTCGCGCCACGGGTGACCGTCGAGCGCATCGCGCCGATATGGCTCCAGGAACCCGACCAGGTCCCGACGCTTCTCCTCGGTGAACGAGGAGGTGACGCCAAGGTGCTGCAGCTGCCCGGCGTCGTTCCACAGGCCCAGCAGCAGCGAGCCGACCATCGTGCCCGGCCCGTTCTTGTGCCAGCGGAAGCCGGCGACCACGCAGTCCGCCGTGCGCAGGTGCTTGATCTTGGCCATCTCGCGCTTGCCGGGCAGGTAGCGCAGCTCGGCGCGCTTGGCGATGACGCCGTCGAGCCCGGCTCCTTCGAAGACGTCGAACCAGTGACGGGCCATGGCCGGATCGCTCGTCGCTGGCGTCAGGAGGACCGATGCCGGGGTCTTGGCGAGGAGCCGCTCGAGCCGGGCGCGACGCTCGTCGAGGGGTGCCTCGCGAAGGTCATCGGTCCCCTCCGCCAGGCAGTCGAACGCGACGTACGAAGCGGGCGTCTCGACCGCGAGCAACTTCACACGCGATGCCGCCGGATGGATGCGGAGGAGCAGCGACTCGAACTCGAGCCCGCCGTCTCGGGCGATCACGATCTCGCCGTCGAGCACGAAGCGGGCTCCGGGACCGCCCAGCTCACCAAGCGGGCCGAGGAGCTCCGGGAAGTATCGGTCCAGCGGCTTCAGGTCGCGGGACTGCAGGTACAGCTCCGGCCCGTCGCGAAAGACGAGCGCCCGAAAGCCGTCCCACTTCGGCTCATAGCGCCACCCTTCGCCGACCGGCAGCTCGGGGGTCGGCTTGGCGAGCATCGGCTCAACCGGCGGCTCGATGGGGAACGGCATGGAAGGCCGATGATACCCGCGACGCTTTTCGGCCATACTCCCGCCGATGGCCATCTCGATCCAGTTCTTGGGGGCGGTCGGCACCGTCACCGGCTCCCAGTTCCTGGTCACCGCCGGCGAGCGGCAGGTCCTCGTCGACTGCGGCATGTTCCAGGGAGCGCCCGAGGAGGTCAGCCGCAATCGGATGGCCTTCGCCTTCGACGCGACGGCGCTCGACGCCCTCGTCCTGACCCACGCGCACCTCGACCACTGCGGCCGCATCCCGGCCCTGGTCAAGGCGGGCTTTCGCGGGCCGATCTACACGACCGCCGGCACCGCCGACCTGACCGAGATCGTCCTCCGCGATGCCGCCAAGCTGCAGGCCGAGGCCGAAGCGCGCTGGCACAAGAAGCATCCCGACGTCGCCGCGGCCCAGGCCCCCGAGCTGGCGAGCGATGAGGCGGCCGTCGAGAACAACCCCCAGATGCCGGCCAAGCTGCGCGCCGCCGCCCCCGAGGGGATGACGATGACGCGCGCCGCCCTCTATTCGATGGACGATGTGGACCAGACGGTCAAGCAATTCCGACCGGTCGCCTACGACGCGGAGGTGGCGCTCATCGACGGCATCAGCGCCACGCTGCGGGATGCGGGCCACATCCTGGGCTCGGCGATCGTCGAGCTCAAGGTGACCGACGGCGCGGCGACGACGACCATCGTCTTCTCGGGCGACCTCGGGCGGTGCGACACGCCGATCCTGCGTGACCCGACTCCGGTCAGCCACGCCGACTTCGTGCTCGTCGAGTCGACGTACGGCAACCGCGAGCACGCACCGCACGAGCAGGCGATCGAGGAGCTGGCCACGGCGATCAACGAGGTCGCGACGGATAAGGGCGTGCTGCTCGTCCCCAGCTTTGCCGTCGGACGCACCCAGGAGCTGGTGTGGGTCCTCGACGAGCTCTACCGCGACCAGCGGATCCCGCGGCTGCCCCTCTATCTCGACTCACCGATGGCGAGCCGGGCAAGCGACGTCTACCTGCGCCATCCGGAGGATTACGACGCCGAGACCGCGGCGCTGCTCCAATCCGGCGATTCGCCGCTCATCTACCCCGGCGAGACCTACACCAACGAGGTCGACCAGTCGAAGGCGATCAAGACGCAACCGCGCCCGCTGATGCTGGTGGCCAGCTCCGGGATGCTCACCGGCGGCCGGATCATGCATCACCTCAAGGATTTCCTGCCGGACCCCGCCTGCACGCTCCTCTTCATCGGCTACCAGGGAGAGGGGACGCTCGGACGTGCCATCCAGATGGGCGCGAAGGTCGCCAAGATCGACGGCGTCGCCTATCCGGTGAACTGCCGCGTCCGGGTCATCTCGGGCTTCTCCGCGCACGCCGACGAGCATGAGCTCGACGACTGGCTCGGCAACTTCGCGAAGGCGGGGGGCACGAGCGCGGCAGACGGGAGGCCCAAGCGCGTCTTCGTCACCCACGGCGATCCGGATGCAGCCGAGGCCTTTGCCACCCGAATCCGCGCGATGGGGCTCGATGCGCACCTGCCGACCTACCTGGAGACGGTCCAGCTGCGCTGAGCGTGCCCGGGTTCGTTAGCATGCGGAGCATGACCGACCGACCGTTCATCTCCTTCATGACCGACTTTGGGGTCGGCTCCAGCGCGCCGTCCGTATGCCGTGGGGTGATGCTCGACATCGCGCCGGATGCGCGCCTCGTTGACGTCACGCACGCCATCCGCCACTTCGCCATGCGCGATGGCGCGTTCCTGCTGGCGCGGAGCGTCCCGTACTTCCCGATCGGCGTGCACGTGGCGGTGGTCGATCCGGGGGTTGGCACCGCCCGCCGGCCGATCGCCCTGCAGGTCGCCCGCGGCGATTACCTGGTCGGGCCCAACAACGGGCTGCTCGTGCCCGCGGCGCATGCCCTGGGAGGGATCGTCGCGGCGCGGGCCCTGGAGAACCGGGCGCTGTGGCTGCCGAGCGTCTCGCACACGTTCCATGGCCGCGACATCTTCTCCCCGGTCGCGGCGCACCTTGCCGGCGGAACCCCCTTCGAGGAGGTCGGCCCGACCCTCGACATTGCCGACGTCACGACCATCGAGCTGCCGATCGCCACGCCGCGCGACGGAGGGCTCGACACCTCTGTCCTGCTGATCGACGCGTTCGGCAACTGCCGGCTGGCGGGCGAGACGTCGGACCTCGTCACCGCCTTCGGCGAGATGCAGCGCGGCGAGCAGTGGTTCGACCTGGTCCTGCCCGATCGCGGCGCCCACAAGGCGGCTCGCGTCAGGGTCCCGTGGGTGGGGACCTTCGGCGACGTGCCGATCGGCTCCCCGCTCCTCTTCGAGGACGCCGACTACGCCGGTCCCGCGTTGGCGGTCAACCTCGGATCGGCGGCGGACGTCCTGGGCCTGGAGCTGGACACTCCGGTGCGACTCGAGCCTGCCTGAGCCCATCCTCCCGTTCCTGGTCTGAGCGCAGGAACCGCCACCGCGTGTGGACGGGACGTGGATAACTTCCCCGCCTCGCCGAAAACTCGTGGAGAAGTCCCCTAGCCAGACCCAGGGGCAGCCCCTAGAGTTCGTCTTGTTCCGGAGGAGCCGGACCACGGTCCCGAGATTGCATCAAGGGGTCGGGGTGAGGTTCCTCCGGGACGTTTTTGTGCCCGGACTCAGGGTCGCAGCAGCCAGGCGCGATACGACGGCCGGAAGCCGATCCCTCGCAGCAGCTCGGCCAGACCCGATTCCGCCGGCGGGATACGATCCACACGCTCCAGGCGGAGCTCGCGCAGCGGGCCCGATGGGGCAAGCAGCCGCGGCAGGGCGGCGACAGCCAGCCCCGCGAGCTCCGGATCCGCCAGCGCGGGCAGCGTGACGAGCCCGCGACCCCCTCGCTCCACGTACAACGCCGGAGCGCCGTCCGCCAGCACGACGTAGGCGCCCGGCACCCGCGCCAGCGGCAGCCGCTCCGCCTCGGCATCCCTCGGCCACGGAAGCGCCGCCCCATACGGTTGCGCGGGGTCGGCGGCAGCCAGCAAGACGATCTCGGGACCGGCGTCCGGGTCGTGCTCCCGCGCGGCGCGGAGTCGATCCACGGCTCCGGGGAGCGCGAACTGCGCCGCTCCCAGACCCGCCACGAAGTAGCCGCGACGGGCCCGGCCGGCCTCCTCCGTCGCCTTGAGGACCCCATAGACCGAGGCGAAGCCCCCGGCGAGGCCCTCGGCCAGCACCGCCTCGCGGGTCACGATACCGTGCCGCTCCAGCAGCGCGATCGCCTGGGCGTGGCTGCGCTCCGTCGGCGAGCGCCCCTCCCCGACGAGGTCGGCCACGAGCGACCACCGTCCGGCAGCGCGTGGCGGGCCGGTCCCGCCGGGCCATCCGGGCCGTCCGGGCCGCGTGCTACGAGATCGCGAGCGCGGCAGCGACAGCGCTCGGAGCGGCGCGAGCGTGTCGTTCGTGACCTCGCCGGACCAGACGAGGTCCCAGAGGGCGTCGAGCAGCTCGTCGTCGCTGCGTGCGTCGCGGACCTGGGCGCGCAGCTGGGCGAAGAAGGTCGCGCCGCGCCGTTCGAGCTGCTGCCGGATCGCGTCATGCAGCGGGCCGGTCGGTCGGTCGCCGGCTTCGAATGCGCCCGCCGAGGCGAGCAGCTCGGCGCGGTCGCGGCGGAAGAGCGCGAGCCGGCCGTCGTCGCGGCCGATCGGTCCGCGGCCGATCCAGACGACCTCGCCGGCCGCTCCCAGCTCATCGAGAAGGCGCGGCGCGTAGCCGGCGACGCGAGCGGCCAAGACGTCGCGCTCCAAGATCGACGCCGGGATCGGGTATCCCTCGAGCTGCGTCACCACCTCGAGCAGCCGAGCGCTCCCCGAGGCGCGGCTGCCGACGCCGTGCCAGGCGGGCAGGAAGCGGGCGAGCGCCTCGACCGGCACCGGCTCGACCTCGCGCCGCAGGCGCGCCAGCGAGCGTCGTCGCAGGGCGCGCATCACCTCGGGATCGGCGAATTCGCGCTCCGCACCCCCCGGGCGGAATGACCCCTCCACCAGCGGCCCGGCTTCGACCAGAGCCCGCAGGCGCTCCTCGACGCGATCGGGCGCGATCCCCCAGCGTCCGGCCGGGGCGAGGGCGGTGAACGGCGCATGGGTCCTCGCCCAGCGGAGCAGGAGCGCATCGAGCGGCGGCCCAGCCTCGCGTGCCGCCAGCCAGGTCTCGGCCACGCCCGGTGGCGGGCTGGCGCCGACCGCGTCGCGATAGCGGGCGACCTCCTCGACCCCGATCCAGCGTGCCTCGCCAGCCAGGCGCACTGGCACGATGCGACGATCGGATTCCAGCGCCTCCAGCGCGGCGAGCGGTTCGGGGAGGTCGGTGCGGGCGGCCACCTCGTCCGATCGCAGATCCCCGACACGGCGGAGGAGGTCGTGGATGCCGTCGAGGGTGCGGACACGACGCCCACCGACGAGCCCCTGCAGCTCGAGCTCGAGGTCGGCGATCGCCTCCGGATCGAGCAGCTCGCGCAGCTCCTCCTCGCCGAGCAGCTCGGCCAGCAGCTCGCGGTCGAGGGCCAGCGCCTGGGCACGGCGCTCCGCTAGCGGGGCATCGCCCTCGTACATGTAAGCGCCGATCCAGTTGAAGAGAAGCCCGGACGCGAACGGCGACGGCGATCGCGTCTCAACGCTCACCACACGGATGTGGCGGGAACGGATGCCCCGCAGGATCTCGGCCAGCGCCGCCAGGTCGAAGACGTCGCGCAGCACCTCGCGATAGGTCTCCAGGATGATCGGGAACGACCCGTAGCGGCTGGCGACGGCCAGCAGGTCGGAGGAGCGCTGTCGCTGCATCCAGAGCGGCGTTCGCTGCCCCGGTCGCCGGCGAGGCAAGAGAAGGGCCCGCGCGGCGTTCTCCCGGAATCGCGACGCGAAGAGGGCCGTCCCACCCAGCGCATCGGTCACCAGGCGTTCGATCTCATCGGGGTCCACCAGGAAGAGGTCGTCCGGCGGCGGCTCGGTCGCCTCCGGCAATCGCAGGGCGATGCCATCATCGGTCCAGATCGCCTGCACCAGCTGGCCCTGCTCGGCAAGTCGCGCCTCGATCGCCATCGCCCACGGAGCGTGCACCCGACCGCCGAACGGCGTCAGCAGGCAGACCCGCCAGTCTCCGAGCTCGTCGCGGAAGCGCTCGACCACCACCGCCCGGTCGGAGGGCACGGTCCCCGTCGCCTCACGCTGTTCGGCGAGGTAGGCGAGGAGGTTGCGGGCGGCCCGTTCGTCGAGGAAATGGTCATCGCGCAGGCGCGCCTCGGCAACCGCCGGCTCGAGGCCATCCATCTCGCGCACAAAGGCGCCGATCGCCCGCCCCAGCTCGACCGGGCGGCCGAGTGCGTCGCCGTGCCAGAACGGCATCTTCCCGGGCTGGCCGGGGGCGGGCGTGACGATGACGCGGTCCGGGCGGATCTCGTCGATGCGCCACGACGAGGCGCCGAGCAGGAAGACCTCGCCAACGCGGCTCTCGTAGACCATCTCCTCATCGAGCTCCCCCACGCGATGGCCCCGGCCTCCCTCCTCGCCGGCCAGGAAGACGCCGAAGAGGCCCCGATCGGGGATCGTGCCGCCCGAGACGATCGCCACCACCCGCGCGTCGTTGCGGCTCTGGACCGTGTCGAGGGCCCGATCCCACACGACGCGCGGCTTCAGCTCGGCGAACTCGTCCGACGGATAGCGGCCGGAGAGCATGTCGAGCACGCCCTCGAGCTGCTGCCGCGACAGTTCGCGGAACGGCTCCGCGCGGACCAGCAGGGCATGCAGGGCATCGACGGTCCAGGGCTCCATGGCGCAGGTCGCGACGATCTGCTGGGCGAGGACGTCGAGCGGGTTGCGAGGGATACGTGTCTCCTCGATCGCGCCGTCGAGCATGCGTCGCACCACCACCGCCGCCTCGAGCAGGTCGCTGCGATGGTTCGGGAAGATCTTGCCGACCGACGGCTCCCCAACCTGATGCCCGGCCCGGCCGATGCGCTGGAGGCCGGCCGCTACGCTGGGCGGCGCCTCGATCTGCACGACCAGGTCGATCGCGCCCATGTCGATCCCCAGCTCAAGGCTCGACGTCGCGACGAGTGCCGGCAGGCGGCCTGCCTTCAGCGCCTCCTCGATCTCGAGCCGCTGCTCGCGCGCGATGCTGCCGTGGTGTGCCAGGACGAGCTCCTCGCCGGCCAGCTCGTTGATGCGGCTGCTCATCCGCTCCGCCAGGCGGCGGGAGTTCACGAAGACCAAGGTGGACCGATGCGCCCGGATGAGCTCCAGCAGGCGCGGATAGATGCTCGGCCAGATCGAGTGGCGCTTCTCCGGGCCGTCGGACTCATCGGTCCCTTCGGCGAGGTGCGCCAGGTCCTCCACTGGCACGATCACCTCGAGGTCAAGTGTCTTTCCTGCGCCCGCGTCCGCGATCGCAACCTCACGACCAACGCCCCCAAGGAAGGCGGCGATGGCCGAGAGCGGTCGCTGCGTGGCCGAGAGCCCGATCCGCTGCGGCTCCGCATCCGTCAGCGCGCTGAGCCGTTCGAGCGAGACGGCCAGGTGCGCGCCGCGCTTCGTCCCTGCCATGGCGTGCACCTCGTCCACGATCACGTACTCGATCCCGCGCAGCGACTCGCGCGCCTGGCTGGTCAGGAGCAGGTAGAGCGACTCGGGCGTGGTGACGAGGATCTCGGGCGGGTCGCGCACCAGCTGCCGACGGGCGTCCGCGGGCGTGTCGCCGGTGCGCGATGCGACGCGCACCTCGGGCAGCTCGAGAGCAAGACGCTCGGCCGTGCGGCGAATGCCGGCGAGCGGGGCTCGCAGGTTGCGCTCCACGTCGTAGGTGAGCGCCTTGAGTGGCGAGACGTACAGGACCCGCAGCCTCCGCTCGCGCCGCCGCGGGGCGGCATCGGTAAAGAGACGGTCAAGGCACCACAGGAAGGCGGCCAGGGTCTTGCCGCTGCCGGTTGGGGCGTGGAGCAGCGTGTGCCGGCCTGCCGAGATCGCCGCCCAGCCGAGGACCTGCGCTCGGGTCGGCTCCGCGAAGGCCTCGCCGAACCAGGCGCGGGTGGGGGCAGAAAAGGGTGCCAGCGGATCCGCCTTGGACACGATCGGCTCAGTCTAGCGCGGCTCCGTCGATGAGAACAGACGTTCGATATCGTCGCGTAGCCAGGAGGTGTATAGTGGTTGCATGAGCAACTATTCGGTCGCCGAGAACGACCAGGAATCACGCATCGCCCGCGCCCTCTCGCGCGGCCATACCATCGACATCACCACTATCGGCAAACGAACCGGAGAGCCTCGTCGCATCGAGCTCGTCTTCCATAACATCGACGGCCGCGTGATCATCAGCGGACTGCCCGGACGCCGGGGCTGGTACGCGAACCTCGTGGCCAATCCCCGCTTCACCTTCCACCTCAAGGGCGCCGTCAAGGCCGATCTGCCGGCCACCGCCCGCGCGATCGTGGAGCCGGTCGAGCGGCGGGCCGTCATGGAGCGCGTCGCACAGAACTGGGGTCGTACGGACCTCGACCTGATGATGGCGCGCTCCCCGCTGGTCGAGGTCAGCTTCGACCAAGCGGCGTGACAAGGGCCGGCCCATAGGCCGCAGTCTGGGGCGCGGGGACGTGGCCCCGCATCACCAGCACTGAGCCGCGCGAGTGAAGCAGCACGTGGTGCGCGACGCTGCCGAGCAGCAGGCGCCCGAGGCCGCTCAGGCCACGCGAGCCGGTGATGATCAGGTCATCGCCCCATTCGGCGGCAGCGGCCTCGATCTCCTGGGCAGCCTCGCCAGCCCGCACCATCGCGTTGGCGTGCCATCCGCCGGCCGTCAGACGGGCGGCCATCTCATCGGCCATGACCCGATAGCGGTCGACCTCGTGCCGTGCATCGGCAAGCCGCTGGCCACCACTCACCAGCCCGGCGACGAGGAATGGCACCTCGCCCATGCCGGACGGCGGCGCCACGCTCAGGACGTCGATCGGCGCGTCGCGGAAGATCCCCCAGGCAAGCAGCACGGAGGGGATCGCCTCGGAGCTCCGAGACCCGTCCGTGGCGAGAAGGATCCGCGTGACGGCCTCTCCGCGCGCCACCAGGACCGGGCATGGGGCGTGGTCGACGAGTGCCGCCGAGACCGACCCCAGGAGCGCAGATGCAGTCACACCGAGCCCCCGGCTGCCGACGATGATGAGGTCGGCCCGGAGCGCATTGGCCTCGGCCAGGAGGATGTCGGCCGGTCGACCTCGGACGATCACCGTCTCCGTGGGATAGCCGTTGTGGCGAAGGCGCTCTGCAAGCCGATGGAGGCTGTCGAGCCCCCCGTGCTTCGCCCCGTCCAAAGCGATGGCACTGGAGGTGCGTGCCATCCCCGACCGGTCGACAGGCAGCTCGGATGCCGTCACGAGCCGGATCTGCGTACCGGCCGGCCAGGCCGTGCTTGTCACCAGCCCGAGAGCGGTCAGCGAGGCGCTGGATCCGTCAACCCCTACCACGATCCGCATCAAACACCTCCGCGAAGAATTGCGGAACCCGGCCCTCTGACGAGCGGGTGGGTACTCGCTCGGGGCCAGGCTCCTTTGCACTGCCGGTCAGATGACCGGGATCAACGTTGCTCGACTAGGCCGGAACGCTGGCCGGCCGAAAGACCGGGACCGGCTGGGTCTCGGGACGGGTGGCCCACACCAGCCCCGCACCGGTCAGGATCAGCGTCCCACCGAGCCCGGCGAGCAGACCAGCCATCGCCAGTGCCAGCTGCAGGGCTGACGCTGTCGCCGTGCCAACTCCCAGCTCACCGATGAGACCATGCGCGAGTGCGCTCCACGCCTGGGTCCGGGCCGGCCCCTGGAGGGGATCGGACCGATCAAGCTGCGAGAAGTAGCGCCCCGCGATCGGGACGTCATAGCTGCCAGCCGCGTAGGTCTTGCCCTGGTATGTGACCGGTTCGGTTAGGACGACCGTCACGGTGCTGTGAAGCGTGTGGTAGGCGATCGTCGCCATCTGGAACATGTACTCGCTGGCGGTGTTGACGATCGGGTCGTTCGGATTGAGATCCGAGGTTGCCACCGGGTAGCCCCAGTCCTTGGTCAGCAGCGCCATGATGGCCTGCGCTTCCTCGGTGTCGCCCGCGGGGTTGGCCAACTGGCCCTTGTCGTTGTAGGTGAGCTGGACGTCCTGTGCCGCGCTGAAGGCGTTCAGGGACCTGTACCCCTCCTGGGTCTTCATGAATGCAAATGCACCGGCCGCGACGAACACGATGCCGATGAGTCCGAGGACGATTCCAAGCCCTCGCAATCTCCCAGTCATGGAAGCCACCTCTTTCATGCAAATGGAACGGGTTTCCATGAGCACTGTCGCCTCACGAGCGTGGTGGGCGCATGGGATACACGGCCCGA
>DATCOX010000049.1:0-2302 GCA_036564495.1 Candidatus Limnocylindria bacterium
CGCGAGGTCGATCGCCAGCCCCGCGACCGGCGCACCGACGAGCAGCCCGATCCCTTTGGTGGTCGTGGCCAGGCCTGAGACCGCGCCCCGATGCTCGACCGGAACGATCTTGTAGAGCAGCCCCCACGCAAGCGTCATCACGGTGCCGCCGGCGATCGAGACGCCGATGATCAGCCCGAAGTACCAGTCGTGCCATTGCTGCGCGAACCCGGCCACGAGGCAACCGCCGCCGTAGATGAACGAGGCGAAGAAGATCACGCGCGCAAGCCCGAACCGATCCCCGAGCCGTCCGGCGAAGATCGCCGCGATCACGTAGCCCACCGCCACCGCCCCCAGCACCGCGGACGAGAGCACCTTCGACTGGTGCAACCCGTCGATGACGTAGAGCACGACGAAGGTCCTCGCCGCCGCGAAAGCCCCCTCCCAGGCCGAGTTCGCAAGCAGGAACCGCCGCACGTCCCCGTCCTCCCAGAAGATGTGCCAGCTCCGCTGGATGTAGGCCCAGAAGCCCTCGAAGACACGGCCGTGCCCGCCGTCCTCCCGCACCAGCACGATCGCCAACCCACATGCGGTGGTCGTCAGGATCGAGGCGAGGATGAACGGCGAAGGCCGCCAGAGCTTGAACAAGAGGCCGCCGCCGACGAGCGCGACCCCGAGGGCGATTCCGCGCAGGATGTGCTGGATCCCCTGCGAGCGGCCGAACATCTCCGGCGGGAGCACGTCCGGGTAGAGCCCCCGGTACGGCGTCTCGTAGAGGTAGTAGGCGAAGAAGAAGGACATCACGATCACGACCGTCGTCCAGAGGTTCGGCATGAACGGCATCAGCAGCAGGCAGAAGCCCATTGGGCCGAGCGCGACGAACATGAACGGCCTGCGCCGGCCCAGCGGTGTGTGGAACGAGTCGCTCCACGGGCCGATGATCGGCGAAAGCGTCAGCGCGAAGATGCCCTCCGCGCCGAGGATCGCGCCGATCAGGCCGCCGGAATCGGTGAACCGGTGCAGCAGCGGCGGCAGATAGGCCGCGGTCGTGGTGATCGAGAAGGCGAGCCCGAAGGCACCGAGTCCCAGCTTCCACATCAACCGCCGCTGGACCGGGGGCACGGTGGCCAGGGCCTGTGTCGCGGGTGTCGTCTCCACCTTAGGCCCGAGTGGTCGCGAGGTCGGGGGCCAGCCCGCCGCTGACAATCTCGACCAGCGTGTGCTCTGCGCGGGCGACGTCCTCTTCGGTGTCCGGCAGCCGCCCGAGCACCCACCCGGTCAGGAGCTCCTCCACGGCGCCGTAGAAGACATAGCTCGCCAGCCGCGCATCGAGATCGCCGCGGATCGTGCCGTCCGCCTGGCCCCGCTCGAGGATTTCCTGGATCGCCGCGAACGACTCCGCGATCTCGTCCATCTCACCGGGCAGGTACTGGCTCCGCGTCACCTCGAGCACGAGCACGCGCACGAGGTCCGGGTCCCGGCGCCAGGAGCGCAGCAGGATCTCGGCCACCTTTCGCAGCTGCTCCCGCGGCGGGTCGCCGGCCTGCTCGACGCTCCTGATCGTCTCGATCAGCGCTCGCCAGGTCTCCCGGAAGACGCTGCGAAGCACGTCCTCCTTCGACTCGAAGTAGTGGTAGAGCAGCCCGTAGGCCACGCCTGCCTCTTCCGCGATGTCGCCGACGCGGCTCGCGTGGTAGCCCTTGCGTGCGAAGACCCGCACCGCTGCATCCAGAAGCAGCCGGCGCTTCTCCTCCTGCGCAATCGACCGGTCAGGCAACCCGGCGGAGTGTAGTCGTTCGCCCTGCGCTCAACCCGACTGGAGTCCCAGAGCGGCCGGGAGCGCGAACAGATCGGGCAGGCGATCCCCGAGCTCCGGATGGCGGTTCTCCCGGTCGAGCAGGAATGCCCGCCGGATCCCGGCGGCGCGGGCGCCCTCGATGTCGTCCTCGAGCGAGTCGCCCACCATCACGGCCTCGTCGGCCCGGACGCCGAGCCGGTCGAGCATCACGCGGAAGATCGTCGGGTCGGGCTTGACCTTGCCGTGATCCCGCGACGAGATCGCCGCATCGACGTCGAGGCCGTGGTGCTCGACGAAGGCGGCGAGGTCGCGACCGGTGTTCGAGACGAGCCCGATCCGCAAAGCGTGCCGGCGCAGCTCGGTGAGGACCGGCAGCACGTCCTCGAAGAGCTCGAAGTTGTGCGAATGCTCCCACGCCCGCGTCATCTCGACCGCGCACTCGTAGGCGCCGTCGGTGTCGCCCCCCATTGCGCGGATGATCCGCTCGGTGAACCCGACCCAGATCTCCTCGTCGTGGTCGAGCTC
>DATCOX010000111.1:0-16234 GCA_036564495.1 Candidatus Limnocylindria bacterium
GACCAGCAGGGTCGGGCCGCAGATGTAGACGAGCGGCTGCGTACCGGCGGCGGCGATCGCCTCCGCCAGCATCGCGCGATCGATCCGCCGGTCGTAGCCGGTCCAGCCGGGGGGCTGGGAGCGCGTCAGCGTCTGGATCACCCGCAGCTCGGCATCGTTGGCTGCAAGGCTGGACACCTCTTCCCGATAGATGACCTCGTCGATCGAGCGGGACGAGGAGAGAAGGACCGCTTGCGGCATGGCCTCGGACGCCGCGCGCTCACGCAGCATGGCCATGAGCGGCACGACGCCCGAGCCGCCAGCGACCAGGAGCAGCGGGCCGCCAAGGGATGGCTCCCAGACGAAGTAGCCGCCGATCGGGCCGCGCACCTCGACCTGGTCCCCCACCTCGACCACGTCGTGGAAGTAGGGCGACACCTCGCCATCGGCGATCTTCTCGATGGTCAAGTCGACCTCGCCGGAGCGCGATGGGGGCGAGGCGATCGAGTAGGAGCGCTGGGCCTGGTAGCCGTCGGGCGCGGTGAGCCGCACGTCGTAGTGCTGCCCGGCTCGGTGTCGGCGCCAGGCCGGCAGCTTGAGCGTAAAGGAGCTCACCTCCGGCGTCTCGACGCGGATGGCGCTGACGGTGGAGATCTGCCAGGCGAGCGGCTCGGGCATCGGTCTCGGGTTGGCTTCAGTCGCCCGAATAGCGCTCTTCGCGCCAGGGATCGCCGCGGTTGTGGTAGCCGAGCGACTCCCAGAAGCCGGGCTCATCATCCTCGCGGAGCTGGAGGCCGCGAACCCACTTCGCACTCTTCCAGAAGTAGAGGTGGGGTACGACCAGCCGCGCCGGCCCGCCATGTGCCGGCTCGAGCGGTGTGCCGTCGTACTCCCAGGCCACGAAGGCCTGGTTGTTGAGCAGGTCGGTGATCGGCAGGTTGGTGGTGTAGCCGCCATACGAATGGGCCGTCACGAACCCGGCTCGCGGCTCGATCTCCACGGCGCCCAGCAGGTCGTCGAGGCTCACGCCGTGCCAGCGCGTATCGAGCTTCGTCCACTTCGTGACGCAGCTGATGTCGACCGTCCAGTCCCGGGATGGGAGGGCGGTGAACTCCTGCCAGCTCCATCGCATCGGGGCCCGGACCAGGCCGGTGATCGTGAACTCCCACGTATCGAGCGGCACCCCTGGAGTCGGGCCAGCGGAGAGGACCGGGAACCCCTCGGTCAGGTACTGGCCGGGCGGTATGCGAGCGGCCCTGTCGCCAGGATCCCGGGCGCGCCCGACGAACCCGCGCGAGACGAATCGATCGGTCATGGCGTCACTCCGCGAGCAGCATATCCGGCTAGCATTGGACGATGAAGGGCGATCGGGTCGAGGCGGTGGTGGACACCGGCCAGGGGACGCAGACCTTCGAGATCGAGGCGACCCGCGCGGGACGCCGGATCGAGGTCACCACCAGCCGCGGCGTGGTCGAGGTCAGCGAGGTGACGCGCGGTGGGACGCCGGTGCGCACCGGTCGTTTCATGTCCAGCCGCCTGATCGCGCTGGTCGAGCATCCGGCCCACGAGGGACGCGAGTCGAAGGTGGACGTCCAGACCCGGCGCCGTATCACGAAGACGGGCGACGGGCTCTAGCGGCCGGAGGGGCCGCTCCACCGCACCAGGGCATAACCCCCGAACGCACCCAGGGTCGAGATGATGAGGGCAGACAGCGAGGCCGTCCCGCCCGGGCCCCACAGCTCAAAGAGCGGGATCCAGATGCCGACCAGGATGGCCCAGAGCCAGGGCCGCCGGCCCGAGAAGCCGGCTGCCATCGCAGAGGTCAGGAGTAGCAGCGCCACAGTGATCCCGGTGTCGTCCCAAGACGGCCGCGAATCGACGTAGCCGATCGTCAGGCCGATGGCCCCCGCGACCAGGCCGAGCAGGCCGTCACGACCGCCGATCCACTGTCCCACGGCGCGCATCCGGGACATTGTGCCAGCGGGTCATGCTTGCTTATCCGGGCCGATGTGGTACGGTGCGTGGACAACGCCCCGAGCGCGGGGCACATATCAACCGCGGCATCGACGTTCACTCCTCCTCACGGCTTTACGGCGAGACAGGATCGCTGAGGCCGCACGAGAAGGAGTTTTCTCTTTGTTCACCCCATCCACCTATTCAGACAAGATCCTGAGCTGCGTCGATTGCAACCAGGAATTCGTCTTCGCCGCGAGTGACCAGCAGTTCTACGCGGAGAAGGAATTCAGCGATCCGCGCCGCTGCGCGTCCTGCCGCGCCGCCCGCAAGGCCGCGCGTGGCGAGAGCGGCGGCTACAGCGGATCCAGCGGCGGCTACAGCGGGTCGAGCTACGGCGGCGGCTCCGGCTACGGGGCCAGCTCCGGCTACGGCGGCGGCCAGCGCGAGATGTTCACCGCCACCTGTGACGGGTGCGGCGGCGAGGCGCGCGTCCCGTTCCGTCCCACCGGCTCCAAGCCGGTCTACTGCAGCAACTGCTTCAGCACGCGGCGCTAACCGCCACCTGACCAAGAGAGAGAGGCTCGGCGAGCGATCGCCGGGCCTCTTCGTTTGCGGCACGATGACGGAACCGTCGCGGGGCCGGCGGTGTACGAGGGGCAGAGGTGGAGGGCCGTCCACTGCTCGAAAACGAATGGATCGAAGCGGCCCGGCGCGGCGACGCGCCGGCCTTCGAGGAGCTCGTGCGCCGGTACCAGGAGATCGCGTTCCGCACCGCCTACCTGGTGGTCGGTGATGCCGATGAGGCCCGCGACGCGGCCCAGGAGGGCTTCCTCCGCGCACACGCCGCCCTGCATCGCTTTCGGCCCGGCGCCGCGTTCCGACCGTGGCTGCTCCAGATCGTGGCCAATGCCGCGCGCAACCGGCGTCGGAGCGCCTCCCGGCGCGCCGAGCTCGCGCTGCGGGCCTCCCGCGACGCAGCCTCGGGCGATGCGGCCCCATCGCCCGAGGCGCTGCTCCTCGCCGACGAGCGGCGCCAGGAGCTGCTGACGGCGATCAACACGCTGCGCGTCGAGGACCGCCTGGTGATCGCGCTGCGCTGGTTCCTGGAGCTGGACGAGGAGGAGATGGCCGCGGTCATGCGGGTCCGTCGCGGGACCGTCAAGTCGAGGCTGTCGCGCGCCACGGCACGTCTCCGCGTGGCGCTCGGGGAGGCCGCCGATGCTTGACGAACGCCTGCGGGACCTTCGGACGGCGGTGGCGTTCCCGCCCACGCCGCCGCTCGTCGATCTGGTCAGCAGTGCGCTGCGCCGGCCGACGCGACGACGATTCGGCCTCGGACGACCGATCAGCCGGGGAGTGGCTGTGGCGCTGCTGGCCACCCTCCTGCTGGCAGGCATCGCGGCCGCCTTCGGCTTCGGCCTCGGCGGCCTGCGGCTGACCTTCGGGCCCGCTTCGCTCTCCCCGCTTCCGTCGTTCGTGGTGGGCCCCGGCCTGGGTCACCCCACCTCGCTCGCGGACGCACGCAGCGAAGTCGGCTTTACCCTCCGCGTTCCGGGGCTGACGGAGCTGGCTCAGCCCGATGCCGTCTACCTGGCCGAGCCCCCTGCCGGCGGGGCGGTCACGCTCCTGTATGGCCAACGGTCCGCGTTCCCGGCCGACCCGGCATCGGGGATCGGCCTGGTCGTGACGCAGTTCCGCGCCGACATCGGCCCGGACATCTTCGAGAAGCTGATCGGCTCCGGCGTCAGCGTGATCCCTTCGCAGGTCAACGGCAACGCAGCCTGGTGGATTGCCGGGGGCGACCACCCCTTCTTCTATCGCGACGCCAATGGACGCGTCGTCGACACCACCCTGCGCCTCGCCGGGGACACGCTCATCTGGGAAGAGGGCGGGGTGACGCACCGGGTCGAGGGCGCGCCCACCCTCGCCAAGGCGATCTTGGTGGCCGAGTCGCTCGAATAGCGAAACGCTAGAAGCCGAAGTCCGGCTTCACGACCATCAGGAACACGATCACCACGATCATGGCCGTCAGGAACATGCCGCCCCGCTGCACCTTTCCGATCAGCGCCATCAGCGCCGGCGGTGGACCGCTCGGCGCCGCGCCCGGCGGAGCCTCGGGGGGCGGGGCTGAGGTCATGTCGATGATGCGCTGCGTGGTCGGGATCTGGACCCTCACGGCATAGGTGAAGAGCACGACGTAGAGCACGATCCCGAGCTCCAGCCAGCGCGCGCTCCGACTGAAGACGTCGATCCCGGCCGACCAGATCAGGCCGATCCCGGTTACCGGCATGGTGAGCGCGACGGGAATCTGCCGCTTGGTCGAGATGGCATGCGAGACGCGGGTGGCGAAGTTGGCATGCGTCCGATCAGCCGCGCCCATCGCCCCGATGATCGGAAACGAGAAGCTCGGGCCGAAGGCGATGATCGCCCCGAGCACGTGCAGGACGAGGAACCAGGGGATCAGCTCGAGCATCGGATCTCCTCGACGGCTCCAGGTGTAAAGGGGCGTCCAGTCTAGTCCCGATGCTCGGTCTCAGGACCCTCCCAGACGGCGGCGCGAGGATCAGGGAGTCGTTCCACCGCACCGACATGAAAGGAGATCGCATGGAACCGACCGACATGAATCCCGAGACCGGGATTCCAGGCGCGACCAGGAAACCGTCGCGGATCAAGGCGGCCGTGGTCGCCACCCTCATCGCTGGCGCACTCAGCACCTGGGCCGTGGCGAGCGTCTTCGCCGCCGACCCAAGCGCGAGCCCGGGCGCGAGCGCCACCGCCAATGGCAGTGGCAGCTCGTCGGGCAGCAGCACGGACAACTGCCCGGCACACGCCAGCGCCTCGCCGAGCACGACGTCAAGCAGCTCGTCGAGCTGACGACCCTCCGGCACGAGAGGCGGCGCGACCGCAGTGGTCGCGCCGCCTCGCTGTTCGCGTGAAATGGGGGCGCCTCAGGCTCGAGGCAGCTGCACCTCGAAGCGCGCGCCACCGCCCGGAATGTTGGTGGCGGTGATGCGGCCGCCGTGGTGCTCGGCGATCCACGAGGCGATCGCCAGGCCGAGCCCGGTCCCCCCGGCCGGCGCATCGGGCGCCCGCCAGAATCGGTCGAAGACATGGGGCAGGTCCTCGGCGCGTATGCCCGGTCCGTCGTCCTCGACCGAGATGCCCGGATGCGCCTCGCCGCGGATCCCGACCCGCACCCCACCGCCCACCGGCGAATGGCGAATGGCGTTGTCGATGAGGATCGCGACCAGCTGGCGGAGCCGATCCGGGTCCCCCGACACCGCCACCGGCGCCGCGTCGAGACGCAGCTCGACACCGCGCGCCGCCGCCTGCGCCTGGAGGCGCTGGAGCGCGTCTCCAGCCACCTCGGCCAGGTCGACCGATTCGCGTCGGAGCTCGATCACGCCTGAGTCGCTGCGTGCCAGGAGCAGCAGGTCGTCGACCAGGCTCGTCAGCCGGTCCACCTCCGCCTCGATGTCGTCGAGCGCCTCCCCCACCCGCTCGACCGGCTCGGCACGGTGGCGCCGCAGGTGCTCGACGCTGCCGCGAACGATCGTCAACGGCGTGCGCAGCTCGTGGCTGGCGTCGGCGGCGAACTCCCGCTGGCGGCGCAGCGAATCGCGGATCGGCACAAGCGCCCGCCCCGCGTAGACGAACCCGAACGCGACGGCCAGGGCCAGCACCGCGAGGCCGCCGCCCGCCAACACCACCAGCAGGGTCGTCAACGTGCGCTCCTCGGCGGACCGCAGCTGGATGACCTGCGCGACGTACGTGGTGCCGTCAGCCTCGACCGCCTCGCTGAGGACGCGCACCGGCGCGCCGTTGACGGTGGCCAGGCGGACGTCGGTCCCGCCGGCGAGCGCCGCCGCGACGCCAGCGCTGACCGGCAGGTCGGTCGTGTCGGTGGGGGTCGTGCCCAGGAACTTCCCCTCTTTGTCGACCACGATCGAGATCGTGCCGGCGCCCGGGCCGCCGAACTCCGGCTGGCCGATGTGCGGTTCGTCGTGCGCACCCCCTCCGCCATCCGACAGCCCGCCCGGCGGCAGGTGCTCGAGAAAGCCTCGCAGGCCGGCGGCACGCTCCTCCAGCTGCGAGCGACCGGCCGCCGCAAGCGAGGCGTCCACGCTGAGGTAGAGGGCCGTGCCCAGGATCAGCAGCAGGACGAGCGTCGAGCCCGCGCTCCAGGCGACGAGCCGCCATCGGACGCGGGCCAGCAGTCGCGCATCACCAGGCTGGCGCAGGGCGGCGCCGTCGCTCACGCCTCCGCCATCCGGTAGCCGATGCCACGCACGGTCGAGATGCGGTCGGCGGCACGACCGAGCTTGGCTCGCAGGTAATGCACGTAGGTGTCGACGGTGTTGTGGGTCAGCATGTCGCCGTATGGCCAGGCGTGGTCGAGCAGCTGGTCGCGGGTGAGCACCTGGCCGGGGTGCCGGAGGAGGCATTCGAGGAGGCTGAACTCGCGCGGGCTCAGCTCCACCGGCCGATCCTCGACGACCACCAGGCGCCGCACCTCGTCGAGCGAGATCGACCCATTGCGCAGCACGACGCCGTCGCGGCCGCTGGCCGAGGTGCGCCGACCGAGCGCGCGCAGGCGCGCCGAGAGCTCCTGGAAGGCGAAGGGCTTGACCAGGTAATCATCGGCTCCGGCGTCCAGACCCCTGACCCGGTCCTCGACCGCGTCCCGCGCGGTCAGCATCAGGATCGGGAGGCGGGAGCCCTTCGCCCGCAGGCGGCGGGCGACATCGGTCCCGGGAATGTCCGGCAGGCCGATGTCGAGCACCATGGCGTCGATCCCGCCGTTCGCCTCGGCGATCTCGAGCGCCTCCTCGCCCGATGCCGTGAGCTCGACGAGGTGCCGCTCCTCCTGGAGCATCCGCGTCAGCAGCCGACCGAGGCGCGCGTCGTCTTCAACCAGGAGCAGGTGCATCGCTCGGCTCCAGTGCGGGATGACGAAGCGTATCCCAGTTCGCGGCGCAGCCCCGGTCGGTCGGTCTGTGCATGGTGCCGATTCTCCGCGCGCTTCATGGGAATCTCATGAGAGGTTCGGAGCGGGCTCATCGGCGACTGCTAGGCTCCTGCGATGACCCTCGCGCGCCTCGACTTCATCTACATGCCGAGCCGTGACGTGGCCGCGGACATGGCCTACTTCACCTCGGTGCTCGGCGGACGCCTCGTCTTCGCGGTCGAGGGGATGGGCACCCGGGTGGCGATGGTCGAGCTGACCGAGGATCCGCCGCGGATTCTGCTGGCGGGCCATCTCGAGGGTGATCAGCCGGTCCTCGTCTATCGGGTCGACGACCTTGTCGACGCCATGCGCGAGCTCGAGGAGCGCGGCTGGCAGCGCGAGCCGAGCTTCGAGATCCCGCACGGCCCAGTCTCCTCGTTCCGCACTCCGGGAGGCCAGCGCATCGCGATCTACCAGCTCCTACGACCCGAGGTCGGCGAGCATTTCGCGGGCCGCCGCGATTTTTGAGGCGACCCCGCGGCAACCGCAGCCACCGCGTGCGCGTCCTGCGGGCATAAGAGCACTGATCCTGATGTTCCTGCTGAGCGGCTGTTCACTCCTGACCAACGCGGCCTCGGACTCACTCGACGGCGACTGGCGCCTCCAGGCTGGAACGGACCATGGCAAGCCGATCCCGATCGTGGCGGGCAGCCCGGTCGACCTGAAGATCGCCGGGGCGCAGGCCGGCGGCACCGCCGCCTGCAACCACTACGGCAGCAAGGTGCGTGTCTCGGGATCGAGCCTCAGCTTCGGCGAGATTGTCCAGACCGAGATGGCCTGCGCGAACGATCGGGTCATGGCCTCGGAGGCGGCCTACCTCGCCGCGCTCTCGAAGATCACGAAGGCCGAGCGCAGTGGCGACAGCCTGGTCCTGACGGGGCCAGGGGTCGAGCTTTCGTTCGTGGTCGTTCCGCCGGTCGCCGATGCGAACCTCCTCGGCACCAGCTGGATCCTCGATTCGCTCATCAGCGGTCAGGTTGCGTCCTCGACGGTCGCCGAGGCGACCCTCGTGTTCGGCGCCGATGGGAGGCTGGCCGCTGGTCAGCGGATCGTGATCACCAGCTTGCCGCGCACGTGGCCGTCGGAGATGGCCTTGATCGCGTCCCCGGCGGCGTCGAGCGGGTAGGTGGTAATCGGCGGGACGTGGACCTGCCCGCCGTCGATCAGCGCCGTCAGCTCGGGGAGCCGAGACGGTGGTAGCCGCTGCGCACCCTTGAAGGTGATACCCAGCGGTTCGAGCGCCGCGATGGCCGCGTCCGCGCGCATGGCCGGTGAGACGACCAGGCCGCCCTTGCGCAGGGTCGCAGCGATGGCCGCCACCGTCTCCACGTCGCCGTACATCGAGATGAGCGTGTCGATCCCCGCCGGATAGCGTTCGCGCAGCGCCGTGGGGACGTCGCTTGCCTGGTGGTCGATCGTGTCCGTGGCGCCCTGCTCACGAGCCTGCGCGGCGCCTGCGGCGGTCGTCACCGCGACCACGGTCGCGCCCCGTGCGGCAGCCATCTGCGTCACGAAGCTGCCGACGCCGCCGGTGGCGCCGACCACCACGATCGTCTGTCCGGGCTGCGGATCTGCCAGTTCGACGGCCCCGAGCGCGGTGAGACCAACGTGCGGGACCGCCGCCGCCTGCGTGAAGTCGAGCGATTCGGGCTTCGGGGCCGCGCTGCCCGCGCCGACCACCAGCGACTCGGCGTAGCTGCCGGCGCCGATGAATGGCTTCGCGGCGATGCCGTACACCTCGTCTCCGGGAGCAAAGCCGTCGACGCCCGCGCCGATCCGATCCACGACCCCGGCGAAGTCGATCCCCGGGACAAGCGGGAAGCGGTGCTCCATGTAGTCCTTCAGGGCGCCGCTGACGGTGTACGGCTCCATGACGTTGACGCCCGCGGCGTGCACCGTGACGAGGATCTCGCCCGAATCGGGGTCGGAGACCGGCAGCTCGCGGATGGAACCAGCGGTTCCGAACTCGTCGAAGGCAAAGGCACGCATGGTCATTGCGGAAGCAACTATCTCAGGAGTTGCGTGATGATGCAAACGAACGCCCAAGGGCGGCGCTCCGCGATCTCCGCTAGCATCCGGCGGCCATGAATCGACCGATGATCGTGGCCGAGGGGCTCGAGAAGCACTTCGGTGACACCCACGCGCTCCGCGGCCTCGACCTCGACGTCGCCGAGGGCACGATCCTGGGGCTGCTGGGCCCGAACGGCGCCGGCAAGACGACCGCGGTCCGGATCCTGACCACCCTCCTCAGGCCCGATGGCGGCCGCGCTGAGGTGGCGGGGATCGACGTGCTGCGCCATCCCTCTGAGGTGCGCCGCAAGATCGGCGTCGCCGGGCAGAACGCCACGCTCGACGAGGTCCTGACCGGCCGCGAGAACCTCGAGATGATCGGGCGCCTCTTCCGTCTGCCGGGACCGGGGGCGCGCTCCCGCGCAAGCAGCCTCCTCGAGCGATTTGCCCTCGAGGAGATCGCGGATCGGATCACCAAGACCTATTCGGGAGGGGAGCGCCGTCGGCTCGACCTCGCCGGTGCGCTCGTGGCGGAACCGCCGGTCCTCTTCCTCGACGAGCCGACGACCGGGCTCGATCCCCGCGGCCGACTCTCGATGTGGGAACTCATCGGCGACTTGGCCAAGGGCGGGACCACCGTGCTGATGACGACCCAGTACCTCGAGGAGGCCGACCTTCTGGCCGATGACATCGCGGTGATCGACCGCGGCCAGCTCATCGCCCGCGGGACCTCCCTCGAGCTCAAGCAGCGAACAGGCGGCGAGCGACTCGAGATCCTCGTCACCAGGCGGGAGCAGGTGCCCGCGGCCGCGAAGGCGCTGGCCACGCTCAGCGGAGAGCAGGCGTTCGTGGATGCCGAGGCACGGCACGTGAGCGTCCCGGTCTCGTCGCACGGCGGGATTCTCACGCGCGCCGTGCGCGAGCTCGATGCCGCCGGGGTCGAGGTCGACGACATCGGCTTCCGACGGCCGACGCTCGACGAGGTCTTCCTGTCGCTCACCGGCCGGCCGGCAGGCGACGAGGGATCGGTGCCGGAGGAGCTGGCGTCATGAACGTGCGCTGGTGGATCGCCGACTCGCTGGAGATGGTGAAGCGCAATCTGCGTCACATCCGTCGCACGCCCGAGCTGCTCATCGACGTGACGCTGCAGCCGATCATGTTCGTGATCCTTTTCCGGTTCGTCTTCGGCGGCGCCATCCCGATCCACGGCACGACCTACGTCAACTACCTGATGGCCGGCATCTTCGTGCAGACGATCGCCTTCGCCGGCGTGTACACCGGCGTACTCCTGGCGAACGACCTGAAGAACGGGATGATCGATCGCTTCAGGTCCCTGCCGATGCTCCAGTCATCGGTCCTGACCGGGCGCACCCTGACCGATCTGCTGCGCGCCATGCTGGCCGTCACGGTCATGACGGTGGTGGGCCTGCTGGTCGGCTTCCGACCCGAGGGTGGGCTGAGCGGGGCCCTGCTGGCGGTCGGCGTGATGCTCACCTTCGGGTTCGCGCTCTCCTGGGTGGGCGTGGCGATGGGCTCGTTCGTCCGCACCCCCGAGGCGCTCCAGGGGCTCATGTTCATGACCGTCTTCCCGCTCACCTTCGCCAGCAGCGCGTTCGTCCCGACCAGCACGATGCCCACCTGGCTGCGCGTCTTCGCCGAGCACCAGCCGCTCACCCTCGTCACGAACACCGTGCGCAGCCTGATGTTGAACGGCCGCGGCGGGCCGGATGCGATTCCCGCCCTGATCTGGTCGGTTGCGGCCTTGCTCGCCTTCTTCCCGATCGGGCTCTGGCTCTACCGCAGGCGGACCAGCCAGTAGAGGCGTCGGGCGAACGGCTCGGCCTCAGGTGGCGAGTGGGACCCCGCGCAGCTCGTCGACCCACGCTTCGAGGCGCGGCAGGTGCTCGGCGAGGTGCTCCGGCCCGGCCTTGCGAAGCCAGTATTCCGCCGCCGGCGTGACCTCGGGAAGCTCCGCCCAGGCGCGCCGCAGCTCGGCTCGGGCCGACGCCGCCTGGAGGTGAATGATGTCGAGCGGGATGTCCCGCATGGCGGCCAGGAAGCGCGCGTTCTCGGCGTCCACGTCGATCTCCCCGTCTTGGTAGGTGCCTGCCGCGATGCGGCGCAGCATCTGCGCCCCCTCGGCCATCCAGGTGCCGATGTGCGCCACGGCGTCCTTCGCGGTCCAGCCCTCGGCAAAGTAGCCCGGAACCTCCGCGACCTCCGGCGTGATCCGATACATCACCGCGTGGAAGCGCTGCCAGGCCTTAGCCTCGGCCTCGAGCTCGTTCGCCGTCCGCGCCCGCTTGCCCACGCCGCGATGATAGCCCCGCCCGGCGATGGCTAGCGACGCGGCCTCCGACCGACGGCACGGACGAGCGGCCGCCGCCAGATGAAGGCGTCCGGCCGCAGCTCGCGCATGTAGCGCAGCGTGAGCGCTCGCAACTCGGCACGCGTCTCCCTATCCAGGCCGGAGAAGAGCTCGCGGTCGATCCAGTGCTCGAGCAGGTCGAGATAACTCTCCGGCGTGAACCGATGCTCGAGATGGACGTCGCGGGCCCGCGCCTCGGCGAAGCCGGCCCGCCGAAGCTCCGCGGCAGCGGCGCGCGCCGAGGTGTACGGATGGACGTCACGGTCATCGGAGGGCGAGACGATCTGCAGGTCTTCGAGCGCGTCGCCGAAGGCCTCATCGGGCTTGAACGGCGGGTCGTCCGCATGCCACGTCACGAGCGCGAAGCGGCCGCCCGGCCGGAGGACACGCACCACCTCGCGCAGAGCGGCGGCACGGTTCGGGACGAGCTGGACGACGAACGAGGAGACGGCCACGTCGACGCTCGCGTCACCGATCGGCATCCGCTCGGCGCCGGCCGTGACGGCACGCATCCGGGCCGGGAAGGCAGGTGATCGTCGCCGCGCCGCATCGGTCGCCAGCTCGAGCATCCGCCCCGACGAGTCGAGGGCGACGACCCGGACTCCGGGCCAGCGCTCGAGGGCCGTAACCGCCAGGACCCCGGTGCCGCTCCCCAGGTCGAGCAGCTCGAACGGCCGAGCATCACCGGCAGGCACCTCGACGTCGTCGAGGACCCGCACGGCGGCGGGAGCGATGATCGGCCCCCACCAGTCGCGGTACGCCTCGGCGAACTCGTCGAAGATGCGCTCCGCCTCCTCGGTCTCCATCTAGGTGCCGCGAGCGCGTCGCCGTCGCGGGAAGAGCTCGGCGATCGGGAACGACTTCGCGAGCTGGTCGGCGATGGCCTGCACGTAGTCCGCCTCGCTTCCTTCGGCGAGGTCGATCGCCGCGGCCCCGCGGACGAGGTCGCGCAGGTCGACCGGGCGCCGCACCGCGCCGTCGCGTTGCGCGGTGAGCTCACGAGACAGGGACGAGACGAGGGACCGCGTGCGCTGGAAGAGCTCGTCCTCAACCGTGTACATGTGGCCACTCCTCTGCTGCGGCGAGGCGCATGACGGTAACATCGCGGCCATGGAGACGCCGGCGCCGTCCGTCCACATCCGCCGCGACCAGTTCCACCTGGCGTGGGACCGCTCGATCGAGCCGATCGCCACCGTCGCGAGCGGGGACGTGGTCGAGATCGACGCGCTCGACGCCTCCGGCGGTCAGATCACCCGCGAATCCACCGTCGACGACCTCGGCAGGCTCGACTTCAGCCGGGTCGACCAGGTGAACGGGCCGATCGCGGTCGAGGGCGCAGAGCCGGGCGACACGCTCGAGATCGAGCTGCTCGACTTCCAGCCCGCCGAATGGGGCTGGACCGCCAGCATCCCGGGCTTCGGCCTGCTTGCCGACGACTTCCCGGATCCCGCCCTGCGCATCACGCGCCTGGCCGAGGGAATGGCCGAGTTCCTGCCCGGCGTCCACATCCCGCTGGCACCGTTCTGCGGCGAGCTGGGGGTCGCGCCGCCGACGGAGGGCGCGCACTCCACCATCCCGCCGGACGTCTTTGGCGGCAACATGGACACTCGCCACCTGACCGCGGGGACGAGGCTCTACCTGCCGGTCTTCGCGAGCGGCGGCCGCTTCTCGCTCGGCGATGGGCACGCGGCCCAGGGCGACGGCGAGGTGTGCGGAACCGCCATCGAGACGCCCATGCTGGCCCGGCTCCAGCTGACCGTGCGGAAGGACCTGCACGTCACGGCGCCCGAGTTCCTGACGCCAGGGCCGCTGGCGGCTCGCACCAACGTCGGGGCGTACTACGCAACCGACGGAGTCGGCCCCGACCTGATGACCGCGGCGCGGGACGCGGTGCGGCGCATGATCGACTACCTCGGCCGCGAGCACGGCCTCGAGCCGATCGACGCCTACATGCTGTGCAGCGTCGCCTGCGACCTGAAGATCAGCGAGATCGTGGACGCGCCGAACTGGATCGTGACCGCCTACTGCCCCCTCTCGATCTTCGGCTAGTCGGACTCGCCCTCGCCTCCGTAGACCTGGCCCATCCGCGACAGCGCGGCCCGGTTCGTGAACCACAGGACCACGAACAGCACGATCCCGATCGCCATCCAAACCCCCACGATCGGGGCGGTGAAGCGCAGCGAGTTCGTGTAGGCCGGCAGCGCGACGTCGAAGAGCGGGATCGTCAGGCCGCCGATCACCGACATCAAGGCCGGGATCATGGCCAGCACCCCGAGCACCGGGATCAGCAGGTGCTTGATGACGTTGAACTGGTCGCGCCGCTCCCTCCAGTAGAAGCCGATGACGGCGAGGTTCACGGCCATGTACATGCCCGCGAAGAGGAGGCCGAGCATGGTTCCGATGAACACGTAGATGTTGATCGGGCCACTCCCCGGATAGGGGTCGTCGGCCAGGATCAGGCCGCCCGCCACCGCCACCACGATCGCCACCAGGATCTGGAAGTGCACCGCGTTGACGGGGGTCCGGTGCTGAGGATGCACCGCGGCGAAGAATTTCGGCAGCAGACCGCCGCGCGCCATCGAGAAGAGCGACCGCGTCGCGGCCGTGGCGCCCGAGTTGGCGTTGGCGAGCGAGCTGTTGATGATCGCGAAGACCACGAGGATGCCGCCGAGGGTGCCGAGCACATCGGTCCCCATGAAGCCCCAGGGGTCGCCGTTGTTGAACGTGTAGAAACCGGCCATCTTGTCCGGCCCGAAGTAGACCGTCGCGGCGTAGTAGCACAGGACGTAGAAGGCGCCGACCCCGACGGTTGACCAGATCACCGCCTTGGGGATCGTCCGCCGCGGCTCGCGAGCCTCCTCACCCAGCGGAGCCGCCGCCTCGAAGCCAATGAAGGCGAGCAGGCAGAAGATCATCCCCTGGAAGGCGGGCTGGACCCCCTGCGCGCCGGGGATGAACACGTCAGCCGTGTTCCGAGAGCCAGCCTTGATGATGAGCAGGATCGAGATGAAGACGAAGATCGAGATCTCGATCGATCCCAGGATCACGCCGGTCCGGGTCGAGAGCTGGACCCCGCTGTAGATGAGCCACCACAACAGCAGCCCGCAGGCGACCGCGAGCACCACCCACAGGTAGGTGAACCCCCCGCCGACGTGCAGATAGGCGGTCAGGAAGTTGGCGCCGTACAGGCCGAACGCAGCAAGCAGGATCGGCGCGACAAGCGGCTCCGCGAGTGCGAAGGCCCAGGCCATCAGCCAGCCGAAGAACGGGCCGAGGCCACGCGTCACGTAGGTGTACATGCCACCCGCCGAGGGCAGGTGCAGGGCCAGCTGGCCGATCGAATAGGCGGTGAACAGGCACGCCACCATCGCGAAGACGACCGCCAGCGGCGTGAGCCTGCCAGCGAAGCCGGTGGCCGCGCCGATCGACAGGGCCACGGCCACGGCCGGCGCCATGTGCGTGATCGACTGAAAGAGGACCTCCGTGAGGCCGATGGCGTTGCGCTGAAGGCCCTCTTCAGCAGTGTCCGGGACGCTCGTAGCTGTCATTGCCCTCTCCTCCTCCTGCACCGCTCGGACGCGGCGTTCACATGGTATGGATGGCGGTCAAGAAATCGACGTGAGGTGACGCCCCATCAGGAAGGCCCAGACCGGAAATACGATCGAGTAGCCGACGCCGCCGGCGTAGGTCACCGGATGGTCGACGCCGCCCAGGATGAGCCCGACCGGCAGGATCACGAAGCCCAGTCCGGCGGCGATGCCGAACCAGCGGATCGAGGTCAGCCAGCTCCCCGCCAGCAGGTTTGCGCCGGCGATCCACAGGCCGATGACGATCAGTGCCACGGCTTCAAATCCCAGGCCGCCGGTCGCCGCGTCCGCGTAGTCGAAGCTGAGGACCCCGGCGATCATCAGGGCCTGAACGACGCACCAGACGACGACTGCGATCCATCCCGTGATCTGGGCGGTGAGCGCCAGCGGCGTCGGCGTGCGGCCGCCGAGCTCCCAGAAGGCGAGCATCAGGAACGGGATGGCGGCGGTCATGACCAGGAGGGCGGTGTCATTCAGCGTGCCCCACGGCTGGCCGATCGCAAAGAAGAGGATGATCGTGACCGCCGCCACCAGCCCGGCGCTCGCGGCGACGTACGCGGCCACGGCCGCTCGCCTGACGATTCGCCGGGTGCCTTCCGACATCTGCGCGCACCAGTGTGAGCGACCCGTCAAGAGCCTCGATCGCTAGACTCCCGGCGATGGAGACCGGAAGGCTCGAGACCTTCGCCGATGGCGTCTTCGCGATCGCCATCACGCTCCTCGTGCTCGGGATCGGCGTCCCGAAGGCGGGCGAGCCGCTCGGGCCGGCGCTCATTGCCCAGCTGCCGACCTTCTTCGCCTACGTGGTGAGCTTCCTGACGATCGGCATCATGTGGGTGAACCACCACCAGCTCTTCACGCTCATCGGCCGGTCGAACACCACCTTCGCGTTCATCAACGTCGTGTTCCTCATGTTCGTGGCGTTCATGCCGTACCCCACGCTGGTCGTGGCGGCGCGCCTCAGCGATCCGGCCGCGGGAGGCACGGTGCTGGCGACCGTGCTCTACGGCGCCAACATGACCGCGATCGCCGTGATGTTCAACGTGATCTGGCTGTACGCCTCGGCACGCGACGGGCAGCTCCTGCGGCCCGACATCGACGAGGAGATCCGCCGGGTGGGCGCGCGAGGCTACCAGTACGCCCCACTTGGCTATCTGACGATCACCCTCATCGCGCTGCTGAGCCCGCTCCTCAGCCTCGGCCTGTACCTGGCGTATGCCGTCTACTGGATCCTGCCGGTGAGCGGGCCGATCAGCGGAACGCGGCTGTAGACGCGGCCGTTATGGGCCGCTGACGACCTTCACCGCCGTCGCGACGAAGGTCTGC
>DATCOX010000068.1:0-3759 GCA_036564495.1 Candidatus Limnocylindria bacterium
GGCTCGCACCGGCGCCGCGGAGGCGGGACAGACCCGCGTCCTGCTGACCGGGGGTGGCGTCCTCGTGCTGAGCGGTGCCACATTCGTCGGCGTTCGCGTCAGGCGCCGCCGACGCCGGGTGGCGTCCCAGGAGACGGCCGCGGAGCGAGCCATCCCTCTCGAGACGACGGACGGCAGCGACCTCGATGAGCCGCTGGAACCGCCGGCGTGAGCGGCGACCTGAAGCGATCGGTCCAGTTCGTCCTGCTTGGGACGTTTACGCTGCGCTTCTCCACCGGACTCGCGGGCGGGCTGCTGGCGCTCTTCCTTGCGCGCCTGCCCGAGCACGGCGGACCACATGTCCTCCCGATCGTGGCCGGCATCGTCGGCGCGACCTACTTCGCCGCCGAGCTGACCCTCTCGCCGATCTTCGGGGTCCTCGCTGATCGGCTCGGGGCGCACCGGGTCATGCAGTGGGGTCCGATCTTCGGCGTGGCGGCCGTCCTCATGCGCGGGGTGACACCGGCCGCGGTCGAGATCGGGATCCTCGTCGCGTTCTGGATCTTCATCTGGCTCGGGATCACCCGCTTCCTGGAGGGCGCCGCGGCCGGATCGAGCATCCCGTCAATCCTCGGCTACATCGCCCTCGCCACCTCGGGCGACGAGCAGGTCCGCGGGCGAGCCGTCGCCCGCTTCGAGGCCGCCACGCTTGCGGGGCTCGGCGTGGGACTGGCCGCCGCGGGCCAGCTCTACGACCTGATGGGCGCGAACGCCTTCTTCATCAACGCCGCGCTGTACGCGATCGCGTACGCGGTCTACCGCTGGGGCGTGGCCGAGATCCCAGGCTCCGAGCCAAAGCACGAACGCGATGCAGCGGACCGCTACAGCTGGGCCAGCTACCGCGAGGCGCTGAGCGGGTCGCGCGTCCTCCTGCTGGCGCCGACCTGGATCGCGCTGAATGCCGTGATCGGCTCGTGGAGCAGCGTCTCGATCTTCCAGCTGGTGAGCGAGCCCAATCCTCGCTTCAGCGACCAGGTGATGAACGGTGGGCTGAGCGGGACCCAGCTCAGCATCGGCGTGACGGTGGGGCTGGTGATCTTCTTCGCCGGGCTCCTCTACTGGGGCAATCGGTTCAAGGCGTATCGGCGCACGACCATCATCGGGGTGGGGATCGTCGGGGGCCTGGCGATGATGGGGGCCGTGTTCGCGCTCAACCACTCGCAGGGATTCGGCCTGGTGCTCGTCGTCCCGCTGGTCGGCGTGCTCGTGGCCGGGCTGTTCGTCCTGGCCGGCGCCACGCCCGCAGCGCTCGGCCTCCTCGCCGACATGACCGAGACGCACCCGAATGACCGAGGGGCGGTGATGGGCCTCTACTCGGTCTTCCTGGGGATCGGGCAGATCATCGGTGCGCTGATCGGCGGTGCCACGGCGCAGTGGCGCGGCATTGACGGCCTGCTCCTGGGGAGCTTCGTCCTGCTGCTGATCGCCGTCCTGCCGCTGCGCGGCCTGCGGGCGAACGAGCACCTGGTGGGGACCGCCGCGCCGAGGACCTGATCGACCCTGCGGCGGGCGCCGGTAGAATCAGCCGTCCATGCGCCTCTCCAAGCTCTTCTTCACCTCCCTGCGCGACAACCCGGCAGAGGCCGAGATGGCCTCTCATCGGCTCCTCGTGCGCGCCGGCTACGTTCGCCAGCTGGGGGCGGGAATCTACTCGCTCCTGCCGCTCGGCTTCCGGGTCAGCCAGCGCATCGAGCAGGTCGTGCGCGAGGAGATCGACGCCATCGGCGGGCAGGAGATGGAGATGCCGGTGGTCCATCCCGCCGACCTGTGGCGGGAGTCCGGGCGCTACGCCAAGATCGGCCCGGAGATGGTCCGCTTCAAGGATCGGGGCGGGCGGGACATGGTGCTGGCGATGACCCACGAGGAGGTCGTCGCCGACCTGCTGCGGCAGATCGTCAAGAGCTACCGGCAGCTGCCGGCGATCGTCTACCACTTCCAGACCAAGTTCCGCGACGAGCCCCGCTCGCGAGGCGGGCTGATCCGCGTGCGCGAGTTCGTGATGAAGGACTCCTACTCGCTCGACCTCGACGGGGCGGGCCTGGACCACGCGTACGAGCTCCACTACGCCGCGTACGAACGGATCTTCAAGCGGCTGGGCCTCGACGCGGTCTCGGTCGGAGCCGATGTCGGGATCATGGGCGGCACCCTGGCCCATGAGTTCATGGTCCTCAACGACGCCGGCGAGGACACGCTCGTGCTGTGCGACGCCTGCGACTATGCCGCCAACCAGCAGATCGCGGCGGTCCGCAAGCCGGAGCCTCCCACCGAGGAGCTGCGCCCGACCGAGGAGGTCGCGACCCCCGAGGCGCCCACCATCGCCGCGCTGGCCGAGTTCCTTGGGATTGGCGCGGATCGAACGGCCAAGGCGACCTTCTTCGTCACCGGCGACGGTCGCATGGTCACCGCCATCGTGCGGGGTGATTTCGAGGTCAACGAGACGAAGCTCACCAACGCGGTGAAGGCGATCGGCGGGCTGCGACCCGCGCAGGCCGAGGAGATCGCCGCTGCGGGGATGGTCCCCGGCTACGCATCGCCGATCGGCGCCAAGGGCACCACCGTCGTGGTCGACGACCTCGCCGCCAGCTCGCCGAACCTGGTGGCGGGCGCCAACCGTCACGGCTACCACCTGCTGAATGTGAACGTCGGCCGCGACTTCACACCCGATCTGGTCGTCGACATCGCCAACGCCCGCGCCGGCGACCCCTGCCCGAACTGCGGGGAGCCGGTCGTCCTGCGCCAGGGGATCGAGGTCGGCAACATCTTCAAGCTCGGCACCGACTTCACGGAGAAGCTGGGCGCGACCTACCTGGCCGAGGACGGGACCCGGCACCTGATCGTGATGGGCAGCTACGGCATCGGGCTGGGGAGGGCGATGGCCTGCGTCGTCGAGGCGCATCACGACGACAAGGGGATCGTCTGGCCGGCGTCCGTCGCGCCCTACGCCGCGCAGCTCGTCGCCCTCAGCGCGTCACGCGACCCCGCGGTCGGCGAAGCGGCCGAAGCCCTCTACCAGCGGCTGACCGATGCCGGCGTGGATCTCCTGTACGACGACCGCGACGAGTCGCCGGGCGTGAAGCTGACTGACGCTGAGCTGCTGGGGATGCCGTGGATCGTCACCATCTCGCCTCGGTCGTTGGCCGCCGGCGGTGCCGAGGTCACCGACCGGGCTTCGGGAGAGCGTGGCGTGCGCCCCATCGACGAGATCGAGGCGCTGCTGAAGGGCTAGCGCAGCTGGGTCAGGACCTCGGACCCGATCCGCTCGAGGCGCGTGACGTCGCTCACGCCCCGCACGCTCATCAGGATGTGCTGCGCGCCGGCCTCGCCGAGCGCCCCGAAGCGCTCGACCAGCTCATCCGCCGATTGCGCGTCGGGATCGACGCTCTGCAGCGTGCTGCGTTCGATCTCCTCGTAGGGGCGCCCGAGGCGCTCGCAGTGCTCGCGCAGGACCGCGTACTTGTGCGCGATCCGCGTCGCATCTCCGAAGACGTTGCAGGCGTCGGCGTACTGGGCGACGAGGCGCAGCGTCTTTTGCTCCCCGCCGCCGCCGATCATGATCGGCACCCGCGGCCGGGAGATGGCCTGGGGCGAGTTCATCAGGCGCGACGCGGTGTAGTGCTTCCCCTCGAATGCCTCGCCGCTCCCGGTGCCGCCCGACCACATCGCCTGGGCCATCTGCAGCGTCTCCTCGAGCATCTCGAACCGGTCGCGGAGGGGTGGGAA
>DATCOX010000042.1:0-4419 GCA_036564495.1 Candidatus Limnocylindria bacterium
GGTGGCGAGCCGATGACCGAGGGCGAGCGCCCAGACGACGCGGCTGCCTGGCTGGCGCTCCGGGACGGCGTCCCGCACGTGTGGGCGCGCTACACCGACCTCGTCGCCGAGCGCGGCATCGGCTCCTGGGTCGAGACGATCGAGGGTGAACGGTACCTGGACTACACCTGCGGGATCGGCGTAACGAACACGGGCCATGCGCATCCGCGCGTCGCGGCCGCGATCGCCGAGCAGGCCGCGAAGATCATCCACGCCCAGCAGAACATCCTGTACCACAAGCCCGGCCTCGAGCTCCACGAGCGCCTTCCCCGGACCTTCCCGGGACTGCGCGACGGGGAGACGGCGGGGCTCTTCCTCTCGAACTCCGGCGCTGAGGCGATCGAGGCGTCCGTCAAGCTGGCGAAGTACGCGACCCGGCGGCCGGGGATCATCGCCTTCCGCGGTAGCTTCCACGGCCGCACCCACGGCGCCATGGCGCTCACCAGCTCCGGGGTCAAGTACCGCGGCCACTTCGAGCCGCTCCTCGGCGGCGTGCACTTCGCGCCCTATCCGTACGTCCTGCGCAACCCGACCGGGCGCGACGACGACGCGGCCTTGGCCTACAGCCTGGCGGGGATCGAGGAGCTCTTCGCCACCGTCATCTACCCCGACGACGTGGCCGCCTTCCTGGTCGAGCCGATCCTGGGCGAGGGCGGCTATGTGGTGCCGCCCGACGGCTTCCTGCCCGCCCTGCGCGAGCTCGCCGACCGGCACGGCATCCTCCTCATCGCCGACGAGGTGCAGACGGGGATGGGGCGCACCGGCAGGCTGTGGGCCAGCGAGTGGTACGACGCCCGCCCCGACATCCTGGTCGTGGCCAAGGGGATCGCCTCCGGGATGCCGCTGTCGGGGATCATGGCCCGACGCGAGCTGCTGGACCGCTTCGCGCCGGGCGCCCACGGCGGCACGTACGGCGGCAACGCGGTCGCCTGCGCGGCGGCGGTGGCGACCCTCGACGTGATCGAGTCGGAGGGGCTGCTCGCCAATGCGACCCGCCAAGGAGAGCGGCTGCTGGCCGGTCTGCGGCAGGCGGCCGAAGAACGCAGCTGCATCGCGGAGGTGCGGGGACGCGGCCTCATGATCGGGATCGAGTTCGCCCAGGGCCCTGAGCTGACCCCGCGTCCCGACCTGGCCAAGGGCGTGTTGCACGAGGCGTTCGAGCACAAGCTCCTCCTGCTCACCTGCGGGACCTACGGACAGGTGGTGCGCGTGATCCCCCCGCTGGTGACGACCGATGCCGAGGTCGACACGGCGATCGGCGTGATCTCGGAGTCGCTGGCCGCGGTCGGCGCCTAGCCCTCGGCCTCCGCCGGCGCCATGCCCCGGTAGCGCGACCCGAACCAGATGAGCGGCTCGCCCCCCTCCTCGTACCCCGCGGCCACGATCTCGCCGATGAAGATCGTGTGCGTGCCGGCGGGGTGCGACTCGTGCAGCCGGCAGTCGAAGAAGGCGATCGCCCCCTCCAGGATTGGCGAGCCGGTCTCTGCCTCGTGCCACGGCGCGTCGCAGAACTGCTGGAGCTTGCCGGCGGTGGTCGGCAGGGCGAAGCAGTCGGCGATGGCACGCTGCTCGGCGCCCAGGACGCTCACTGCGAACGAGTGGCTGCCGACGATGGCGACGTGGGTCTCGCTCTTGCGGTTGATGCTCGCCATCAGCAGCGGCGGGTCGAGGCTGATCGAGGCGATGGCGTTGGCGGTCATCCCCGCCAGCAGCGGGCCATGCCTGGCGGCGACCACCGTCACGCCAGTGGCGAAGCGCCCCATCATCGCCCGCAGCCAGAGGCCGCGATCCTCGTCCATCGGCTCAGCGATAGCGCTCCAGCCGCTCGACGATGGCATTCGCGAGCGCCCAGTCCTCGTCAGTCGGCTGCCGGCCGCGGTGCAGGTGGACGAGCGGCACCGTATTCCACGACGGCCCGTCGACCTGCGGGATATGCGTGGCCAGGTCGCCGCGATCGAGGACCGCCACCAGGGTGGCGCCGCGATCGCCGCCTCGCTCGATGGCCAGCTCCAGCGACTGCGCGAACTGCTCCGGCGGCCCGAACTCCTGGCCGATCCGCATCGCGATCAGCCCCGCGGTGGGTGGGATCAGATCCATCCCAGCGCCCGGAAGAGCCAGCCGAAGAAGGTGACGCTGCCGAGCAGCATGAAGCCGACCGCCGCGATGACCAGCCCGAAGCCGATGGCGTTGGCCCAGGCCGGAACGCTCGAGGGTTGCGGACCGATCGAGCCCTGCGAGAGCCAGATGGCCAGCGCGTCCCCGTCCACCCGAAGCTCGACATCGGTGTCGAGCGGAACGACCACGACCCGCGCTCGCTCCGGGCTCCCCGCCTCGACCGTGACGAGGGCACGTGGCCGCTCCCCCTCCTGCACGAGCACGGCGTGGTTGCCGGCCGCGTTCGTCAGCGGCTGCGCCTCGAGGCGACCAGTCGGACCGAGCGGGAACGGGGCCGGGCTGCCCTCCATGCCCGGAGCATACCGTCCCGTGGAGGCGCTAGCCGCGCAGCTTCGCCAGGGCCGGGGCGAGGCCGGCGATCGTCTCGGCGTTGATCGGGTTGAGGACGAGCTGAACGTGGGCCACGCCCTCGTCCGCGAACGCGCGCAGCGTGGCCGCGAGGAGACCGGGTTCGCTCGGGATGGGCGCCACCTCAGGCTCATTCACCTTTATGAGCGACCGCTCCTCGGCCCCCGGGAAGGCGACCAGCAGCGCAAGGGTGCGTTCCACCTTCCCCGGATCGCGGCCGGCGGCCCGGCAGGCCGCGTCGACCTTGTCGCGGACCGGCCGATAGCCATCCACGCTGTTCCCGAACCAGCTGAACCAGGCATTCCAGGCCTGCACCCAGGGGAGCGTGATCGACAGCATCCGCTGCCCCATCGAGCCGACCATCAGCGGCGGCCCCTCGCGATCGGCGTGGCGCGGGCCACGCGGCAGCAGCTCGCAGTCGCGCAGGTCGTAGTACGTGCCGTGGAAGTCGCAGTGGCCGTCTGCGAGGAGGGTGCGGATAATGGTGAAGGCCTCCTCGAAGCGGCTCACCCGGTGGTCGAACGGGAAGCCGTAGGCGAGGTATTCAGGCTCGTTCCAGCCGGCCCCCAGGCCCAGCACCAGCCGGCCGCCGCTGATCTCGTCGACGGTGGCTGCCTGCTTGGCGAGCATGGCCGGGTTGTGGAAGCTGGTGGCGGCGACCAGCGGCCCCAGCTCTATCCGCTCCGTGGCGGCGGCGATCGCAGCGAGCGAGGTCCACGCCTCCCACGGGCCGCGCGATGGGAGGCCGTCGTCGCGATACAGCAGGTGCTCGCCGACCCAGATCGAGTCGAGCCCGATCTCCTCGGCGGTGCGCGCCATCTCCCGCAGCTGGGGCCAGCGCGCCACCCACTCGACCTCGGGCAGCTGGACGCCGACCTTCATCAGGCGACGCGCTTGCGCTTCTTGCTGACGTAGTCGACCAGGACGTACTCGCCCAGGTGCTCCGGCTCGACGTAGAAGGCGCGGCCGCGATTGATGCGGCTCATCAGGTCGACGAACTCCGACAGGTACCGAGAGCGCTCGAGCATGAAGGTGTTGATCACGATCCCCTCGCGCGTCGCGCGCCCCACCTCGCGCAGCGTCGACTGCATCGTGCGCATCGTTGGCGGGTACGCGAACTCGACCTGGCCGTTGGCGATGTGCGCGGTCGGCTCGCCGTCGGTGATGACCACGATCTCCTTGTTCCCGCCGCTGCGCCGGCCGAGCAGCTGGCGGGCGATGATCAGCGCGTGCTGGAGGTTCGTGCCGTACTCGAACTCGTACGGCGAGAGGGTCGCGATCGCCTCAGGCTTGATCTGGCGGGCGTAGTAGGCGAAGCCCACCACGTACAGCCGATCCCGCGGGTACTTGGTGTGGATCAGGGTGTGGAGCGCCATCGCCACCCGCTTGGCGGCGGTCGAACAGCCACGCAGCAGCATCGATCGGCTCATGTCGAGCAGCAGGACCGTGGAGCTGACCGTCGTCTCCTCGGAGCGATGGACCTCGAAATCGTCCGGCGCGATGCGCACCGGCGTCCCTGGCCCATTGCGGGCCATCGCGTTGAAGAGGGTCCGATTGAGATCGACCGAGAAGGGGTCGCCGTGCTCGAAGGGCTTCGTCTCGTCGGTCTGCTCGCCGCCGCTGCCGGAGCTCGGCAGCGCATGGCCGCCGAGTGACTCTCGTCGCAGGCGGCTGAAGATGTCGGTCAGCGCGCGCATCCCGAGCTTGCGGGCGGCTCGGGGGGTCAGCTCCAGCCGGTCGTCGTCGCGCTCGAGGTAGCCTGCCTCCTCCAGGGCGCGAGTCAGCGCGCGCAGCTGCTCGAGGTCGTCCGCCGCCTCGTCGCCGCCGAGCGCCTGGAGCGATTCGGCATCGATCTGC
>DATCOX010000085.1:0-5393 GCA_036564495.1 Candidatus Limnocylindria bacterium
TGCCGTCGCCGACCCGCTCGCGGATCCCCGCGACCGTGGTCTCGACGAAGCTGGCCGGCGTCCAGGTCTGGCGTGCGCCGGCGATCTCGACCACGAAGTTGCGCAGGATCTCCCGGCCAGCTGGGGTATGGACCACCTCGGGGTGGAACTGGATCCCGTACAGGCTGCGTGCGGGATCGGCCAAGCCGGCGAAGGCGCTCGTCTCGGTCTGGGCGGTGGTGACGAACCCGGTTGGCGGACGGACGATGCGGTCGCCGTGGCTCATCCAGACAGGCTGCTGCCGCTCGAGCCCTCGGAAGAGGCCGTCCTCCGTCGTGATCCGCACCGATGCCGGCCCATATTCGCGCTTCGTGCTCGGCGCCACCTCACCCCCCAGCTGGTGGGCCATGAGCTGCAGGCCGTAGCAGATCCCCAGCACCGGGATCCCGCCGGCCCAGATCGCCGGGTCCGGATGTGGGGCCCCCTCGTCATAGACGGAGGAGGGGCCGCCGGAGAGGATGATCGCCTTCGGCCGGCGACGCTCGATCTCGGCCCACGGCGTGTCGTGCGGGAGGAGCTCGCTGTAGACGTTCAGCTCCCGGACGCGCCGGGCGATCAGTTGGGCGAACTGGCTGCCGAAGTCGAGGATGACGATCGTGTCGGGCTCGGTCGGCACCTCCCCGGCTCGCTCCGGAGGCGGCGCGTGGAGCGCCTGCTCGAGATACGCCTCGACTTCCGCGTCGTCCGGCGCGAGGACCCGGTGGCCAGCGTTGGCCGCCTCGCCGTGGACGGTGCGGCCCCGGGTGGGCGGTGATGGCTCGTCCGGCAATGCTCCTCCCGCTGCCTGGTGTGGCTATTCCTTCCCGGCCAGCTGCCAGGACTTGCCCTCGGTCGCGATCGCCGGCGCGATCACCATCTCGACGCCGTGCATCTCGCGGATCGTCCGCGCTCCGAGCGACGCCATCGACTGGCGCAGCGCCCCCACCAGGTTCTGCGTCCCGTGGGTCGTGTGCGCCGGCCCGAACAGGATCTGCTCCAACGGCAGCCGCTCCCCGATCTTGATCCGCGTCCCGCGTGGGAGCGTCGCTGACGGGGCGGCCATCCCCCAGTTGTAGCCGCGTCCGGGCGCCTCGAGCGCGCCGGCGAAGGGGGAGCCGAGCATCACCGAATCGGCTCCGCTGGCGATCGCCTTGGCGATGTCGCCACCGGTCTTCATCCCGCCGTCGGTGATCACCGGGACATAGCGTCCCGTCTCAGCCTCATAGCGGTCGCGCGCTGCGGCAACCTCCAGCGTGGCGCTGACCTGCGGCACGCCGATGCCGAGCACCTCGCGGGTCGTGCAGGCCGCTCCGGGTCCCACACCAACCAGGATTGCGGCCGCGCCCTGATGCATGAGCTGGTAGGCCGCCTCGCCGCTCACCGTGTTGCCGACCAGGACCGGGATCTTCAGCGCCCCGGTCAGGTCCGCGAGCGAGAGGACCCGGCTGCCGGTTGAGATGTGCTGCGCGCTCGAGACCTGCGACTGGACCAGGAAGAGCTCGGCCCCCGCCTCGGCCGCAACCTCGGCGTGGTGCCAGGCGGAGCCGGGGGTGGTCGCCACAGCCGCCACTCCGCCCTGGGCGGTGACGCGGGTGATAAGCGCCGCGATCAGCTCGTCGCGCACCGGAGCGGCGTAGGCGTCGGCCAGCAGCTCGGCCGCTTCCTGGTTCGTCGCCGCCGCGGCCACGCGCTCGATGATCGGGCCGGCATCCTCGTACCGGGTGTAGAGGCCCTCGAGGTTGATGAAGGCCAGGCCGCCGTGGCGGCTCATGCGCGCCGCGAAATCGGGATCGGCGACGGCATCCATGGCCGAGGCGATGAACGGGATCTCGAGCCGATGCCCGCCGACCTCCGTGCTGAGGTCGATCTCGGCAGGGTCGACGGTGACGGCACCCGGCACCAGCGCCACCTCGTCGAATCCGTACGCGCGTCGCAGCCGGGTCGAGGTCGCGTCTGGGGAGAGGATTGCCGGGTCGATCAATGGCGGCCTCCGCGGGTGTCGAGCGAGTATAGGGCGCGGGAGGTCATGGGATCCGCCACTGGATGGCGTCCAGGAAGCCGAGGAACGCGGCGCGGGTGGCGTCGCTCGGGTCTCGCGCGCACGCGAACAGCGCGTCGACCCGTTGCGGGGTGACCGTGACGTAATAGACCGAGCCCTCGGTGGTGCCGATCCCCTGACACGCCTCGATTGCCGGCACTCGGACCCCCTGCCGGTTGCCGATGGCCATGACTGACGCGGTCGGGAGCTTGCAGCCATCCGCCACACAAAGCTGGAACGCCCAGGTGACGAGGATGCCACCGGGACGCAGCTCGTCGATGGGCGTGTTGCAGACGACCTCCGATCCCGAGGCCGAGCAGTCGTCGCGGAGCTTCTGGTTCGCGAGGTAGACCACGATGCCTCCCGCGTCACCGGCGTTCGATGTAGACGGCCGCACCTCCCAGCCGGTCGGTGCCACGAACCGGAAGTCGTCGCGCTCGAAGGGTGAACCCTGCGGGACAGGGTGAGCGGCCGCTCCGCACCCGGCGAGCAGCGTCGTTGCGGCCAGGCCCGCAACGGTCCAGGCCCGCCAGCTGGGCATCGTTACCGGTCGCGAACGATCATCTGGTCGCGCTCCGGCCCGACCGAGACGAGGCCGATCGGTGCTCCCGCGAGCTCTTCGAGCCGCTCGACGTAGGCGCGCGCCGCCGGGGGCAGCTGCTCGAAGGCGCGGCAGCCGGTCGTATCGGCCTTCCAGCCGGGAAGCTCCTCGTACACCGGCTCCAGCCGCTCGTAGACCGATGTCGAGGCCGGCACCGTCATCCATTCGCGACCGGTCGACGGGTCGCGATACGCGACGCAGATCTTCACCCGGTCGCAGCCGTCGAGCACGTCGAGCTTGGTGAGGGCGATGCTCGAGTAGCCGGCCAGCCGGACGCTGAAGCGCACCGCCACCGCGTCGTACCAGCCGCAGCGCCGCGGCCTGCCGGTGGAGGTGCCGTATTCGACGCCCCGCTCGCGGAGCGCCTCGCCATCGGCGTCGAGGAGCTCGGTCGGGAGCGGCCCCGCGCCCACGGCCGTCGTGTAGGCCTTCGCCACGCCGATCACCTTGTCGATCGCGACCGCCGGCAGCCCGGCGCCGATCGACGCGCCGCCGGGGATCGGCGAGGAGGAGGTGACGTAGGGGTAGGTCCCCCAATCGATGTCGCGCATCGTGCCGAGCTGCCCTTCGAGCAGGATCCGCTCGCCGGCCGCGAGGGCAGCGTCGACCAGCGCCTGCCCATCGACGACGTGGCGCCGGAGGCGCTCGGCAGCGGTCAGATAGGCATCGGCGATGCCGGCCTCATCGGTCGCCTCCGCGATCGCGCTCGCAAGCTCGTCGCCCTCCCCGCCCGCGCCGAAGTAGCCGGTGACGACGCGCCGAACACGTGCCAGGGCGACCCGCAGCTGCGCCCGGAAACCATCGGGCTCCATGAGGTCCACCACCCGGATCCCCCGGCGGGCGACCTTGTCGACGTAGGCCGGACCGATGCCGCGGCTGGTCGTCCCCAGCCGCGCCGTGCCCCGCTCACGCTCCTCGAGCTGGTCGAGCAGGACGTGGTACGGCATGACCAGGTGGGCGCGCTCGCTGATGAAGAAGTTGGCGCAGTCGAACCCGGCGGCGGCCAGGCCGTCGAGCTCGCCGACGAGTGCCGGCGGGTTGATCACCACGCCGCCGCCGAGGAGATTGCGCGTCCCCGGGTAGAAGATCCCCGAGGGGATCAGGTGCAGCTTGAAGTGGCCATGCGGGTTGACCACCGTGTGCCCCGCGTTGTTGCCACCGCCGTAGCGGATCACGAGGTCGGCGTCGGTCGCGAGGTAGTCGACGACCCGGCCCTTCCCCTCGTCGCCCCATTGGGCGCCGACGACGGCGATGACGGCCATGGGCAGGCACAGACCTCAGGTGCGTGGGAGAGGAGGCATCGTAGCGCCCGGCGAGGGGCGGATGCGCGAACGCCGCCTTGGGCGGCGGCGTTCGGGTCGGTGTGCGGAAGGGTGGCGGCCGTCAGGTGCGGGTTGCGCGCACCTTGTCGAAGCAGCTGCTGCAGTAGACCGGCCGGTCGTTGCGCGGGAGGAACGGCACGAGCGCCTGTCCGCCGCACTCGGCGCAGACCGCCGCGTGCATCTCACGCTGTCCGGTGCCACCACCGGAGCCGATCCCCAGCGCCCGGTTCTGCTTCGCGGTCGCGCGGCAACTCGGACAGCGCTGCGGCTCGTTCACGAGCCCCTTCTCGGTGTAGAACTGCTGCTCGCCTGCGGAGAAGACGAAGTCCATCCCGCAGTCTCGGCAGCTGATCGTCTTGTCGGCGTACACCTGGCCCTTGCCCTCCATCGTCGACGCCCGGCCCGATCTTGGGACGCTGCTGTTCCTCGGGCCTGGGCTGACCGGCGGCGTCGCGCTGGATCGGTCGGACTCGGGTCGAGCATTGGACCGGACGATTCGCGGCCGACTATACACACGCCTTCACGGCCTGCCTAGATGTCTAGTAGGTCACGGCCTCGGTCTCGCGAGCGGCCATCGTGTAGAAGCGCGTGTTCGTCTTGCGGAACTGCAGCGGCACCTCGCCGATCGGTCCGTTGCGGTGCTTGGCCACCTTGGCCTTGATCAGCTCCACGTCTGCGTCCGGGTTCGCCTCGCCGTCGCGGTATAGGAAGATGACGACATCCGCGTCCTGCTCGATTGAGCCTGACTCACGCAGATCCGAGAGTCGCGGCTCGGCGCTTCCGCGCTGCTCGACCCCGCGGGACAGCTGCGACAGCGCGATCACCGGCACCTTCAGCTCGCGGGAGAGTTGCTTCAGCCCACGGCTGATCTCACTCACCTCCTGGACCCGGTTCGGCTCGCGCTGCGAGAGGTTGCCCTGCATGAGCTGCAGGTAGTCGACGATCAGCAGGTCGAGCCCCCGCTGCTCGGCCTCGAGTCGACGGGCCTTGGTCCGCAGCTCCAGGACGGTGAGGACCGGCGAGTCGTCGATCCACATCGGCGCGGCGTGCATCTGGTTCATCACCTGGGCGATCTTGCTCCAGTCGGTCTCGTCCACGAAGCCGCTCTGCAGGGGCCGCGGATTGATGCCGGACTCCGCCGAGAGGAGCCGCAGCGCCAGCTGCTCCTTGCTCATCTCGAGCGAGAAGAGGGCGACCTTCTTTCCCTCGTGCATGGCCGCGTGCTGCGCGATGTTGAGCGCCAGGCTCGACTTTCCGACGCTCGGCCGCGCGGCCAGGATGATCAGGTCGGATGGCTGGAAGCCACCGAGCAGGGCATCCAGCTGCGAGAGCCCGCTCGGGATCCCCAGGATCTGGCCCCGATGCTCGTGCAGGTACTCGAGCCGGTCGTAGGCCTGCCCCAGCAGCGTGGCCA
>DATCOX010000095.1:0-26873 GCA_036564495.1 Candidatus Limnocylindria bacterium
GAGCGTTCCCAGAAGCGCCTTCTCGCCGCAGTACACCATCGTCGTGGACCAATTGTCCGAATCGCCATTCGTGGTCGTCCGATTGAGCCCCCAGCCGTTGTCTCGGTCGGTGAGCTCGGTGCTGCCGTAGGGGTTCGGGTACCCGTTGCCATGACCCAGATACACCACGATGTTGGCGCCATTGACCGCCGCCTTGACCTTGGCCCAGGTCGCGTTCGGGGAGTAGACCTTCACCACGGTCGCCCCGGCGGCCTGCGCAGTGGTGGCGATCTCGTCGCCCTTGCTGCGGTAGTTGGAGGTCAGCGACCCGGTCGGCCCCACGATGATCACGACCTTCTGGGTAGCCACCACCGCGCCAACCGGCACGGCCGCCATGAGGGACGAGATGATCGTCAGCGTGGCAATGAACGCGATGCGGATCCGATATGGCAACGTGGGGGCGCTCCTGGTCGTCCGACGCCGGGCGCGGGCACGCACGGCTCTTGGTTCTCGGATGCCACGCTACCGATTGAGCTCCCAACGGCCCATGCCCCGTTGGTCCGCACCGGCCGAGTCGATGGGGCCATGTTGCGCAAACGCAACTCCCCCGTCCGGGTCAGCCCTGGTCGAAGTGGAGCACGACGAGCAGGCGTTCGACGGTAGAGAAGTCGAGTGCCGGGCGAACGAAGGCGGTCTGGGTGAGGGCATCCGGATCGAGCTCGAGCGCCTGGATCGTCCCGATCAGGAGCCCACGCGGATACGGGCTGCGTGCGATCCCCGCGCCCCCGGCGTCGGTGAGCGTCAGGCCGGCGCTGACGATCGTGTCCCCGACGGCGACGTGGTCGGTGGCCTGAACCTGGACCATGACCAGCTGCCCGCCGAGCTGCCCCTGCACCAGGCCGAGGGCTCGTGTCTGCTGGTCGATCGCCACGACGCTGGCCCGCGCGTCCACAACCAACCGCACGGTGGCCGAGTCCCCGCCCGCGGCGATCACGCTGCCGGCCAGTGCGCCGGACCCGTCCGCTGCCGCCACGACCGGCATCCCGACCCGGACCCCGTCGTTCGTGCCCGCGTCGATCCCGATCTCCCAGGTGAAGTTGCTCGGGTCCCGTCCCAGGACGCGGACCGGCAGCGTCTGCATCTGCAGCGACGTGGTCAGGCCGAGCAGGGATCGCAGCTCCGCGTTCTCGGCCGCGGCCTCGCGCAGCTCGGCGAGGCGAGCCTGCGCTCCGGCCAGCTCGCGGCGGAGTCGGTCGTTCTCGGTCCGCAGCCGGTCGATCTCGCCGATCGTGGTGAAGACGCCGCTGATGCCGGCGCCCACCCCGCTGATCGCGCTGCGCACCGGATCGAGGGCGCGGGAGGTGACCTCCTGGAGGGTGAGCGCCTGCGGGGTCCGGGAGGCGAGGAGCAAAAAGAGTGAAACGACGGTGCCGGTGGCAAACCAGAGCCCGGCGCGGGAACGCCGGTGGGGGCTCCCGTCGATCATGGTCGGCCCTAGCGCGGGGCTCGGGTGAACTGCTCGCTCACCATCACCCGCTCGAGCGTGTCGAGCTCCTCCAGTACGCGGCCGGTCCCGCGCACCACGCAGGTCAACGGATCGTCCGCTACGTGGACCGGCATCTGGGTCGCCTCCGCGACTCGCTTGTCGAGCCCGATCAGGAGCGCGCCGCCGCCGGCCAGCACGATCCCCTGGTCCATGATGTCCGCCACGAGCTCTGGAGGCGTCTCCTCGATCGTCTCCTTGATGGCGTCGATGATCTGCGCCACCGACGGCTCGAGCGCCTCGCGGATCTGGTCGCTCCCGACCTCGACCCCGCGCGGCAGCCCGGTCAGCAGGTCCCGCCCGCGGAAGGTGACCGTCCGAGGGTTCGGCATCGGGTAGGCCGATCCGACGGCGATCTTGATCTCCTCCGCGGTGCGCTCACCCATCAGCAGGTTGTACTCGCGCCGGGCGAAGCTGACGATGTCGACGTCCATCTCGTCCCCGCCGATCCGGATCGAGCGGCTCACCACGATCCCGCCGAGGCTGATGACGGCCACCTCGGTCGTCCCGCCGCCGATGTCCACGATCAGCGATCCGGTCGGCTCGCTGACGGGGAGCCCGGCGCCGATCGCGGCCGCCATCGGCTCCTCGATGAGCCGGGCCCAGCGAGCACCGGCGTTGAGCGTCGCGTCGCGCACCGCTCGCTTCTCGACCTCGGTCACGCCCGACGGGATGCCGACGAGCACGCGCGGCCGCGGGATTCTGGCGTATCGGTCATGCACCTTCTGGATGAAGTACCGGATCATCTGCTCGGTCACGTCGAAGTCGCTGATGACGCCGTCGCGCAGCGGACGGATGGCGACGATGTTGGCCGGCGTTCGCCCGACCATCCGCTTCGCCTCGGCGCCGATGGCGAGGACGCGCCTGGTGCGCGTGTCCATGGCGACCACGCTCGGCTCGGAGATCACGATCCCACGATGCCGAACCGTGACGAGCGTGTTGGCCGTGCCGAGGTCGATCCCGACATCGTGCGAGAGGAGCCCGAGCAGGCCGTCGAAGATGCCCAAGGTGCCTCCCGCTGGACGATGAATGACGAGCCGAGGGGACTCCAGCTGGGACGCTGGCGATGGGAGGAGTGTGACGGATCGGCCAGCGGCGGGCAATGCGAAGTCGCCCCGGACGTTCGTTCGCTAAGGTGACTCACGATGACCGATGGGCAGGCGCCGGCGCGACCGTGGCAAGCGCTCGGCGCACATCCTCGCCGCCTGGACGAGGCCGATGGGACCGCCTTCGCGGTCTGGGCCCCGAACGCCCGTCGGGTGAGCGTGACCGGCGCGTTCTGCAACTGGCACCCGGACGCAGTACCGATGACCCTGGACCAGGCCACCGGCGTCTGGGAGCGCTTCGTGCCGGGCGTCCGCGCCGGCGACCGCTACCGATATGTGGTGCGCGGCGCCGACGGTCGTGTGCGCCACAAGGCCGATCCGTACGCACAGTCGATGGACGCCCCGCCGGGGAGCGCGAGCCATGTCGCGACGCCATCGGCGCATGCCTGGTCCGACGACGCATGGCTGGCGGAGCGCCCGCACCGCGACCTGCAGCGCTCGCCGATGCGGATCTACGAGGTCCACCTCGGCTCGTGGCGCCGCGGGCCCCGGGGGCGGTTCCTCACCTACGAGGAGCTGGGGCCGCTGCTGGCGGAGCATTGCCGCCGCAACGGCTTCACCCACGTCGAGCTGCTGCCGCTCGCCGAGCACCCCTTCTACGCCTCATGGGGCTACCAGGTGACCGCCCTCCACGCGCCGACGGCCCGCTACGGGACGCCGGATCAGCTGCGCGGGATGGTCGACCAGCTCCATCGGTCCGGGATCGGCGTGATCCTCGACTGGGTCCCCGCGCACTTCGCGACCGATCCGTATGGCCTGGCGCGCTTCGACGGGACGCACCTGTACGAGGATCCCGACCCGCAGCGCCGCGAGCACCCGGAATGGGGCAGCCTCGTCTTCAACTTCGGGCGCCCCGAGATCCGCGAGTTCCTGATCGGGAATGCACGCTACTGGCTCGAGGAGTTCCACGTCGACGGGCTGCGAGTCGACGCCGTGGCATCGATGCTCCACCTCGACTACGCACGGAAGCGAGGCGAGTGGACCCCGAACGTCGAGGGCGGCAGCCACAACCTCGAGGCGATCGCCTTCCTGCGCGAGCTGAACGCGCGCTGCCGTGTCGACCTGCCCGGCGTGATCACGATTGCCGAGGAGTCGACCGACTTCGACGGGGTCAGTCGCGCGCTCGGCGACGGGGGGCTCGGCTTCGACTTCAAGTGGGACCTCGGCTGGATGCACGACACGCTCGTGTACTTCAGGAAGCGGCCGGACCAGCGCTGGCGACACCGCCGCGAGATCACCTTCCGCGGCTTCTACCTCGACGCCGAGCGCTGGATCCTGCCCCTCTCGCATGATGAGGTGGTGCACATGAAGGGCTCGCTGCTGGGCAAGGTGCCCGGCACCCGCTCGCAGCGGTTCGCCAGCCTCCGCTCGCTGCTCGCCAACCAGGTCGGGCAGCCGGGCAAGAAGCTCCTCTTCATGGGGTCGGAGCTTGCGCCGGAAGAGGAGTGGAACCACGACCGCGCCTTGCCGTGGGAGATCGCGGAGCGCGATCCGTTGCGCGCCGGCCACGCCCGCTTCCTCGCCGACCTGACAGCCCTCTACCACGCCTCCGCATGCTTTTGGGCGGGCGACCCCGATCCCGACGGGTTCGCCTGGATCGACGGAGAGGGGGCCGTCGATGCTTCGGTCGTGGCATGGCTGCGTCGCGGGGCACGTCCGCCGCACGACGAGGAGCTGATGGTGGTGGTCCAGAACGGCGCCTCGACGGCGCGCCGCGGCTATCGCCTGGGCCTCCCCCACCCCGGGCCCTGGGACGAGGTGCTCAACACGGACTCCGAGCACTATGGCGGCTCCAACCTGGGGAACGCCGGTCGAGTCGTGGCGGAGCCGATCCCGTGGGGCGGGCAGCCCGCCTCGGCTACCGTCACCGTGCCACCCCTCGCCGTGCTGTTCCTGCGCCCGTCGAGCGACTAGGAGGCGGCCTCCCGGCTGCGGCCCAGCAGGATGACACTGCGGCCACCCAGCTGGATCGCCCCGTCGGGTAGCGGGCGGCCGTCGGCTGGGACCGACTCGGGATCGGCGGAGTCGAGGTAGGCGACCCAGCCGTCCCGCTGCTCTGCCGGTGGATGCACGATCGCGGCCTCATCGGTCGGGTTCAAGACGAGGAGGAGTGCCGTCTCTCCGCCCTCGGCCGCGCCGTCAGGCCCGATCAGCAGGGTCAGCGGGGCGGTGCTCAGCACCGAAACAGCGCCGCGGCGGAGCAACGGATGCGAACGACGCAGCCCGATCAGGGCTCGCACGAAGGGGAGGAGTGCCGCGTCGTCGGCCGCCGGCTCCCAATCGAGCCAGCTGACCTCATTGTCCTGGCAGTAGGCGTTGTTGTTGCCGCGCTGGCTCCGTCCGAGCTCATCGCCAGAGAGGAGCATGGCCGGCCCATGCGAGCAGAGGAGGGTCGCCAGCAGCCCGCGCCGCTGACGGGCGCGGAGCGCGAGGATCGCCTCGTCATGGGTGTCGCCCTCGACCCCGAAGTTGAGCGCGTCGTTCGCCGTCTCGCCATCGGTGTTGCCCTCGCCGTTCGCCTCGTTGTGCTTCTCGGCGTAGCTGACCAGGTCGCGCAGTGTGAAGCCGTCGTGCGAGGTCACGAAGTTCAGGGCAGCCGCCGGCCCGCGCGCCTCCGCCGGGAAGAGGTCGAAGGAGCCACCGATGCGCTGGGCGACCTCTGCGGGATCGTGCTCGACGCCGGCCCAGGCGCGCCGGATCGCGTCGCGGTAGCGGCCGTTCCATTCGCTCCAGCCAGGCGGAAACTCGCCGAGCCGGTAGCCGAGCACGCCCAGGTCCCACGGCTCGGCAATCAGCTTGAGGCCGGCCAGGCGGGGATCGGCCTGGATCGCGGCGAAGAGCGGCGCCTCGGCCGAGAAGCCGGCGGCGGTGCGGCCCAGGACCGTGGCGAGGTCGAACCGGAATCCATCGGCTCCGTATTCGGACGCGAAGGTGTGGAGGCTGTCGAGGACCAGGCGGACCACGGCAGGATGCGTGGGGTCGAGCGTGTTGCCGGTGCCGGAGTCGTTGCGGTAGCGGCTTGCATCGGCCTTGGCGAGGCGATAGTAGGACGCGTTGTCGACCCCGCGGAACGAGACCGTCGGGCCCAGGTGATCGCCCTCGCCGGTGTGGTTGTAGACGACGTCGAGGAGCACCTCGATCCCGGCGCGGTGCAGTGTCGCGATCGTCTCCCGCAGCTCGGTCCGTGGATCGGCGGTCGCCGCAAAGCGGGGATCCGGCGCCATGAACGCGATGCTGTTGTAGCCCCAGTAGTCGATCTGGCCGCGATCGAGCACGAAGCGCGGCGTCAGCTGCTGGTGGACCGGCAACAGCTCCACGGCTGTCACGCCCAGCTCGCGGAGGTGCGCCACCGCAGCCGGATGGGCGAGGCCGGCGTAGGTGCCGCGCAGCGCCTCGGGGATCGTCGGATGGCGCTTCGTGAAGCTCTTGATGTGCAGCTCGTAGATGACCGAGTCGAGCAGGGCCGTGCGAGGACGCTCCGAGTCGTCGATGGCCGGCATGCCGCGCTCGACGATGCTCTTGGGCGTGAAGGGCGCCGAGTCGCGGCGGTCCGGCTTGCCGCTGCGAGCGTGGCTGAAGTGCTCGTCGCGCAGAGTGATAGGCCCCTCGACGCGCCGCGCATAGGGGTCGAGGAGCAGCTTGGCCGGGTTGAAGCGGTCGCCCCGCTTCGGCTGGAACGGCCCCTGGACCCGATAGCCGTAGCGCTGGCCTTCGCCGACCCCGGCGACCTGGAGCTCCCAGACGTCGCCCGGTCCGCGAGCGAGCGCCAGCCGTCGCTCCGCCCCCTTCGCGTCGAAGAGGCACAGTTCCACGGCCTCGCAACGAGCGCTCCACAGGCGGAAGGCCGTGCCGTCCCTACCCGGCGTGGCGCCGAGCGGAGGTGCGAGGTCGGGCGTCACCTGCCGGACGAGCCGCGGGCCGGACGGATGGTGAAGACCCGATACGGCAGGCGCGCCGGATTGAGCTCGACCCGGATGTCTCCGCCTCGCAGGCGTCGAGCGCGCCCGGTCAGCAGGTCGACCATGTCGTACGGCTCATCCCAGCCGATACCGATCGCCGGCAGATCGGGGTGGAGGATGGCGCTCTCGGCCGTCGATGAATCGCAGTTGACGGCGACGTAGACCGGGTCGCGCCAGAGGCCGGGGTCGCCGGTCAGTGGATCGGCCCCACCGGCCGGGATCGCCTTGCGATAGAAGAGCGACCGCTCCGCGGTCAGCGGCTCGAAGCGCAGGTTGTCGGTCAGCTGCAGAGAGCGCCACTCGTGGCGCACCCGGTTGAGGCCGATGACCAGCGCCTTGATGTTGCCCGGCGCATCCCAGTCGCGCGCCCGGATCTCGTACTTCTCGCTGCGGGCGTACTCCTCCCGGTCGTCGAGGCGTCCTCCCTCGCACAGCTCGAAGCCGGAGTAGATCCCCCACGCCGGCGAGAGGGTGGAGGCCAGCACGGCCCGCAGGGCGTAGGCGGGGCGGCCACGGTCAAGGTGATGCGGGAAGATGTCGGGGGTGTTCGGCCACAGGTTGCCACGGAAGTACTCGCGCATCGCTCCCGCGGTCAGCTCGGTCAGGTAGTCGCGCAGCTCGTCGCGCGACTCGCGCCAGGTGAAGTAGGTGTAGCTCTGGCTGAAGCCCGCCTTGGCCAGCGCACGCATGCGCTTCGGGCTGGTGAATGCCTCGGCCAGGAAGATGACCTCCGGATCCTGCCGCTGGACCTCGGCGATCAGCCAGCGCCAGAAGGCGACCGGCTTGGTGTGCGGGTTGTCGACCCGGAAGATGTGGATGCCGCGACCCACCCAGGTCTGCACCACGTCGAGCCAGGCCCGCCACAGCGCCTCCCGATCGGCGGGGTCCGCGGTGGCGAAGTCGAACGGGTAGATGTCCTCGTAGCGCTTCGGCGGGTTCTCTGCGTACTTGATCGTGCCGTCCGGCGCATGCCTGAACCACTCGGGGTGCTCCTTCACCCATGGGTGGTCGGGTGACGCCTGCAGGGCGAGGTCGAGCGCCACCTCCAGCCCGGCAGCCTCCGACTTCCTGCGGAAATGCTCGAGCGCCTCCAGCCCGCCGAGCTCCGGCGCGACCGTGGTGTGGCCCCCGCCGTCACGGCCGATCGCCCATGGCGACCCCGGATCGCCGCGGCGCCCGCCGACCGCGTTGTCGCGGCCCTTGCGATTCGTGCGGCCGATGGGGTGGACCGGCGACAGGTAGACGACGTCGAAGCCCATGCCTGCGATCTGCGGCAGCCGCCACTCGGCCTCGCGCAGGGTGGTTGCGGTGGGGTGGGCCGGATCGCGTCCCTGCGAGCGCGGGAAGAGCTCGTACCAGGCGGAGAAGCGGGCACGCTCGCGGTCGACCATGAGCGGTAGCTCGCGAGGGTAGCGGCTGGTCGCGCTGCGGTCTGGATGGCGGCGGGCGGCGGCGATCACGTCCTCATCGGCCAGCGCCGCGGCGCGGCTCCGCTCGCTCCGCGCGCGACCCTCCTTGGCCAGCGCCGCCTCGATCAGGCGAGCGTCCGCTCCGCCGGCGCGCATCCGGGTCGCCTCGAGCAGCGCGCGCCCCTCCTCCAGCTCGGTGGCGACCGGCTGGCCCGCCTCGAGCTTCTTGTTGAGCGCCTCCCGCCAGGAGCCGATCGCGTCCCGCCACGCCTCGATCGTGTAGCGATGCCGCGCGTTGCGGCGCAGGCGGACGCTGCCCGCCCAGCGGTCGTTGGCCACCAGCCGCATCGGGGCTTCCGTCCAGCGCGATCCGTCTTCGCGTCGGATCAGGAGCGCCGCGTCGAGCAGGTCGTGCCCGTCGGCGAAGATGTCGGCCGTGACGCGCAACTCGTCGCCGACGACCCGCTTGACGATCCCGTCGCCGCAGTCGACCTCGGGCTCGACCGCCTCGATGAGGATCGATCGGCGCGTGCCGACGGCATCGGGGCCCGGCTCGACCACGGCTTGGGCGGTGGCGGCGGCGCGCGTGAGGGAGGCTCGGGTCGTCGTCATCGGTCTCGGGCGCAACCGTACCCCATCCAACCCCCGGTAGGCTGTGGGCGACATGCACGCACGCCGCAGGCTCGCCCGCCGATCTGCCGCCCTCGCCCTTGCCGCGATCGTGGTCGGCTGCGCTGGCCCGACCGGCAGCCCACAGGCCTTCAGCCCGCTGCCCGGGTCGCCGACTCCCGTCCCGAGCGCGACCTCGTCCACATCCCCGTCGGTGGCGCCGAGCCTGGCGCCGGTCAAGGGGATCCGGCTCGAGCGGGTGGTGGCCGGGCTCAGCAGCCCGATCGGAATCACGAGCTCGCGGGATGCCAGGGGTCGACTCTTCGTGAACGAGCAGGGTGGCCGGATCCGCGTCGTCGAGGCGGACGGGACGCTGCGCCAGCAGCCGTTCGTCGACCTCTCCGACCGCCTCGAGGCGGGCGGAGAGCGCGGCCTGCTGGGGCTCGCCTTCCATCCCGACTTCGCCGCCAACGGCCGCCTCTTCGTCCATTACAGCCGCGCGGGCGACGGGGCGAGCGTCATCTCGGAGCTGACCGCGGCGGCGGGCAACGAGACCGCCAGCGCGGCGAGCGAGCGGGTGATCGTCACGCTGAGCCAGCCGTTCCCCAACCACAACGGCGGAGAGATCGCGTTCGGGCCGGACGGATACCTCTACATCGGCCTGGGGGACGGAGGGTCCGAGGGAGACCCATCTGGCAATGGCCAGAACCGCCAGGTCCTGCTGGGCAAGATCCTGCGCCTCGACGTCGATGCTCCCCAGATCATCGGCAAGAACTACGCCATCCCGGCCACCAACCCGTACGCGGCTGGCGGGATCGCTCCTGGTGCCGGCCTGCCCGAGATCTGGGCCTATGGGCTGCGCAACCCGTGGCGCTTCAGCTTCGACCGGGGGACCGGCGACCTGTACATCGGCGACGTGGGCCAGAACGCCTGGGAGGAGATCGACCGGCAGCCCGCCGACTCAGCCGGCGGAGAGAACTACGGCTGGAAGATCTTCGAGGCGACGCATTGCTCGAGCGACTGCGGGAGCATCAAACCGGTCCCGCCGGTCGCGGAGTACGGCCACGACGAGGGATGCTCCGTCACCGGCGGGTACGTGTACCGTGGCACCCGCCAGCCCAGCCTGGTCGGGACCTACCTCTTCGCCGACTACTGCTCGGGGACGGTCTGGACGCTGCCGGCGGCCGGAGACGGCGTCACGCCGCGGGTCCTGGCCGAGACGGGGCTGCAGATCGCCTCCTTCGGCGAGGGCGAGGACGGCGAGATCTACCTGGTCGACCGCTCCGGCGGAGGCGTGTACCGGGTCGTCGCCGACTGATCCGCTCCCCGTCAGAGCGCGCCGAGCGAGCGCAGGCTGACCCAGCGACCGTGGCCGATCACCAGGTGGTCGAGCAGCTCGATGTCGAGCAGCCTTCCCGCGTCGGCCAGCTCGCGCGTGATGCGCAGGTCCTCGGCGGACGGCGACGGGTCGCCCGAGGGGTGGTTGTGCACGACCACCATCGCCGCCGACTGGCGCCGCACCGCCTCTCGGAAGACCTCGCCGACGCGCACGGGCGAGCCAGCGAGGTTGCCGGCGTAGACCGTCACCATGCCGGTGACCGTGTTCTTCGTGTTGAGCAGCACCGATCGCAGCTCCTCGCGCTCGAGATGGCCCATGCCCGGCATCAGCCGCTCGGCGAGGTCGGCGGGGGCGCGGATGCGCCAGCCGGGCACCGGCCAGGCCGAGGCGACGCGGCGTCCCAGCTCGACGGCGGCCACCAGGAGTGCGGCTCGACGCGGCTCGATCGACAGATCCGCAGGATCGGCGGTGGCGAGGCCTGCGAGCCCATGCCGCTCGAGGAGCGATCGGGCCAGGCTCGCGCCGGCGCGGCCGCCGAGGAGCAGCCCCAGCAGCTCGTCGTCCCGCAGTGCCGCAGCTCCGAAGCGCGCCAGAGCAGTGGCCGGGTTGCTGGCCGTCGGCGGCGCCGCGGACGCCTCGACGAGCGCGAGCATCGGCCTGGGCGTCGCTGACACGTTCGCAGGCTAGCGATCGAGCCTCATCAGGCCATTACCAGCCGCTTAGCGATCAGGTGGGGAGGGCGAGGATCCCCTGCCGCACCAGGAGGGCGATGACCACCGAGATGGCGTTGAAGCCGGCGTGCAGCGCCATCGTGGCCACCAGGCTTCGCGTCGAGCGATAGACGAGGGCCAGGATCAGGCCCAGCGCGAAGATCGGCACCAGGGAGAAGAGGCTGGTGTGGATGACCGCGAACAGCAGCGCCGAGCCGAAGACGGCGAATCGAGCCCCCCGCTCGCGTTCCCAGGCGTTGTAGACGACCCCACGGAAGAAGATCTCCTCGGCCACCGGCGCGACGAGCAGGAAGGCGAGCAGGATGACGGTCGGGTCGCCGCGCTGGAGCACAGTGTCCAGCACGCCCACGTCCTGGCTGAACCCCAGCCGCTCGAGGACGAGCGCCGCCAGGGCGGCGAGGAGCTGGGCGGCGATCCAGGCCGGGATTGCGACCCCCAGGCCGATCAGGAGGCTCCTCGTGATGCCCGAACGGCCGACCAGCCGCACCCCGGCCAGCGCCCGCGGGGCGATCACCAGGCCACCGGTCACGACCAGGAGGCCGATCTGGGTCGAGGTCAGCAGCAGGAGCGTCCCGGACACGGTGAGGGGGCCGTTGTCGAAGAGGGCGAGCGCGGTCCGTCCGGCCGCGAGCGCCACGATCGTGCCGAGGATGACGGCCATCAGGAGGAGCACGAAGATCGCGGGACCGCGGTAGCGCTCGGGTGGGAGCGCCGCGCGCACGATCAGGGCGCGGATCGCGTTGAGCACCAGGCCGATCACCAGCAGCAGGCCCCCGGCGCCGAGCAGCAGCACCGGGCCGATCAGGCGCTGGACCGATTCGGGCGTCTGGTTCTGGTTGAGCAGCCCGGGGTTCGTCGCCAGGACGGCGATCGGGAGGACGATCCCGGTCGCGATCATCGCGACCGAGATCCACTGCAGCACCCGGTGTCGGGAGAGGGGATCGCGGTCGGGGGCGGGCGGCGGGGCCGCGTTCCACTCCCCCTCAGGGCGCGGCGCGTCCACCGGCGGGGCGATCAGGTGTTGGAGGCGGGACGAAGCCCAGGTTCAGGAGCCAGGTCCGGCGAGCGCTCCGCGGGCCGCGGCGGTGCGGCTCGTTCCACGACGTTCTCGATCGGGCGCGCAGCTGGACGTTGGAACTCGTGCCCGCAGTAGGCGCACAGCGGCCACTCGGGATCGGCCAGCCGGCTGCACGACGGGCAGACGCGATGCAGGCGAGTGCGGCAGTTCGGGCAGACGAGCCAGTCGGCGTGGACCCGATCCCGGCAGACCGGGCAGAGCTCGTTCTTCTCGACCTCGGCCAGCAGCGACTCCTCGGCCAGCGAGCGCTCGTAGACCTCGGCCAGCGACTCGCGGGGCCGAACGATGAGGTAGAGGAGGACCGCGAACAGGAAGAGGAGCGGCGTGAAGAAGATGATCAGGGCCGATGCGAAGTACGGCAGGATCGGGTTCTCCGAACGTGCCTGCATGTCGCGGAAGGCCCAGTAGGCGGTGCCCAGCCAGAGCAGGACCACATAGACGACGATGAGGGTCCCGGCGGTCTGGACAAGCGGGTTCGTGATGAAGTCGTTCCAGATCTTCCCCGGATCCGGCAGGCCGGCTGGCATGCGAAGGTGCCTCTTCTGCGTTACTGCCGCGCGCGGATCGGCGCTGGCGGCGCGGCGGTCATGCTAGCAGATAGGCGTGCAAGCACGGCCACCACCACCCGGTGCTCGACCTCGAGCACGCGGTCCGCGAGCTCGCCGGCCGACTCGCCGGGCACCACCGGCAGGGCGACCTGCTCGATCGGCGGACCGGCGTCCAGCTCCGGCGTGACGTCGTGGACGGTTACCCCGGTCTCGGCATCTCCGGCCGCGATGACCGCTGCGTGGACCGCGAGTCCCAGCATGCCGCGGCCGCCATGCCGCGGCAGGAGTGAGGGATGGATGTTGATCGTCCGACCCGCGAATGCGTCGAAGTACGAGGCGCGCAGCAGCTGGTCGTAGCCGGCGAGCAGCGCGAGGTCGCAGGTCGCTTCTGCCAGCGCCCGCCCGAGCGCCGCATCTCTGGCATCCGCATCGGCGAACTGGTCGAGCGCCAGCAGCCGCCACGGAACGCCGCGCCGCGCCGCGACCTCGAGCGCGCGAATCCCCGGCCGGTTGGCAATCACGAGCCCCGCCTCGACCCCGGGCAGTTGCCCCGACGCGATCGCATCGAGGACCGCCTCGAGGTTCGAGCCGCGACCGGAGACGAGGATCCCCAGGCGCATCGGCCTAGGCGAAGGTGACGCGGGGAGCGCCGGAGGCGGTGGCCACCACGGTGCCGACCCGGACCGCCTCTGGCACCGCGCCGCGCGCCACTCCCTCGTGCTCGGGGCGGATGACGCAGGTCAGCCCGATGCCCAGGTTGAAGGCGCGCACCATCTCGTCGTCAGCGATGTCGCCGCGCTCCTGGATCAGGCTGAAGATCAACGGAACGGGCCACGACCCGACCTGGACCGAGACCCCCAGGCCGATCGGCAGCGTGCGCGGGATGTTGTCGACCCACCCCCCGCCGGTGATGTGCGCGAAGGCGAGGGCGTCGCCACCCGCCTCCCGGAGCGCGCGACGCAGGATCCGGATCTCGTCGAGATAGGCCCGATGCGGTGCGAGGAGCGCCTCGCCGATCGTCCCTTCCAGGCCGGGCGCGGAGCGCGGCCAGTCCTCCTCCTTGAAGACGCGCCGCGCGAGCGAGTAGCCGTTCGTGTGGAGGCCGCTCGAAGGCAGGCCGAGGAGCAGGTCGCCCTCGCGCACCTGCGACCCGTCGATCACATCGGCTGCGGCCACTACGCCGACGATGAAGCCGGCGAGGTCGAAGTCCTCGCCGCGGTAGAGGTCGGGCAGCTCGGCCGTCTCGCCGCCGACGAGCGCGACGCCCGCCGCCGCACACGCGTTGGCGATGCCGCTCACGATCTCGGCGGCCACCTCCGCGCGCAGCTTGCCGACGGCGAGGTAGTCGAGGAAGAAGAGCGGATCGGCGCCCTGCACCGCGATGTCGTTGATGCAGTGATGGACCAGGTCGATCCCGATGCTGTCGTAGCGCTCCATGGCGATCGCCAGCTTCAGCTTCGTGCCAACCCCGTCGGTCGAGGCCACCAGCACCGGATCGGGGTGCGTGGTCGGGTCGAAGCGGAAGAGGCTGCCGAAGCCGCCGACGCCGCCGATCACCGCCGGCGTGGCGGTCGCCGCCGCGGCGCGCGTTATGAGGTCGACGGCGCGTCGAGCCTCATCGATGTCGACCCCTGCTTCGCGGTAGCTCTGACCCATCCCGGGTCAGCCCCGCTCGAGCGCGAACTTGTCGACGTCGAGCGGCACGTCGACCGGATAGTTGCCGTCGAAGCAGGCGGTGCAGTGGCGCCGCTCGTCGCCGCCCACCGCCGCGAGCAGCCCCTCCTGCGAGAGGTAGCCGAGCGTGTCGGCGCCGATCTGGCGGCGGATCCCGTCGAGCCCCAGGTTGGCGGCGATCAGCTCCGCCCGCCGGCCGGTGTCCACGCCCATGTAGCACGGGAATTTCATCTGCGGCGAGTGGATCCGGACGTGGACCTCCTTCGCCCCGGCGCGCCGCAGCATGGCGACGATCGGGCCGGTCGTCGTGCCGCGCACGATCGAGTCGTCGACGACCACCACCCGCTTACCGGCAAGGACCTCGGGCAGCGGGTTGAACTTCAGCCGCACCGATGCCTCGCGCGACCTCTGGCCGGGCTGGATGAAGGTGCGCCCCACATATCGGTTCTTGATGAGCCCTTCACGGAACGGCAGCCCCGACTGCTCCGCGTAGCCGATGGCGGCGGGCGTCGCGGAGTCGGGCACCGGGATGACCAGGTCGGCATCGGCTGGGTGCTCGATCGCCAGGCGGCGACCCATGCGCAGCCTGGCCTCGTACAGGAGGCGTCCCCCGATGACGCTGTCCGGCCGGGCGAGGTACACGAACTCGAACACGCACAGCCGCTCGCGGGCATCGCTCGCCTCAGCGCTGATCCCCGGGCGCGCGGCGTGCACGCCCTCGTCGTCGATGGTCAGGATCTCGCCCGCCTCGACGTCGCGCACGAACGTGGCGCCCATCGCGTCGAGGGCGACGCTCTCCGACGCCACCGCCCAGCCGGCGGGCCGCCCTCCGGCATCGTGCAGGCGGCCGAGGGCGAGCGGCCGGAAGCCGACGGGGTCGCGCGCGGCGACGATGGCGTTGCCGGTGAGCATCGTGAACGTGAACGCACCGGAGGCGCGATGGAAGGCCTGCTCCACGCGCTGTGCCCAGCTGCGCCCCGGTGCGTGCGCGATCAGCTTGGCCAGCACCTCGGTATCGCTGGCGGTGACGAACTCGATCCCCTGCTCGGTCAGCTCGTCGCGCAGCCAGGTGGCGTTGGTGAGGTTGCCGTTGTGCCCGAGCATCAGCTCCCCAAGCTCGCTCGAGGCGTACACCGGCTGGACGTTGGGGAGGCTGTTCGAGCCGGTGGTGCTGTATCGGGTATGCCCGATGGCCAGGCGTGCAGCATGGCCCGCGGCTCCGTCGTGGTCCGCCTCGAGGCGAGCGAGCGTCTCCTCGTCAAACACCTGCCCGACCAATCCAAGTCGCTTGTGCAGGATCAGCCGCGTCCCATCCGATACCGCGATCCCGGCGGACTCCTGTCCGCGGTGCTGCAGCGCATGCAGGCCGAGCGCGGTGAGGTGCGCGACCGGCAGGCCGGGACCGTAGACGCCGACCACGCCGCACTCTTCGCGGGGCCCGTGGGGCTCGTATCGCGGCAGCTCGGTGAGGTGCGGTCCCGCCTTGGGTTCAGCAGCCGAGGGGGCGGTCCGTCGCACCGTGATCAGCGGGCGAGGGGGCGGCGAGGCACGTGGCTGATCATAGCGGAGGCGGCCGCGATGGGGCATCCACTACGACCAACGTACCGGTCGAGTACTGCCCCACACCGCACACGCCGCCCGGAGCCGTCGACGGCGGGCATCGGCTTCAAAACCGATGACGAACAGCCCATGGCGATGTATCTCGGTCCTCTGCATGCTCCGTGCATCAGGGTGGCCCCCAATCGTGAATGGACGGTAGATGCTCCGACTCATCCGAGCGCTCGGGTTCATGGCTCCGATCGCGGTCGTCATGCTGGCGACGATCGGCCTCTCGGTCGCGGTCCTTGCCGACGGGCAGCAGCGCTTCGCCTTCGGCGCCGTCACGATCCTCGCCGGGACGGCTGGAGCTTCGGTCGTCGCGCTCGCGTGCTGGATCTACTTCGGGACCCGGCTCCGTCGCATCGCTGCCGCCCTCGAGGCGACACTCACCAGCGATCAGCCGGTCCGGCTGCGGGTCGCCGGCACTCGCGAGGAGCGCCGCCTGGCGCGGGCCTTCAACGCGGCGAGCGGCGCCTTCGTGCAGGTCGAGGCACGCGCCGCACACGACCGGCTGACCGGGGTCGTCAACCGCGAGACGCTGCTCTCTACGCTCGCAGCTGAGATCGAGCGGGCCACCCGGCATCACAAGTGGCTCTCGGTGGCATTCATCGACATCGACCGCTTCAAGCCGATCAACGACACCTATGGCCATCACACCGGCGATGTCGTGCTGCGCGAGGTCGCTCGGCTGCTCGGCGACAACATCCGGGCCAGCGACCTCTTCGGCCGCTACGGCGGCGAGGAGTTCATGCTGATCCTGCCCGAGACGACGCCGGAGGAGGCCACGGTCCTGGCGGAGCACCTGCGCCAGCTGGTAATGGAGCACCCGATGACGATCGGGGCGCGCCAGGCGCTGCAGCTGACCATCAGCATCGGCGTGGCGGGCGACGTCGGAGCGCAGCTCCAGCCTGACCGCCTGGTCGACCAGGCCGATGCCGCCATGTACGCCGCCAAATCGCTCGGACGGAACCGGACCTACCGCTATCGGGCCGTCGACGACGACGCGACGGTCCGACGAGCGCCGATCTCCGCCGAGCGGCGAGCCGCCGCCACCGCCATCGGCCAGTGGGCCAGCGACACCGCCGCGGAGGCGCTGGCATCGGTTCTGGCCCCGCAGCCGCACCACGGCGGGCAGCCCTCGGACATGATCGCGACGCTCGCCACCGGGATGGCGCTGCAGATGGGGCTCCCCCAGGACGAGATCGAGCGGATCCGTATCGCCAGCCTGCTGCACGACCTCGGCAAGCTGGCCGTGCCACTCGAGATCCTCGACAAGCGCAGCTCCCTCTCCGACCACGAGTGGCAGGCGATCGGCGAGCACCCGCGCATCGGCCAGGTGATCCTCGAGCAGGCCTCCTCGCTGCGGGAGGCGGTGCCGACCGTCCTGCATCACCACGAGCGCTTCAACGGCGGCGGCTATCCGCACGGGCTGCGCGGCAAGGAGATCCCACTCGGTGCCCGCATCGTGGCGGTCGCCGACGCCTACCACGCCATGGTCCACGACCGTCCGTACCGCAACGCGCGGGACCACGAGCATGCCCTGGCCGAGCTGCGCGCCAACGCCGGCACGCAGTTCGATCCCGAGATCGTCGACGTCTTCTGCGAGGTCTTCGCCGATGGCGTTCCCGCCGACGGCCTGCAGGAGGTCTACAACCTCCACGAGCGAGCCCGCGACGGCGTTCAGAAGCTCAAGGCGACGCGGGCCGCGCGGGAGCGCCGCGCCGCCGGCAGCAAGCTGCGCAGTCGTGCGGCCGCAGCCGGTGAGGCCGCCAGCGCCGCCGACAAGGCAGCCGGCTAGGGGCGCCGGCCTAGAAGGGCGTACTCCAGGCGGCCACGAGCTGATCGATGCCGAGCGTCAGCCGTGCGTCGCCGCACGTCAGTCGCAGCAGTTCGCCGCCGGCGAGCCCGAGTCGCACGGCGGGAACCCCGGACGCCTCTGCCGCGGCCCCAATCCGTGCCGCGGCCTCATGCCGGGCGGCGATGATGACCCTCCCACCCCGCTCGCCGAAGAGCGAAGCTGTCGGCAGCTGGGCCGCCGGGTCCGGCAGACTCAGCTCCGCGCCCAGGCCCGAGGCGATCGCCAGCCGGGCCAGTGCGACGCCAGGGCCGCCGACCGAGACGTCGTGCGCACCAGTCAGCAGCTCCCGCGCGGCCAGGTCGGTCAGCAGCGCAATGACCCGCGCCGCTATGCCCAGGTCGAGCGCGGGCCGGCCACCGAAACGCCCTCGACGCCAGGCCAGCTCCGATGCGGCCAGCGAAGCGGCATCCCAGGCGGGCGCGCCGAGCAGCCAGATCTCGTCGCCCGCATGCCAGGCCATCGGGATCGCGCGAGAGCGGTCATCGAGCAGTCCCACCGTGCCGACCACCGGGGTCGGCAGGATCGGCGCAGCCGGCGTCTCGTTGTAGAGGCTGACGTTGCCCGAGACGATCGGCAGGTCGAGCTCACGGCAGGCGTCCACCATGCCCGCCACGGCCTCGGCGAGCTGCCAGTAGCCCGCCGGGTCCTCCGGCGATGCGAAGTTCAGGCAGTCGGTGATGCCGATCGGGGTTGCGCCGCTGCAGGCCACGTTCAGCGCCCCCTCGACGACCGCGGCGGTCCCCGCCAGGCGTGGGTCGAGCGCACCGATCCGTCCCGGACCATCCAGCGAGAGGGCGATGGCGCGGCTCGTGCCCTTGATGCGCAGGAGCGCGGCATCGCCGGCGCCGGGTCCGACCAGCGTGTTCGTCCCGTTCATGTGGTCGTAGCGCCGCCAAATTGGCTTCCGGCTGCGCACGTTCGGGCTCGCCAGGAGATCCAGCAGGGTCTCGGCGGTCGGGACCTCGGCGGCCAGGTCGTCGAGCCGCTCCGCGCGTCGCGCCGCGAGGTCGTGCGGAGGCGCGGCGGGCGGCGTGTAACGCGGGGCGTCGTCGGCGAGGGCGCGCCCCGGCACCTCGCAGACCGGCACTCCGCCGGCCACCGCCCGCACCACCGGCTCGCCGATGACGCGGCCGATGACCACCGCGTTGAGCTCGTAGCGCGCGAAGACTGCCTGGACCGCCGCCTCGTCGCCGGCACGCACGACGAGGAGCATCCGCTCCTGCGACTCGCTCAGCAGGACCTCGTACGGGCTCATCCCCGCCTCGCGGCGCGGGACCAGGTCGAGGTCCACATCGGCACCGCAGCCGCCGCGCGCCGAGAGCTCAGCGAGGGCACAGGTCAGGCCGGCGGCACCGAGGTCCTGCATCGCCACCACCGAGGGCGAGCCGGAGAGCTCGAGGCACGCCTCCATCAGCAGCTTCTCCAGGAACGGGTTGCCGACCTGGACGGCGGGGCGTCGCTCGTCGCGATCCTCGCCGAGTGGGGCCGACGCAAAACTGGCGCCCTGGATCCCGTCCCTGCCGGTCGTGGCGCCGACCAGCAGGAGGGCGTTCCCGGGACCGGCCGCCCTGGCCAGGGTGATCTCCTCCTGTCGCGCGATCCCGACGCACATCGCGTTCACCAGCGGGTTGCCGTTGTAGGTCGCATCGAAGCCGATCTCCCCGCCCACGTCGGGGATGCCGATGCAGTTGCCGTAGCCGGCGATCCCGGCCACCACGCCGCCCAGCAGGTAGCGGTTGCGGGCGGCGTCCGCCTCATCGGTCCGCCCGCTGGCGTCCTCGGCGGGATCGAGTGGGCCGAAGCGCAGCGAGTTGAGGAGGGCGATCGGCCGGGCGCCCATGGTGAAGATGTCGCGGATGATGCCGCCCACCCCGGTCGCCGCGCCCTGGTAGGGCTCGACCGCGCTCGGGTGGTTGTGCGACTCCACCTTGAAGACGACCGCCAGGCCATCGCCGATGTCGAGCGCCCCCGCGTTCTCGCCGGGGCCGACCAGGACCCGCGACCCGACGGACGGGAGCGCCCCGAGCAGTGGGCGCGAGTGCTTGTACGCGCAATGCTCGCTCCACATCGCGCCGAACATGCCGAGCTCGACCGCATTCGGCTCGCGGCCAAGGGCCTCGATCACGAGGCCGTATTCGGCCTCCGTCAGCCCGTGACGCTCCGCGGGCGCTGCGATGCTGACCGGCGCCGGCTCACCCTCGAGGGTCAGGCGCGCCACAGGCGGGTCAGCGTGCCGATCGCGACGATCAGGCCGGCCAGCAGGAAGATGATCCCGCCTGGCGAGAGAGAGCGCAGGACGGAGAGGAGGTCCCCACCCGGGCCCCCGAACAGCTCCACCACCAGGAAGAGGGCCGCCAGGCCAAGGCCCCAGACCAGCGCGATCAGGAGGCCGACCCGTTGCAGCCTCCCGGGCGCGGCCCGCACGAATCCGGCCAGCGCGAGGAGCACCAGGCCGAGGACCAGGATCGGCACCGGAGCCGCGATTCCGAAATAGCTCGACTCGAGGATCGACCCCTGCGGGTAGCCTTGCCAGAACGCGGCGCCGTAGCCGCCCGCCGCTCCATACGAGCGATCCCAGAGGGACGCGCCGCCGAACGCGAACGGGAGCAGCCAGCCGGTCGCCATGCCGGCCGCCCCGATCAGCAGTACGACCGGTCCCAGAATCGCCCGGCCGGGACGCTTCGCCACCGCCGACGGAGCGGGACCGGAGGCTGCAGCGGCGGCGGCGGCGGCGTCCACGGGGCGGAGGTTGGCGCCGCAGTTCTGGCAGAAGGGGACGCCGGCGCGATTGTGCGTGCCGCAGCGCGGACATGCCTGGGTCCCGTCCGGCGGGCTGGGACGCTCGACCGCTGCGGGAGCGCCGGGTGCCATCAGCCGCTGGCCGCAGCTGCGGCAAAAGGCGACGCCCGGCCGGTTGTCGGTGCCGCAACGCGGGCAGCGAGTCCCTTCGCCGAGGGGTGTGGCGGGGACGGGATGCGCGGGGATGACGTCGGGATTGTCGGGAGCCGGCGGCGGCGGGACGACCCACGCCTCGGCTTCGCTCGGCACCTGGTCCGGCCGGGTGTCCCGCTCGTCATCCTGCATCGGGCGATGGACCTCCATCAGGACCGCTTCGGAGGCCTCGCATCATAGCCGACGCTCCGCGGCGGCTGGCTGCGCGACGAGCCACGCGTCGAGCGCGCGCAGGATTCGCAGCCCGTCGGTGCCGCCCACTTCGGCCTCGGCGGCGCGCTCGGGATGCGGCATCAGGCCCAGCACGTTGCCGCGCTCGTTGACGATGCCGGCGATCGATCGCAGCGATCCGTTGGGATTGGCATCCGGCACCACGCGCCCATCGGGGTCCGCGTAGCGCAGGACCACGCGCCCGGTTGCCTCGAGCTCATCGAGGACGGCGTCGTCGGCGTAGTAGCGCCCCTCGCCGTGCGAGATCGGCAGGCGGATCGTCTCGCCCTCGGCCAGCTCGCCGAGCCACGGGCCGGCGGAGCGCTCGACGCGCAGCGGCTGCCAGTCGCAGCGGAACTCGAGGTGGTCGTTGCGGAGCAGGACGCCGGGCAGGATCCCCGCCTCGGTGAGGATCTGGAAGCCGTTGCACGAGCCGAGCACCGGGCCGCCGGCGGCGGCGAACGCCTCCACCGCGCGCATCACCGGCGAGAAGCGGGCGATCGCGCCGGTACGCAGGTGGTCGCCGTGCGCGAAGCCGCCGGGAAGCACGACTGCATCGGCGTCGCCCAGGTCGAGCTCGGCATGCCACAGCAGCCGCGCCTCCCAGCCGAGGAGGCCGGCCACGTGGGCGAAGTCCCGTTCGCTCCAGGTCCCGGGGAAGACGAGGACGGCGACGCGCGGGGATCGGCTCACGAGGAGACAGCCACCGCGGCGGGCTCGTCTGCGCTGAGCTCCCAGTCGGCGGTCTCCATTACCGGGTTCGCCAGCAGGCGGCTGCACATCTGGGCCACCGCCGCCTCGGCCGCGGCGCGGTCCGCCGCCGCGAAGGTGAGGCGCAGGAGCTTTCCGGCGCGAACGTCGGCAACGCTCTCGAAGCCGAGCGAGCGCAGGCCGCCGGCGATCGTCTGGCCCTCCGGGTCGGCAATCCCAGGCCGCAGCCGCACGTGGACCTCGGCCAGCCAGCGCATCAGGCCGATCCCTCAGCAGGGCGCCAGGCATCGCCGGTGAGCCGCTCGTAGGCGGTGGCGTATCGCTCGCGCGTCCCCTCGATCACCTCGTCGGGAAGGCGAGGCGCGGGCGGCTCTCGATTCCAGCCCGACCCGGCCACGAAGTCGCGCACGTACTGCTTGTCGAACGAGGGCGGGCTGGCTCCCGGCTCGTACAGGGCGGCGTCCCAGAAGCGGGATGAGTCGGGCGTCAGCAGCTCATCGATGAGCGCGACCGCAGCGTCGATCCAGCCGAACTCGAACTTCGTGTCGGCCAGGATCAGCCCAACCTCGGCGGCCCGCTCAGCCCCGGCTCGGTAGAGCGCCAGCGACCGCTCCTCCAGCTCGCGGGCCAGCTCTCCGCCGACCATCTCCGCCAGCTTCTCGCGGGTGATGTTCTCGTCGTGACCGACCTCCGCCTTCGTCGAGGGGGTGAAGATCGGCTCGGGCAGGCGCTCTGCCTCGCGCAGCCCCGCCGGGAGGCGGTGGCCGCCGACGGTGCCGCTGGCCCGGTACTCGGCCCAGCCGGAGCCCGCAAGGTAGCCGCGCACCACGCATTCAGCGTCGATCCGCACAGCACGTCGCGCAAGGGTCACGCGACCGGACAACTCGGGCGTCCGGGCCGACTCCGGCAGCTGATCGGCATCGGTCGAGAGGAAGTGGGTCGGCCCCAGCGGCTGCAGGCGCCTGAACCAGTACGCCGAGAGGGCGGTGAGCAGCCTCCCCTTGTCCGGGATCGGCTGCTCGAAGACAACGTCGAACGCCGACAGCCGATCCGTCGCCACCAGCAGAAGCCGATCGGCGCCGACCGCGTAGGTCTCGCGCACCTTCCCACGGTGGAGCAGGGTCAGGTCGGGGATCGTCGATCGGGTGAGAGTCAAAGCAGGTCCTCCGTCGCCCCGTCATCGGGGGGTCTTGCCTCTGGGGGAAGCCCCAGCCGCCGCCTGGCGAACGCCTCGATCCGGTCGAGCAGGAAGAGGACAACCAGGATCATGAGGGTGCCCACCCCTGCGATCACCAGCATCCCCGCGCCCGCGGCCATGCCGACGGCGGCCACCGACCAGAGCGACGCGGCGGTGGTCAGGCCGCGGACGTTGCCGCGGTGCTGGAGGATCGTCCCCGCCCCGATGAAGCCGATCCCCGACACGATCTGCGCCGCGATGCGGGTCGGATCGACCGTGGTGCCTGCGAACCCGTAGGCCGAGATGATCGTGAAGAGCGCCGATCCGACTGCGACCAGCGCATGGGTGCGAAAGCCGGCCGGCTGGCGGTGGAGCTCGCGCTCGAGGCCGATCACCGCGCCGAGCACCAGGCCGAGCGCGAGACGCCCCGACAGCTCGAGCTCGAGGTTGAAGCCGAGTTCAGGGTTCAGGGGCGTGCCTCCTCCGCCTCTGGCTGGCCGGCCTCAACGGTCGCTCCCAGCTCCAGCGACCACCACGTCGAGGCCCAGACATGCAGCGCGCCGAAGGCCAGGACGATCGCCAGCCAGATCGCCACGAAGCCTACCAGCAGGAGGAGCCCCGACGGACTGACCAGCTCCCCACCGCGCAGATCGTCACCGATCGGCGCCCAGAGCACCCCCAGCAGCGCGACGGCGAGGGCGACCGCGAGAAGGTCCGCGAGGAGCGCGACGAGCGCCAGGCCCAGCCGGCGCACCGGGTAGCGGGAGATGTCGCGCAGCGATGCCCTGATCGCCTGGCCGATCGGCAGGGATTCGGGGCCCATCGCCCGGCGCATCGCGACGGCCGCCACCGCCTGCCCCGCCCAGGCAAGGATCGCCAGCAGGACCAGCAGCGGCACGAGGTGGAGCGCGATCCGCAGCGCAAGCGGGATCCCGAGGTCGGGAGACCCGAACTCGCCGGGCGCCACCACAGCCACGCCACTTACGACCGCCGCAGCCACGCCAACGGCCGGTAGCGCCGCCACGAGCATGACGCTGAAGACGGCCTCCAGGTCGCGGGTCAGTGGGCGATCCGGCGTGCCTGGGCCCGAGCGCAGGAGCGTTGCCTCGGCCAGGGCCGCGACGAGGAAGGCGACCAGGACCCCCAGCGCCGCGAGCGTGGCGATCAGCAGCACGTTGAGCGGGAAGAGGTCCGAGCTGAAGAGCCCCGCCCCCAAGAAGGCGAAGTCGCTCGTGCGCGGGGCGCCCGCCACCGTCAGCAGCAGGGGCAGCCAGGCCAGGTACGGAAGCGCACCCAGCGCGCCGGGGAGCCACAGGTCGCCGCGATCCGCGGCGATGCGCGCGGCCTCCGCGGCGTGACGCAGCCAGCCGCCGCGGTCGGTCATCTACGGTCACCTTCCCCCGGGAGGAGCCCGAGCGCGCGATAGCTCGCCTCCATCCCCTCGAGGTGCGGCCGGAGGGTCATGGCGCCCTCCACCTCCTCCTCGGAGAGCCAGCGCACGATGCCCTCGTCGGCGCGCAGCTCGGCCCGGAAGGTGCTCTCGCCGGACCAGGCGCGCTTCGCAGCCCCCTGCACCAGCCCATACGCCTCCTGCCGGTCCGCTCCCTTGGCGACCATCGCCAGCAGCAGCGCCTCGGAATGAACCATCCCGCCCAGGAGCTCCAGGTTGCGCGCCATCCGCTCCGCGTCGACCTCCAGGCCGGAGAGGAGGGTCGTCATCGAGCGGGTCGCGTAGCCGGCCACGCCAAGCGCGCGTTCGAAGACGAAGCGTTCGGCGCTCGAGTGGCTGATGTCGCGCTCGTGCCAGAGCGCCATGTTCTCGAGGCCCACCAGCGCGTCGGCGCGCAGCAGTCGAGCGAGGCCCGTGATCCGTTCGGCGAGCACCGGGTTGCGCTTGTGCGGCATTGCGCTGCTCCCCTGCTGGCCGGCGCCGAACGGCTCGAACACCTCGCCAACCTCGGTGCGCTGCAGGTGCCGGAGCTCTACCGATATCCGCTCGAGCGTCCCGCCCAGGATGGCGAGCGCAGTCAGCAGCTCGGCATGCCGGTCGCGGCTCACGACCTGGGTCGAGGCCGGGTCGACGCCCAGGCCCAGCGAGCTGCAGACGAACCGCTCGACATCGGCGCCGACATGCGCATGGGTGCCGACCGCGCCGGAAACCTTGCCGACGGCGATCCCCTCCCGGGCGCGGGCCAGCCGGGCCTGGTCGCGACCGATCTCCGCCAGCCAGCCGGCCGCCTTGAATCCGAAGGTGATCGGCTCGGCGTGGATCCCATGGCTGCGACCGACCATCGGGGTGGACCGATGTTCGACGGCGATGCCGCGGACGGTCTCCGCCAGCCTCGCCAGCTCAGCCTCGACGAACGCAGTGGCATCGCGCAGCACCACGGCGGTGGCGGTGTCGAGGACATCCGAGCTGGTCATCCCGAAGTGGAGCCAGCGCCCCTCCGGTCCCATCCGCTCGGTGACCGAGCGCAGGAAGGCGATCACGTCGTGCTGCGCCTCCTCTTCGATCTCGCGTGCACGCGCGGAGTCGACGCTGCCCGCGGCCGCTCGGATTCGCTCCCAGTCGTCGTCGGGAACTAGGCCCGCCGCGTGCCTGGCCTCGACCGCCAGCAGCTCGATGCGCAGCCAGAGGTCGAGCTTGTGCTGCTCCGAGAAGAGCTCGCGCAGCTCCGGCAGCGCGTAGCGGTCGATCATCGAGGGTCGATATCCAGCTCTGCCGCGCCGGCGAGCCGGACGCGGACGGCATTCACGGCTGCGGCGATCTGCGGGTCCTCGAGCGCCAGGATGCGGGCCGCCAGGTGCGCGGCATTCCTCGCTCCGGCCGGGCCGATGGCGACCGCCGCAACCGGCACCCCCGGCGGCATCTGCACGACGCTGTAGAGCGCATCGGCCCCGCCCAGCGCGCCCGAGTCGAGCGGGACACCGATCACCGGCCGCGCGGTGAGCGACGCCAGCACGCCGGGCAGGTGGGCCGCCATACCGGCCGCCCCGACGAAGATGCGGATGTCACGCGCCTCCGCGTCGTGCACGTAGCTGGCCAGCACGTCCGGCTGGCGGTGGGCGCTGATCACGCTCGCCTCCCAGCCGATCCCATACTCGTCGAGCGCGTCGAAGCACCCCTTGAGGGCAGGCAGGTCGGAGCGGGAGCCGCAGATGACCGCGACCTGGGGGCGGGAGCTCATCGGCCCTAGGATATCCCGCGGGCGAGCGGCCGTCGGCCGGCCGCCGTCGAGACTGGAGGTCTGCATGTTGAGGAGAAGGTCCGCACGGCCCGCGAGCCACCACCCGGTCAACCGGGAGATGTTCGACGAGGCGCCGATGGGGGCGCGCATCGCCGATGGCGTCACGGGGTTCCTGGGGAGCTGGCGCTTCCTGATCCTGCAGACGATCCTCGTCGCGGTCTGGCTGACGGCCAACGCCTACCTGCTGAGCAGGCCGTTCGATCCGTATCCCTTCATCCTGCTCAACCTGGCCTTCTCGACCCAGGCGGCGTACGCGGCGCCGTTGATCCTGCTGGCGGGCAATCGCTCCGCCCAGCGCGATCGGCTGACCCTGGAGCATGCCGCCGACGAGACCGATGTGGCCGAGAAGCAGAACGAGCGGCTGCTGGGGGGCAACACCGAGATCCTCAAGCACGTCGAGGCGCTCGAGGAGCGGATCCTGCAGCTCGAGAAGCGGATCGTGGATTCGCTGGAGAAGCGCTAAACCTCGCGCAGGGCAATATCCGCCCGGTACCGGCTGCCCTCGAAGCCGATCCCGGCGACACCCCCGTAGGCCGATCGTCGCGCGCTCACAAGGTCCGGACCCACGCCCACCATGCTGACGACACGGCCGCCCGACGCCTCGTAGCCGGTCCGTGTCGCGACCGTGCCGGCGTGGAAGCACAGCAACGGGCCGGAGTCGCCGGGGCCCGATGGCTCGGCGCCGGTCAGCGGAAGACCGACCACGGGCGCCTCCGGATACCCGTGCGACGCGACCACCACCGCCACCGCAGCGCCGCTCCCGAACGCCAGCGATCCCTCCATCGCGCCTCGCTCGCCCCGCGCGACGCCGAGCATCGCCGTCGCCAGGTCCCCGTCGAGCAGCGGCAGCAGGACCTGCGCCTCAGGGTCGCCGAAGCGCGCGTTGAACTCGAGGACCTTGGCGCCCTCCTCGGTGAGCATCAGCCCGGCGTACAGGACGCCGCGGTATGGGAATCCGTCCCGGGCCATGCGCCACGCGATCGGCTCGAAGATGGTCCCGACCGCCTCCTCCACCTCGGCTCGGCCGAACCAGGGAACCGGCGCGTAGGCGCCCATCCCGCCGGTGTTCGGCGCTCCGTCGTCGCTGCTCAGCCGCTTGTAATCACAGGCCGCCGCCAGCGGCACGACCGCCTCGTCGCTCAC
>DATCOX010000130.1:0-38183 GCA_036564495.1 Candidatus Limnocylindria bacterium
GCCTGGCCGCAAGCGATGCTGCGCTATACTCCCGCCCGAACGCGTTGACGCGGGAGCAGTAGGCGTCCGCCTCGATCCGCAGCGAGCCGGGGATGGTGCAAGCCGGCGATCGCGACGACCCGAACTCGCCCGCCGAGCAGCCGAGACCCGGCCGGGATGGCGTCCGATAGCAGCGCCGATGAGTGGACCGATCGTGGGGTTGTAGCTCAGCTGGGAGAGCACCTGCATGGCATGCAGGGGGTCGGGGGTTCGAGTCCCCCCAGCTCCACCACCCCATTCGGTCAAGTCAGTGTGGTACCGCGAAGGCCCCCCTTCGTCCTGACGAGGCGGGGGCTTTGTCGTACCTGTGTGAAAGACCGATGAGGATGGCGTGGCCAGCATGACGATCACCGAGAGCCAGCCGCGGACGGCCAAGGATGGCCGGCCGTGGACGCTGCGCCCGGCACGCCCCACCGATGCGAGGGCGCTGGCGACCCTCTTCGCGGACGTGCGCCGCGAAGGACGCTGGCTTGTGACGCCTGCCTCGGCCGTGAGCCAGCCATCCGAGGCCTTCTACATCGGCGAGATGATCCGCGACGCGAGCAGCCTGGCCCTTGTCGCCGAGGCGGACGGCGACGTGGTCGGCAACGTGCTTATCAGCGTCGAGCGCAGCGTCGTGAGTGACCACGTGGGGACGCTGTCGATCTGCGTGGCAGATGGCTGGCGAGAGGTGGGGATCGGCCGGGCCCTGGTCGAGGCTGCCAAGGCCTGGGCGGGCGGGCGCGGCTTGGCCAAGGTTGCATTGGGGGTCTTCCCGGACAACGACCGCGCCATCGCCGTGTACGAGCACGCCGGATTCGTCAAGGAAGGCCTGCGACGCCGCCAATACCGCGTCCCGGGCGGTGAGTATCGCGACGAGCTGCTGATGGCCTGGTTCCCACTTGTGGGCGACCGATGATGATGACCTCTCAGCCCGGGAGCCTTGACGCTTACCTGCCCAACTACCCCGACGCACTGTTCGAGCTCCTGAACCGGGGACTGAGCCTGCCGGAGCGCCCGCTGGTGGTTGATGTGGGCGCCGGCACTGGCCGAGCATCGCTGGCGATGGCACGGCTTGGGTGGCACGTCACGGCGGTGGAGCCCGACGGACCAGCCCTCGACGTGCTCAGCGCTCGCGCTTCGGCGGAGGGGCTGGAGGTGGCCACCGTCCGGGCAACCGCGGAACAGACTGGCCTCGATCCGGCGAGCGTCGACCTGGTGACCGCCGCGCACGCGTTCCACTGGTTCGTCAAGCGGGCGGCCCTGACCGAGATGGCGCGCATCACCCGCCCGGGCGGCGGCGTGGCGCTGTTCTGGAACGTACGCGACCGGAAGCGGTCGGCGTTCGTCGCTGGCTACCAAGACCTCCTCGACCGCTACGGCGTGGCGAAGCGTCTGTACCTGGAGGCGGAGCGCGCAAGCGGACGTGCCACGCGAGAGGCGCTCGCCGCGGCGGAAGGCTTAGGCTCACCGCACCTCCACCGGGTGTGGCACGACATGTCGATGCGACCCGACGACTTCCTCAAGATCAGCTTCGCGCCGGCATTCGTGCGCGCCTTCTCTTCCGAGCGCCAGGATGCTTTCCGCACCGAGGTCATCGAGCTGCTTGGTCATCACAGCTTCGACGGCGAAGCGCCCTTCACCATCCCCTATCGCATCGATTGCTGGATCGCTACGAGGAGCACTTCCTGACCATGGAGACGACCGACACCCCGGCCGCCCGGGCGCGGAGCTTCGACGCATGGGCCGGCGAGTACGACCGATTCCGCCCTGGGTACCCCGGCGAGATGTTCGAGACGATCGGGGCGAAGCTGGGGCTTCCGACCCGGCCGCTGGTGGTCGACCTCGGCGCAGGCACGGGTCGCGCCAGCCTTGCGATGGCGGCCCGGGGCTGGCGCGTGACTGCCGTCGAACCAGGCAAGGCGATGTTGAGCCTCCTGCGCGACCGCGCCTCGGATGACGGCCTTGTCGTCTCCACCATAGAGGCCGATGCGGAAGCGACCGGTCTTGATCCGATGTCGGTCGACCTCGTGACTGCCGCGCAGGCGTTCCATTGGTTCGCCCAGGAGGAGGCACTGGCTGAGATCACCCGCATCCTGCGCCCGGGCGGCGGGCTGGCCCTCTTCTGGAATGTCCGCGACGCAGCACGATCTCCATTTCTGGCCGAATACGCCGAGCTGCTGAAGCGCTCGGCGCAGGTTGCCGACGATCCGGGGATCGGGCGATACGAGGCGCGCGGGAGAGAGGCGACGCGAGACGCCTTGTCGAGGGCTCCGGGCCTCGAGTCGCCAGAGCTGGTCGAGCTTCACCAAGAGGTGTCCATGACTGCCGAGGAGTTCATCGGGATGGTGTTCACCGCGTCGTACGTGCGTGTCGGCCTGTCGCCGGAGCGCCAGGATCGGTTGCGCGACGAGCTGGCAGCGCTGCTCGGCCGGCATCGGATGGCGGGCGGACAGCCCTTCTCCATCCCCTATCGGATCGACCTGTGGATCGCGCGAAGGAGCGGAGCATGACAGCCGAGACGCCCACCACCCCACGAGCGGAGCGCTTCGACCCGAGGACCTACGAACCGGGCTGGCGCGAGCGATGGGCTGCCGACGACCTGTATCGGGCCGATGACGACGACCCGCGGGACAAGCACTACCTGCTGACCATGTATCCCTACCCCTCGGGCGACCTGCACATTGGGCATTGGTATGCCGCCACCGGGCCCGACATCGTCGCGCGCATGCGGCGCATGCAGGGACTGAACGTCATGTTCCCGATGGGCTTCGACTCGTTCGGCCTGCCGGCCGAGAACGCGGCGATCGACCGTGGCGCGCACCCGTGGGAGTGGACCGAGCAGAACGTCGAGCGGATGCGAACCCAGTTCCGCTCGATGGGCTGCATGTTCGACTGGACGCGGGAGGTCGTCACCAGCGACCCCTCCTACTACCGATGGACGCAGTGGCTCTTCCTGCAGTTCTTCAAGGCGGGGCTCGCCTATCGGGCCATGGCGCCGGTCGACTGGTGTCCGAAGGACCAGGTCGTTCTGGCGCGCGAGCAGGTAGAGGGCGCCGATCGGCACTGCTGGCGCTGCGGGACCCCGGTCGTCAAGCGCGACCTGGAGCAGTGGTTCTTTCGCACGACCCGCTATGCCGACGAGCTGCTGGACTTCTCGAAGATCGACTGGCCGGAGCCGATCCGGCTGATGCAGACCAACTGGATCGGCCGCTCGGAGGGCGCCGAGATCGACTTCGCGGCGGAGGCCGATGGCGTGACGCCGATCCGCGTCTTCACGACGCGACCGGACACGATCTACGGGGCGACCTTCATGGTCCTCGCCCCGGAGCATCCCGCGGTTGCGGCGCTGACGACCGCCGAGCAGGCGGCCGAGGTGCAGGCCTACACCGCCAATGCGCGGCGCGAGACCGAGATCGAGCGGATGAGCACCGAGCGAGATCGGAGCGGCATCTTCACCGGCGCGTTCGCCGTCCACCCGCTGACGGAGGAGCGGATCCCGATCTGGATCGCCGACTACGTGCTGCCCGGCTACGGCACCGGCGCAGTGATGGGCGTGCCCGCGCACGACGATCGCGACCACGCGTTCGCCACGCGCTACGAGCTGCCGGTGCGCTACGTGATCATGCCGCGCGGTGGTTCGATCCCGGAGGAGGATGGCGCCTTCCTGCCCCACACGCAGGACGAGGTGCTCGTCGATTCGGGCGACTTCACCGGCATGAGCGCCGCGGACGCGATCCCGGCCATCACCGAAGAGCTGGCCGAGCGCGGCCTGGGCGAGGCGGCGGTCACGTACCGCATCCGCGACTGGCTGATCAGCCGTCAGCGCTACTGGGGAGCGCCGATCCCGATCGTGTACTGCGACGAGCACGGGCCACAGCCGGTGCCGGAGGATCAGCTGCCGGTCCTTCTGCCGCGCGACGTCGACTTCGCCCCGACCGGCGTCAGCCCGCTGCAATCTCATCCGGAGTTCCTGGCGGCGAGCTGCCCGATCTGCGGCAAGCCCGCGCGACGCGAGACGGACACCCTGGACACCTTCGTCGACTCGTCCTGGTATTTCCTGCGCTACTGCTCGCCGCACGACGAGACACAGGCCTGGGACCCGGTGGCGGTGATGCGCTGGATGCCGGTCGACCTGTACACCGGCGGCGCCGAGCACGCCGTCCTGCACCTCCTGTACTCGCGCTTCTTCGTCAAGGCGCTCCGCGACATGCACCTGCTCGACTTCGACGAGCCGTTCAGGGCGCTGCGCAACCAGGGCCAGATCCTGGGCGCGGACCATCACCGCATGAGCAAGTCGCGCGGCAATGTCGTCAACCCGGACGACCTGACCTCGCGCTTCGGCTCGGACACGGTGCGCTGCTTCCTGATGTTCATCGGGCCCTGGGACCAGGGCGGGCCTTGGAACCCGTCGAGCATCGAGGGGGTGCATCGCTTCCTGGGCCGCGTCTGGGCCGTAGCTCAGGCCACCGGCGGCGGACACCCTCGGCCGATCCCCGGCATGCCGCTCGACACTCCCGGCGGCTGGCCGCCGAGCAGCGGTGAGGTGCCCAGCCAGGAGATGGCGACGATCGAGGGAGGGGTTCGCGCCCTGCGGCAGGCAGCCCATCGGGCCATCAAGGAGGTCGGGGAGGACTACGGCGCGTTCCACTTCAACACCGCACTCTCGAGGCTGATGGAGCTGACCAACGCGCTCGGTGCAGCACGCGACGATGGACTGGCCGGCACCGAGGCGTACGCCGAGGCAGTCGACGCGTTGCTGCTGTTGCTGGCGCCGACGGCACCGCACATCAGCGAAGAGCTGTGGTCACGACGCGGCAGGCCATACAGCATTCATCAGCAGACGTGGCCGACCTTCGACCCTGCGCTGGTTGCCGCGGAGTTGATCGAGCTGCCGGTGCAGGTCGACGGCAAGCTGCGCGACCGGCTGACGGTGGCGCCCGACACCGGCCCAGAGGAGATCGAACGGCTGGCACTCGCCAGCGAGCGAGTGCAGGCCTACCTGAAGGGGCGCGCCCCGCGCAAGGTGCTCCACGTACCGGGCCGGCTGGTGAACATCGTCACCCCGGGGGAGTAGCCGGCGACCTTCGGTGAGCCGCCGGTAATCCGCGGGTAATTCCCCCGCCGCTAGGCTGCGCATCCTGCTTCCGGAGCCCGGGGTCGAGTGCCCGGACCCCGGGCTCCGGACAGGTCCTCACCTTGCTCGCCTCCAGAGTGGGAGGCTCGGCCGGTGCCGATCGGTGACCGCATCGCGATAGCGGCACTCGGCGTCGCGTGCGCGGCGATCGCCCTAGGCGGGTGGCTGGCCTTCTCGGCCGTCGGCCAGCAGCCGGGGCCGGATGAGAGCTTCGATCCCTTCGCGACCGCCTCGAGCTCGGCGATGCCGCTTGCCGCAGCCGTCGTGGTGATCGACGTCGAGGGGGCGGTCCTGCGGCCGGGGATCCGCGAGCTGCCTGCCGGATCTCGCGTGGCCGAAGCGATCGAGGCGGCGGGCGGGTACTCCGCGGAGGCCGATCTCACGGCAGCGGCCGCGCAGGTCAACCTTGCCGCAACCCTCCGCGATGGGCAGCAGATCCTGGTTCCGACGCTCGGCATGCCTTCCGGTGGCTCGAGCGGCGGCGGGGCAGGCGGCCTGGTCAACCTGAACAGCGCAGGCGCCGACGAGCTTGATGCGCTGCCGGGGATCGGACCGGTGACGGTCGACAAGATCATCGCCGCGCGCAAGGAACGGCCGTTCGGCTCGCTCGAGGAGCTGGTGACTCGGAAGGTCCTGACCAAGGCACAGCTCGACAAGATCCGCGACCTCGTCACCCTCGGCTGACCGATTCCGCGACCTGATGGGGACGCGACTTGCGCTTCCGGGCGCCCTCGTCGGGACTGCGATCGGCATTCTGGCCGCCGACGCAGATGCCCACACGGCGGCCGTCGCGCTGGCGGTCGCCGCACTCCTGCTCGTCCCGGCCATGGTCGTCGTGCGCCGACCCGGTGGCGCGATTGCCTGCATCGCCCTGGCGGCGGGCCTGCTGCTCGGCGCCTGGCGGGGATCGGCGCTGGCGCTCCCGTCGGGTCCAGCCAGCGTCGCCGGCCTCATCGGTCGGGGGGAGGTCGAGCTGGCGGGCACCGTGGTGGACGACCCGCGACCACGAGGCACGACGCAGCAGCTCGTCCTCGAGGATGTCGTGGCTCGCCTGCACGGTCAACCGCGCCGGATGCATGGCCGCCTCCTCGCGACCCTGCCACGCGCCATCGCGGTGGCAGTTGGAAGCCGCGTCGTGCTGCGGGTCGAGGTCGAGGCGCCGGCGGCCTTCGACGGCTTCGACTACCCGGCCTTCCTGGCGCGCCAGGGGATCGGCGGGCTGGCACGCGCCCGCCAGGCACGGGTCCTCGAAGATCGGAGCCGAGCCGGACCGGCCGAGCTGGCCGCGGCGGCCCGCGGCTTGCTGCTCCGCGGCCTGAACGAGATGGTCCCCGAGCCGGAGGCGGCGCTCGGCGCGGGCATTCTGCTCGGCGTCCGAACCAGCATCGCGCCAGAGATCGCCGACGCCTTCGCCATCGCGGGGCTGACCCACGTGGTCGCGATCTCCGGCTGGAACATCGCGATCGTGGCGGCGATCGTCGGAGCGCTGCTGCGACCCCTCGAGGAGCGCCGCGGCGGCCACTGGATCGCGCCGTCGGCTGCGGCAGCCATCATCGCCGCGTACGTGGTGCTGACCGGCGCCTCGCCCTCCGTCGTTCGGGCCGCACTCATGGCCGGGGCGATGATGGTCGCCCGCTTCGGAGGTACCCGCGCGCACGCCGCTTCGGCCCTGGGGCTCGCGGCGCTGGTCATGCTGATCGCCGCCCCGTCGGTGCTGTGGGATGTCGGCTTCCAGCTGTCGGCCCTGGCCACGGCGGGCCTGATCGCGTTTGGAGCTTCGATCGAGGGCCGCCTGGCAAGCTGGCCGTCGTGGCTGCGGGAGCCGGTGGCCCTGACCCTCGCGGCGCAGCTCGCCACCCTGCCGGTCGCAGTCACCAGCTTCGGTCGGCTCTCCCTGGTCGCGCCCCTCGCGAACATCGTGGTCGTCCCGCTGGTGCCGCTGGTCATGCTGCTCTGCGCGATCGCGGCGCCCTTGGGCGCGATCACGGCGGCGTTGCGTGTGGAGATCCTGACCGACCTGGTGCGCTGGGCGAGCGGCGGTGCAGCCTGGCTGCTGTTGCGGGCGATGATCGTCGCCGGCCGGGCGGCCGCGGCGATCCCCTTCGCCGCCATCTCGGTCGCCGCGCCTGGCTGGCTCGCGCTGGCCTGGTACCCGTGCCTCGGGTTCGCGTGGCGCCGCGCTGCGCGGCGGCAGCGTCGCGAGCAGGCCGCCGGCGAGGCGATCCAGCCGCTGCGGCCGGCCCGCCGCACATCAGCCGCGCTCACGACGGCGCGTGGCAACGGGCAGCGCGCACTCGCGATCCTCGGGCGGCCCCTCATGGGCGTGGCGGCCTGCGTGACCCTCCTCATCGGCCTGACCCTCGCAACCCTGCCGGACGGCCGGCTGCACCTCGTCGCGCTGGACATCGGGCAGGGCGACGCGATCCTGGTCACGGCGCCTTCCGGCGCGCGGATGCTCATCGATGGCGGGCCCGACCCGGACCTGCTGCTGCGACGGCTCGGCGAGCGGATCCCGTGGTGGCAGCGCCGCATCGACGTGATGATCCTCACGCACCCACACGAGGACCACGTCGCCGGCCTCGTCGCGGCGCTGGAGCGCTACGACGTGGCGCTGATCCTCGACGGCGGTCGCACCTACCAGAACCCAACCTATCCCCGATTCCTGCAGCTGGCGAGAGACGAGCCGGGCGGCCGGCTCGCAGCAGCGCGGGCGGGCGATCGGCTCCGCCTCGATCGTGCGACGACGATGACGCTCCTCTACCCAACCGACCAGGATGTCGCGGGCACGCTCCCCGACGGCGACATCAACAACGCGTCGGTGGTCGGCCTTCTGCGCAGCGGCGGCTTTAGCGCGCTGCTGACTGGGGATGCGGAGATGCCCGTCGAGGCGCTGCTAGGCGAGCGAGGGCTGCTGACGCGGGTCGACGTGCTGAAGGTCGGCCATCACGGCTCCCACTCGAGCACCGGTCCGGCGCTCCTCACTGCCACGCGCCCCGGGGCGGCGCTCATCTCGGTCGGGATCGGCAACGACTACGGGCACCCGCACCAGGTCACCCTCGACCATCTGCACGCCCTCCCTGGGCTGCGTCTGCATCGGACCGATCTCGAGGGCAGCCTCGAGGTGATCAGCGATGGACGCCGATACCAGGTGACCAGCCGCGCCGGCAGCGACCCGTGGCGGCCGGTGGTCGGGCAACCGATCACGGCCGAACGACCGACGGGTAGCATCGGTGCATGGCCATCCCGACCGGCGCCAAGGCCGAGCAGCTGCTTGCCTCCTACGGGCTTCCCGCTGGGATCGTCACGCATGCGCGTGGCGTCAGTCGGGTCGCCGCCGAGGCGGCGCGCCTGCTGGCGGCGGCCGGGGCAGCGGTCGATCCGCAGCTCGTCACGGTCGCCGCCCTGCTCCACGACGTCGACAAGCTCGCCACGCGCGACCACGGGCAGCAGCACGGGCTGGTTGGCGCGCGGTGGATGGCCGAGCGCGGCTTCCCCGAGCTGGCTGAGCCGATCGCCTCGCATCCGATCGGGTGCCTCCTCGACCCTGCGCGCTCCCCGCGCGGATGGGACTCGGTAGCGGTGGCGGTCGCGGACCGCCACGTCGCCCAGGGGTACCTGTCGATCGACGGCCGGATCGATGACCTCGTGCAGCGCTATCCCGGATTTCGCAATGAGCTGGAGGCGGCGCGCGCGCCGGCGCGCGCCATGCAAGCCGATCTGGCCGCCGCGGCGGGGCTGACGTTCGAGGAGCTCGAGGCCAGGCTGCGGGCAGCGTGGGCCGAGGGCGGCGCCGCGTGAGCGTCGCGCTCCTCCTCGTCCACGGTGATGACGACTTCGGGATCGGCGAGTCGCTGACCGCCTTTGCGGAGCGAATCCAGGTCGCGGAGCGGACCGAGATCACGCCGGAGCGCAGCCCGGATGAGGCAGCGATCGACCGGGCGCGGCTCGAGTCGGCGACGGTCGGCATGTTCGGCGCGCACCTCGTCGTGCTGCACCAGCCGATCATCGCTGCCGGACGGTCAAACGCGGCCACGGACAAGCTGCTGGCGCTGGTTTCCGACTTGCCCGACGGTGCGGCGCTGGCGCTCGCCGAGCTGCGCCCGTCGCGGGACAGCGGCAAGCCGCCAGCGCTACTGCAGCGGATCGCCCAGGCCGTCACGGACCGGGACGGGACGGTGGAGGAGCGTGAGACGCCGCGCCGCAACCAGCTCCAGGGCTGGATCCGCGCGCATGCCGATGCCGTCGGGGTGCGCATCGAGCCGCGGGCCGCCGCGCTGCTCGCCGAGCGGGTCGGCGGGGCGGTGTGGGAATCGGATATCGAGCGAGGGCAGCAGACCCGCGTCGCTGATGGGGAGCTGCGCAAGCTGGCGACCTACGCCGGCGACCGGGCGATCGGCGTCGAGGACGTCGAGGCGCTGGTGACCGACACTCGCCCCTCCAGCCTGTTCGCGATCACGAACGCCATCGACCGTCGCGAGCCGGCCGCCGCAGCAGCGGCGATCGAGCGGGCGATCGGCGAGGGGCAGCCGGTGCTCCGCATCCTGGCGGCGCTCGAGGGCCGGATCGCGGACCTGATCGTGGCGCGCGACCTGGGCGCCAATGGCGCACCGCCCCAGGAGCTGACGAAGCGGGTCGGGCGCGGTAATGCCCGCATGGCCGAGCGGATCGCCGAGTCGGCGCGTCGCTACTCTGGCGCCGAGCTGGAGGCGATGCTGCGCGGGCTGTTCGAGGCGGACCTGTCGATCAAGGCCAACGAGATGGCCGAGGAGCCCGCGCTGGTGGCGTGGCTGGGCGAGTACCTGCTCGCCACGCGTCCGACGCGCGGCTGAGCGATCGGGCTAGGCGGCGCCCGCGCGCAGGACCCGGTCGCTCTGGATGGCGAAGGTGCACTGCGCCTCGGCCAGGCCAAGGATCCCGATCAGCTGGCGGTCGACGTACAGCTGGCGGCACGGCACGCACAGGGCGCCGGGGATGGCGAAGAACAATCGCTCCTCGGCGGCGGTGTCGCGGAACGAGGTGTCGAAGACGCTCGTCAGCAGGCCGCCACCGCAGAAGCGGCAGGACTCGGCCGACGGTTCGTCGCTGGTATACGCGATCGCGTGCTCGTCCATGGGCCGGAGCATGGAATCGGGCCCCGATCGGCTCAATAGGAGGTCCGGCGTGGCCGGACTGGTACCCGGCTAGTACCCGCGGGCGGTCAGACCAGGCGCACGACCTGCGCCGCGTGGCTCCACAGGCGCTCGAGGCCGTAGAACTCGCGCTCCTCGGGGGCGAAAAGGTGGACGATCACCGCGCCGTAGTCGAGGAGGACCCAGCGGGCCGCACCCTTCCCCTCGATGCCGAGCGGGCGGATCCCGTCGTCGCGCAGCTCGTCCATGATCCCGCTGGCAAGCGCCTGGAGCTGCCGGTCGCTGCGACCGGTGCAGATGACGAAGTAGTCGGCCATGGTCGTGACCTCGGTCGTCCGCAGCAGCACGATGTCGACCGCCTTCTTGTCGGAGGCGAGGTCCACGATCCGATGGGCGAGGTCGCCGGGATCGATGGCCGTCAGCCCGTCTGCGCGCTCCTCTATGGTCTCCTCCTTCGATACAGGCCGCGGGCCGCGATCAGCTCCTCGACGGCCCGCGGCACAAGGTAGCGGATGGGACGACCCGCCGCCACCCGCGCGCGGATCTCCGAGCTGCTCAGATCGAGCGACGGGCCGCCGAGCAGATGGATGCGCGACGCACGCGGGCCGAACCGCTGGCGCAGGGAATCGCGATCGGGCATCGAGCTCCCGGGTCGTGGGCCGACCGCCCACTCCGCGAGCTCGAGCAGCCGGTCCGGATCGCGCCACGTCCCGATCTCGGCGAACGAGTCGGCCGCCATGATCAGCACGAGCCCCACCCCGTCGCCGAGGTGAGCGCGGAGCTGCGCCAGCGAGTCGACCGTGTATGAGGGTCCCGGGCGCTCCATCTCCACCAGCGACAGGTCGAGCGTCGGATCACCGCTGATCGCGAGGCGGGTCATCATCACCCGGTCCGCGGCGTTGCTGATCGCCCTGGCGCCCTTGTGAGGCGGGCGCGCGGCGGGCATGAGCAGGACATGGTCGAGGCCGAGGCTGTCGGCCGCCAACGTCGCGAGCCACAGGTGGCCGATGTGCGGCGGGTCGAAGGTGCCGCCCAGGATCCCGACCCGGCGGGCTTTCGGCCGCGCTGCGCGCCGTGGAGCGGCCTCGGCCCGCACCGCTGCGCCGCTCATTCCTCGTCCCCCCATTCGAGCTCCACCGAGCCGATGCGCACCATCGTGCCGCCGCGAGCCCCCAGCCGCCTGAGCTCAGCGTCGATTCCGAGGCGTTCCAGCGTGCGCTGGAAGCGGTCTCGCGACTCCTCGTTCGCGAAGTCGGTGCGTGCGGCGGTCGTCTCGATTCGTCGCCCGCGCACGCGCAGCCCGTCGGCCTCGGCGATCACCTGCCAGCCGGCGTCGAGCGGGTCGAACCGGTGCACGCGTACGGCGACCGGCGTGGGCTCCGCCTCCGAGCGGAGCTGCGCCTCGTCGAGCGCGGCGGCCAGCGCCCCTCGAAGCTCGCGCAGGCCGGTGCCCGAATGGGCCGAGACCGCGATCGGCTCGGCGCCGGCGGCGCGCAGGGAGCGCCGGATCGAAGGCCAGGCGGCGCGGGCCTCGGGGAGGTCCTGCTTGGTTACGACCATCGGCATCGGCCGTCGCATGAGCGATGCATCGTGCTGGCGCAGCTCGGCCTCGACGGCCTGCCATTCCGCCACCGGATCGTCGGCCGCCCCGTCGACCACCGCCACCAGGACCCGCGTGCGCTCGGCGTGGCGCAGGAAGGCATGCCCCAGGCCGCGCCCCTCGGATGCCCCCTCGATCAGGCCCGGCAGGTCGGCAATGACCGGCCGCCGCTCGTCGTCGAGCTCGATCACGCCCAGGTTCGGCTGGGTCGTGGTGAATGGGTAATCGCCGACCTCGGGTGTCGCCGCGGTCAATGCGCCCAGGAGCGTCGACTTGCCGGCGTTCGGGGCTCCCACCAGGCCGATGTCGGCGATCAGCTTCAGCTCGAGCTCGATCCAGCGCGACTCGCCCGGGTCCCCCTTTTGCGCGTGCTTCGGCACCTGGTGGGTGGAGCTCACGAAATGGACGTTGCCCCGGCCGCCACGGCCGCCGCGCGCGACGACCAAGCGCTCGCCGGGCGCCAGCAGCTCGCCGAGGAGCTCGCCGCCCGGATCGAGGGCATCGGGGTTGGGCGCGAGCCGCGCCACCGTGCCGGGCGGGACCGGCAGCAGGACGTCCGCCGCCGTCTTGCCATGCGCCTTGCGCCCGGCGCCCGCGCCGCCGGGCCTGGCCCTGTGATGGGGGTGATGGCGCAGGTCGCCGAGGGTGGTCATGCCGGCGTCGACCAACAGGACGACCGATCCACCTGAGCCCCCGTCCCCGCCATCGGGCCCGCCGCGAGGAACATGCGCTTCGCGTCGAAAGGAGGTGGACCCGTCGCCGCCGGCGCCGCCAGCGACGAAGATCCGGACCTGGTCAGCGAACATCGGGGACCGATGATAGCAACGGGGCCGCCGCAGCCCGGACGGGGCCGCGGAGGAAGACGGGGACGGCCAGGCTAGAGGTAGCGCAGGGGGTTGACGAGGACCCCGTCGACGATCACCTCGAAGTGGACGTGGGGCCCCGTGCAGTCGCCGGTGCAGCCCACGGCCGCGATTCCCTGGCCGGCGGCAACCGTCGCGCCGACCTTGACCCACAGGGCACTGAGGTGGTTATAGACGGTCACGATCCCGTTGCCGTGGTCGATCGAGATGACGTACCCGCCACCGTTGGTCTTCCAGCCGGACCAGGTGACGGTGCCGGCGGCGGATGCGATCACCTTGCTGCCGGCGGGCGCCGCGATATCGAGCGCCTTGTGGTAGGAGCTGTAGTACTGCGTGATCACGCCGCCGGGGACCGGCCAGAGGAGCTGTCCGGTGCCGACGATCGGGGCGGGCTTGACGTAAACCGGCTTCGGCGCTGCGGGAGGAGGCGGCGGTGCGACCGGGGTTGGCAGGGGCGTCGCCTCCGGAACTTCGGCACGCGCACCGCGGTCCGGCATCGGGTCCGGGCTCTCGGGCTGCGGCAGGAGCTCGTAGCGGACTGCCTGCTGCTCGACTGCCGCTGCATCGGCCCCCTGTGCCACCGCGACGAGGCCGAACGGGAAGGTGTGCTGGCTGCCGGCGGTCGTTGAGCCTTCCGCGGTGAAGCGAACTCCGACCGCGACGGTCACCGCCAGCAGGGCAAGCACCACGAGGTGCGAGACCGCTCGGGCGGTGGGTCGCTCATCGGTCGCGCGGCGCGAAGGGCGTCGCTGATCGGGCAATACAAAGGCTCCCGCGGTTGTCTACCTGGTGTCTGTGTGCCCGACCTCGCTCTTCCCCTGCCGGTCCGGGCGACGACGCCGGCCGAGAGTCGTGCGCGGGGATGTTAGCAGCGGTGTTAAGAGACGGTCAACCCGCCGGATGGCCCTTTTCGCCGTCGAACGTGGTCCTATCGGCGGTCGTCAGGGGCCTTCGGTGCCCAGCTGCAGGGGCGCCGACCCCAGGTCGGAGAGCGTCGTTTGGCCGTTCGCAAGGCTGATCCACAGGATCCCGCCCTCGCCTGACGGCACGCTGATCGGGACTCGCAGGGCGACCGATTCGCCCGGCGCCAGCGCCGGGATGACGACGTCGAGCTGGTTGAGGTCGGCCGGGGGCTGGCGCAGGTAGGGCGCGGATCCCTCGTGCCACCCGGCGAGGAGATGCAGACCGGCAGGCCAGGCCCTGGTCCCGGTGTTGGTCAGACGAAGGGGGAGGCCCATCGCGAGCTCAGCGCGACGAATTCCGGCATGCCAGAACGGCGGGCCAGTCCCGGCGACCGCCGTCGGCACCAGCCCAGCCCCGCCACCGGGAATCAGGGCGTCGTAACGGACTGACAGTGCACGATCGGCGAAATAGGAGGCGATCCCGGACGCGATCCCGGCCGCCGCGGCGGCCTGCCCCGCGGGCGAGAGGAGGAGGTCCTGTTCCGCCGCGAGCGTGATCGAGCCGACCTCGGTCAGCACCGCGGGCATCAGCGCGCCGCGCGTCGGCTGTTTGACCGGGTCGGGACGATCGGGCGTCGTCACGAACAGCGGCGGAGCCACCAGGTACAGGTTGACTGCGGAGATCCCGCGGTCCTGTCGCTCGTAGCTGGCCAACGGATCCAGGGCTGCCACCACGCCGTCCTGGATCAGCCCAGCCAGCCGCTGCGTCGCGCTCGGGCCCCACGGCGTCTCATCGGTGTAGTAGGTCTGGGTGGCCGCGATCTGGAAGACGACCCCGTTCTGGGTTAGCGAGTTGATGTGGATGCTGACCACGATGTCCGCGCGGGCGAGGTTGACCAGGTCCAGGCGGGCCTGCAGCTCGTCGCGGGTCCGGGTCTTGCCCTCCGGGTCGAATCCGGATTGCCCATCGCCGTTCACGTCGCGGAACGGTGCGCCGTGGCAGCCGAGATCGGGGTAGTCGTCGCCGGCCAGCGCCTCGTCGGCGTCGCGAGTCATGACCACCGTGACCCCCTGCGCCGCGAGGTCCCGTCGCAGCTCGAGGCCGATGGCCAGCGTCATGGCCTTCTCGCTGAAGGCCATGACGCGCAGCAACGGATCGGGGACACCCCAGTCCAGGCAGCCGCCGTGGCCGGGGTCGATCGCCACCACGATCGCGGCGGGGTTGGGCTGGTAGATGGTGCTCGACGAACCTGGCGCCCGGACCACCTGACCGATGGTCGGGCTCGGCGATGGCGGCGCGGAAGGCTGGCCAGATGACCTTGCGCTTGGGCTCGGTGAGCTCGGCGCACAGGCCGACAGCAGAAGCGCCGTGATCAGCAGCGCGGCGAGGAGGCGACGCGCCGGCTGGAGCATGGGACGCGGCCGGATCAGCGCTCGGAGGCTTCGACGCTCTTGCTGAGCGAGACGAGGAACTCGGCGTTGTTCGTCGTCTTGCCCAGCCGTTGCATGAGCAGCTCGATCCCCTCGTTGGGGCCGACCGCGCTGAGCATCCGGCGCATCGTCCAGATCATGCGCAGGGTGTTCTCGTCGAGGAGCAGCTCCTCGCGGCGGGTCCCCGACCGGAGGACGTCGATGGCCGGGAAGATCCGCTTCTCCGACAGCTTGCGGTCGAGCGCCAGCTCCATGTTGCCGGTCCCCTTGAACTCCTCGTAGATGACGTCGTCCATCCGCGAGCCGGTGTCGACCAGGCAGGTGGCGATGATGGTCAGGCTGCCCCCGCCCTCGATGTTGCGGGCCGCTCCGAAGAAGCGCTTCGGCGGATAGAGGGCGATCGGGTCCACGCCACCCGACAGGGTCTTGCCGGAAGCCGGCAGCGCGAGGTTGTAGGCGCGTGCAAGGCGCGTGATCGAGTCTAGCAGGACCACCACGTCGCGGCCGGTCTCAACCTGCCGCTTGGCGATCTCGAGGCACATCTCGGCAACACGCGTGTGATTCTCGGTCGGCTCGTCGAAGGTCGAGGCGAAGATCTCGCCCTTGACGCTCCGACTCATGTCCGTGACCTCCTCCGGCCGCTCGCCGATCAGGGCGACCATCAAGACGGCCTCGGGGTAGTTGTCAGTGATTCCCGCCGCGATGTGCTTCAGGACGGTCGTCTTGCCGGCCTTTGCGGGCGACAGGATGAGCCCGCGCTGCCCCTTGCCGATCGGGCTGATCAGGTTGATGAGGCGCTGGGTGAGGTTCTTCTGGTCGGTCTCGATGTCGAACATCTCGTCCGGGAAGACCGGCACGAGGGTGTCGAAGTACGGGCGACGGCGCGCAGTGTCAGGGTCCACCCCGTTGACGGTGTCGACCCGCAACAGCCCCCAGTACTTCTCCTGGTCCTTGGGCGGCCGGGTCTGGCCCTCCACCTTGTCGCCGGTCCGCAGCCCGAAACGTCGAACCTGGGACGAGCTGACGTAGATGTCGTCCTGGGACGGCATCACGCCATGGCGCCGCAGGAAGGCGAACCCCTCGTCGACGATCTCGAGGACGCCCGTCGCGATCCCCGGCTGGCCGTTCTGCTCGAGCCGCGGCTGTGCCGGCGTCAGCGGCACGACGTCGAGCAGCTTCAGGACGAGGTCCGAGTGCTCGAGCTCGTCGGCTCCCTCGACGCCGAGCTCGCTCCCGAGCTCGCGGAGCTCCTCGAGGCTGCGGGACTGCAGCTCAGCGAGGTTCCAGCCCTCATCGGTCTCGTCGCCCTCGCGGGGGAATGGCCCAGCGAAGATCGAGGAATAGCCGCCGGTCGCGTAGTTGTTGCGCCGACCCTGGTAGACGGGACGTGGCGCCTGACGGCGTGGACCTCCCCCGTCGGGTCTGCGTCGTGGCCGACCGCGGCGCTGGGAGCGGGTGTCGTCGTTCATTGAGTACCTGTAACCTCGATCAAGGGGGAGCTGGATAGGAAGCCTCGTTCACGGGCGAGGTTCCACGGGACCACGCGGGAGCGTGTCGCTCTCGTCCGGGGGACGCGCGGGCGGATGAACCGGTCAGACCTTGCGGGTCCCTGCGCGAGTGGTGATGTTGGGCCCGCCGTAGCCGCTCATCTCGCCGACGAGCTTGGCCCGAATCTGACGCACGACCGGTCGCCAGTCCAGCGAATCATACCCGAGATGCGCAACCACCTGTTCGGCGGTCCATGCCTGCCCCTGCTTCCACGCTCGCTTGAGCGTGTCGCCGGCAGCCGCCGAGCGCCACCACGCCTCGCCGTGGCGCGCGATGAGGTAGTCCGTCAGCGCCGCGTCGAGCATGAAGCAGCGCATGTAGGAGGCCGCGTACATGCCGTCGTCAAAGACGAGATAACGCTCCTCCGGCTCGCGCACGCCGGTCAGCAGCCCGGCCAGTCCCGCATAGGTGGCCCGATGGACGGCGGCGTCGCCGCCGCGGTGCATGCGAAGCTCGTGGAGATGGCTCGCCGCGAGCGATCGCAGCACGACCAGGTGGTAGAGGGAGAAGAAGTCGGCGAAGGCGATCGCGTGCTCCATCGGCATACCGAGCTGCTCGACCAGCCAATCGGGCTCGGCCAGGAGCCGCTCGAAGGTCATCGCGTAGCCCTCGGTGACGCTCGCGTCGCCGAGCTCGCGCAGCGAGAGCGGCAGGTTGGGGTCCACGTGCAGGAAGTGCTCGAGGTGGCCGGACTCGTGCAGCACGGCGCCGTAGTCGTCCCATCCGCCACGCGGCTGGATCACGAGCCGAACATCGCGCGGGGCGTTGATCACCGCCACGAAGGCGCGCGGCGACTTGTTCGGCCGTGCGTCGACGTCGAGCGTTGCGCCGGGCTGGCCGCGCAGCTCGATCCCGAGCCCGCGCAACGTCGATTCGAGGACCGTCATGATGCGCCGCCCGTCGAACCAGTTGTCCCAGCCGCTGCCGCGCATCAGGTACCACAGGTCGGCGAGGCTCGCGTCGCCCTGCTCGATCTCGATCCGCGCCAGGTAGCGCCGCAGGGCGGCAAAGTACGGCGTCTCGGACTCCCCCAGGAAGTCGCGGATCCCAGCTCCAAGACCGTCGGGATCGAAGCCACGGGTCGTCGCGATCAGCTCGACGTAGTCGGCGTAGCCCAGCTCGCGGGCGAGCTCGCCGATCCGTTCGAACCGCTCCTGACGGAGTGGGTTGATCGCCTCCTCCGCCTCGAGGTACGAGGCGTACAGCCCGTTTCGCTCGGCACGACCGCTGATCTCGCTGATCCGGTTGCGGAGGGCCCGATACGGGATCGACTCGCCGCGCCACACCACCACGGCGGTTGCCTCGGCCGTTCCGACGGCATCGGTCAGGGCGGAGATGGAGCGCTCGATCAGCCCGTCCGTGGCGACGGCAAGGAGCGCGCGGTTGTGACTCTCGTCCGCTCCCCCGGCGTCGAGCAGCCCGCGCAGCGCGTCAACCCGGGAGCGGTCGAAGAGCGTGGCGTGGCGCTCGTAGATCGGCCCCAGCGACAGCTCGTCGTGGAGCCCCGCGCCGTGCTGGTAGAGCTCCTCTTCGCGCTCGGCGATGAAGGCGCCGAGATCGCGCTCGTAGGCAGGCCGGCTGAATGCCGCCCGGCGAGGGGCGGCGGCGCGCGGGCTCATCGGCTCAGGCGTTGCTCTCGGCGACCGGGACCGGCGTCGCCTCGACCGCCTCGCCATCGCTCGCGAGTCCGAGCCGCGCGGCGGCGGCTCCGACGAAGTCGCGGAAGAGCGGATGGGGCCGGCTCGGCCGGCTCTTCAGCTCCGGGTGCGCCTGGGTGGCCACGAACCAGGGGTGGTCGCGAAGCTCGATGTACTCGACCAGCCGATCGTCCGGTGAGACGCCGCTGAACCACATCCCGGCCTCCGAGAGGCGCTCGCGATAGGCGTTGTTGACCTCGAACCGATGCCGGTGCCGCTCGTAGGCGATCTCCGTGCCATAGGCCTGGCGCACCTTCGACGACTCCTCCAGGCGCGCTGGGTAGAGGCCGAGCCGCATGGTCCCGCCCTTGTCGGTGACGTCGGTCTGGTCGGGCATCAGGTCGATCACCGGGTGCTCCGTGAAGACGTTGAACTCGGAGCTGTTCGCATCGTCGGTGCCGAGCGCCATCCGTGCGAACTCGATGACGGCGCACTGCAGGCCGAGGCAGAGGCCGAGGTACGGCACGCGCTGCTCGCGCGCCCAGCGGATGGCGCGGATCTTGCCCTCCACGCCGCGATAGCCGAAGCCGCCGGGGACGAGCACGCCGGCGACCCCCTTCAGCTCGTCGTCGACCTGCTCCTGCTCGATTCGCTCGAGGTGCTCGCTGCGGATCCAGCGCACCTTCACGTCGACCCGATGGTGAAGGGCGGCATGCTTGAGCGCCTCCGAGACGCTGATGTAGGCATCGGGCAGCTCGGTGTACTTGCCGACGATCGCGATCTCGACGTCGGGCCGCGGGGCCCGGATGCGGGCCACCAGCTCCTGCCAGTCGCGCAGGTCAGGCTCGCTGCCCGGGATCTCGAGCTCGCGGGTGATCAGCTTGCCGAGGCCGGCACGCTCGAGCTGGATCGGCACTTCGTAGATGCTGGCCGAGGTCTTGAGCGGGATCACCGCGCTCACGTCGACGTCGGTGAAGAGGGAGACCTTGTCCATGATCTCATCGTCGATCGGCTCGTCGCTGCGGAGGATGATGACGTCCGGCTGGATGCCGATCCCGCGCAGCTCCTTGACCGAGTGCTGGGTCGGCTTCGTCTTCAGCTCGCCGGTGGCGCCGATCTGCGGCAGCCAGGTGACGTGCACGTAGAGGACGTTGCGCCGGCCGACGTCCTTGCGCATCTGACGGATCGCCTCGAGGAAGGGAAGGCTCTCGATGTCGCCGACCGTGCCGCCCACCTCGACCACCACCACGCCGTGCGAGGCGAGGCCGCTGGTCGCGACGGAGCCGGTCCCCTCGCGGGCGACGCGCGCGATCCGCTCCTTGATCTCGTTGGTGATGTGCGGGATCACCTGCACCGTGCCGCCCAGGTAGTCGCCCCGCCGCTCCTTGGCGATCACGCTCTGGTAGATGCGCCCGGTGGTGACGTTGCTCGCCTGGGACAGGTTCTCGTCGATGAAACGCTCGTAGTGGCCGAGGTCGAGGTCCGTCTCGGCGCCGTCGTCGGTGACGAAGACCTCGCCGTGCTGGTACGGCGACATCGTGCCCGGGTCGATGTTGATGTACGGGTCGAGCTTGAGGATCGAGACGGGGATGCCGCGCGCCTTCAGGATCCGTCCGATGGAGGCGGCGGTGATGCCCTTGCCGAGCGAGCTGGTCACGCCGCCGGTCACAAAGACGTACTTCGGCATCGCTCGCCCTTCCTCTGCCTCGTGGCTCAAGCGTGCCTTCGAAAAGGAACACGCGAGCAGCGGACGCCAACGCCGTTCTCGGGTGGTCAGTCTAGCGCACGGGGCAACGCGCCGCCCCACGGACGCGCGATGATGGCGCCGATGCCCGCCGCCATTCGCCTCATCCATCCCGCCCCGGCCGCGGCCGTGGTGGCCCTCTCGGCGGCGCTCGGCGCGATCCTCGCCGGCCAGGCCGGCGCGCCGATCGGCGAGCGCTGGCTGCTCACCGTCCTGGCGGTCGCGGGCTCACAGGTGTTCACCGGGGCGACCAACGACATCGCCGATCGCTTCCGGGACGCCACCGTGCGCCCCGAGAAGCCACTCCCCGCGGGCGACGTGAGCCTCAACGCCGCGGCATGGATCGCGTCGATCGGGCTGGCGGTGCAGCTCGTCGCGTCCTTCCAGACCGGCGCCGTGCCACTGGCGCTGGGCGTGGTGGCGTCCGGCTCGGCGCTCGCCTACAACCTCTTCCTGTCGCGAACGCCGCTATCGCCCCTCCCGTACGTGGTCAGCTTCGGGCTGCTGCCGGCGTGGATCGCGGCGGGCGTGGGGATCCCGATCGAGCGGGTGCTGCCCGCGATTCCGCTCGTCGCGCCATTCGCCATGGCCGCGCACCTGGCCAACACCCTGCGGGACTTCGAAGTCGACGCATCGGGCGCCTCGCGCAGCCTGGCGCAGGTGATCGGCCGGCGGAACAGCCGCCTGCTGGCGGCCGGGCTCGCGCTCGCGGTCGGCCTGGGGGTCGGCGGCGCACTGGTGATCGGGGGTCGAGCGTCGGCGGCGAGCATCGCGCTCGGCGTCATTGGCCTTGCAGGCGTCGCCCAGGGGATCCCGAGCGAACGGCGCCTCTGGTACGGGATCCTGGTGGCCGCGGTGTGCTGGACCGCGGCCTGGGCGCTGAGTACCGGCTAGACGGCGTCCTCGATCTCGAGGTCGTCCTCGTCGCCCTCCTCGGTCAGCTTGAGCCACACGAAGAGGCCGGCCAGGACGGTGAGCGGGATGATGATCATCGCGGCCAGCAGCGCCCCGATGGTGAGGAACAGGATCTTGAAGAGCTTCATGCCACGGTCTCCCCGTCAGGTGCCCCGGCCTGCTGGCCGGGCTTGTTTCGTTGCCCTGGTGCTGCGTCGATCATAGACAGGATGTCGTCCCGGGTGAATTCGACCAGCTGGTGGCCCATCGGTGCCGCGCCTGCGCCGAGCATGAGCAGGCGGAGGACGAACGCGCCCTCCTGCTCGAAGAGGAAGACGTCGCGCGGTCGGTTGAGGTCCAGGTAGGCGCCGATCACGCGCATCGCCTGCTCGTAGTAGTTCGAGATCTCGGCATGTGGCGTGTCCGAGGGGGCGGTGCCGCGCTTGGCTGTGGCGGCCTCCATCAGCTCGGCGACCTCGTCGTCGGGCAGCTCCCTGGTGATCTTGATCAGCGTCATCTCGGATTCGGTGCGGGCGCCGGCCGCCGGCATCCCCATCGCCTGCAGGATGAAGCCGGCGTCGAGCTCAAGGAGCAGGAGCTCCTTGATCCGCTCGCGGTCGACGTAGGCGCCGATGCTGCGGAACACCTCTTCCCAGCCCTGCCGAGGGCTCCCCTCGTAGATCCGCATGCGACTCTCCAGCTCCCTGTCGCGGCCCGGTGCTGCGGGGCTGAGGGGCAGGATACCAGCCGCCGAGCGCGGCACGTTCAGGCGACCGGGTTCTTGCTCCTGCCGGCCAGGGCCACGGCGATTCGCGCCGCCATCCGGGCGTTGTTGATGATCAGGCCGATGTTGGTGCGCAACGTCCGCCCATCCGACAGCTCGGCGACGCGGCCCAGGATGAAGGGCGTCACCCCCGCACCTCGGATCCCGCTTCGCTCGGCATCGGTGGTGGCGGCCTCGATCCAGGCCGCGACCTCGTCGGGCGGAATGGCCAGCTCCCCGGGCGGAGGCTGGACGAACAGGAGCCCGCCCGAGCCATCGATGGTCAGATGGATCGCCAGCACCTCGGCGGCCTCGGCCGCCGTCTCCACCCGATGGGCAAGGGGCAGGCCCGACCCGGCGCTGTAGAAGGCCGGGAGCTCGTCGACGCCGAGCCCGATGACCGGCACGCGACGGGTCTCGAGCAGCTCGAGCGTGGCGGGGAGATCGAGGATCGACTTGGCGCCGCTGCACACCACCGCGGCGCGGGTCGTCGCCAGCTCGTCAATGTCGCTGCTGACGTCGAACGATGTCGCCGCTCCGCGATGCACGCCGCCGATGCCGCCGGTGGCCAGCACCCGGATGCCGGCAAGCGAGGCGATGCGGAGTGCGGCGCTGACCGTTGTCGACGCGAGGCGGCCGGCGGCGAGGAGCGGAGCGAGGTCGCGGGACCCCGCCTTTGCAGCTCGCTGCTGGGGGTCCGCCAGTCGCTCGAGGACCGTCGGCCCGGCGCCGACCAGCATTCGGCCACCGTCGATCGCGGTGGTGGCGGGCACCGCGCCCTCGTCACGCACCGCCCGCTCCGTCGCGAGCGCCGCCTCAAGGTTGTGAGGCGCCGGCAGACCCTGCGCGATGAGGCTCGACTCGAGCGCGACCACCGGCCGGTCATCGGCGATCGCCGCGGCAACCTCATCCGAGATCCAGAGGAGCGCGGTTCCACGCATCAGAGCGCCTGCTCCGTGGCCGTCCGCGCCTGCGCCCCGACGAGGCGCGCCACCAGCCCTCCGTCGCGAGAGCCGCGCTCCATGGCGTCGCGCAGGGTCGGCACATCCGGTGGCCAGCCCGCAGCGGCAAGCCGAACAATCAGCGCGGCAACGTACGCGTCGCCCGCACCGGTGGCGTCGACCATCGGGCTTGTCGCGTCGACCGCAGGCACCGAGAGCGCGAAGCCGGGACCGGCGATGACCCGGGGGAATTCGAGCACCAGCGCATCGGCCGCGGCCGGCAGCGAGGGAAGCTGGCGGTCCAGGAGCGCGGCTGCCTCATCGCGCCCCATCACCAGCAGGTCGATCCCCGCGCTCGCCAGCCGCCGCCTGACCCGGCCTGATCGCTCCGTGTCGTCGGGAAGCGACCCGCCGCCGGCGCTGACTCTGATCGCCGGTGGCAATGAGCCGAGCGTCTCTGCCAGCGGATCCCCAGCGGCGTCGTCCGCCAGGGCGTACCCCGAGCAATGGACCCACTCGGCCCCGGCTGCGGCAGCCGCCATCTGGCTCGGGTCGAGGCTGACACGGTCCGAGAGCATCGTTCGCTCCCCCATGGTGTCGAGCAGCGAGACCACCAGGCCGCTGCGGGCTGTTGCGAGCCGAACGAGAGCCACGCCATCGGCTTCGAGCGCGGCCGACAGCAGGCGCCCGACCTCGTCCTCGGCGACCGCCGTCGCAAGCCGGACCTCCATCCCTGCTCGGGCCAGCCGGACCGCCACGTTGGCGCCCTGGCCGCCGGGCGAAAGGGAGATGCGGGCAGACGTGTCGCCGCCGGCCCGTGGAGCTGCCGCCGGGCGAACCGTCACGTCCAGCGTCGAGTCACCGATGACGGTGACTCGCATCAGCCGACCCTCACCAGGGCCGCCGGGTCGCGTACCCCTCGTCGATGGGGTGCCAGAAGGCGACGCGCGGATCGGCGAGCCGCCAGCAGAGCCAGACCAGGCGGCCCTCGCGCTCGCCCGGGAAGTCGACGAGCCCCATCTCGAGGTCTCGCACCTCGACGCCCATCTCGGAGAGGTGCACGAGCAGGGTGCGCATCCCCTCGCGGATCTCCGCTGTCTCGGCCTCTTTCCGATCCGCCGCCGCGGCGCTGCTGGGATCGCCGTTGGCGTCGAGCTGGCGGTGCATCTCGGCATGGGAGGCATCGAGCTGGCGCTGTTGGACGGCGAGCTGCAGGAGGACGGCCCGAACCTGCGGAATCAGGGCGTTCGCTTCCTCGATGCTGTACGTCCGGCGCGCGTCGGGCATGGCCGTTCGATGGTAGCAGGACCCACTCGGCGCACCCCCTCTGCTAGGATCGGGGCCGCTTCAGCTGCGGGCCTGCTCCGCGCCGCGACGGCGCCCGCGATCGTTCGCAGGAGGGCGTCAGCCATCACCGATGGCCAGTGAGACGCAGCGTCGCCACGGCCCCAACGACGAGGACCCGCCAAGCGGGCTCGACCCCTACACCGAGTGGGACGAGTTCGACCTGCCGGCCTACGTCGGCCGGACCAGCTTCCAGAAGCTTCCCGAGCTGACCGATGGGGACGCGCTGCGAGCCCGTCGGCCCGACGTCGCGATCGTCGGCGCGCCGTTCGACGACGCGGTCAGCCATCGGCCCGGCGCCCGATTCGGGCCGCGCGCCATCAGGGCGGCGACCTACATCGCCGGCTCGCCGAACTCCCTGCAGCTCGGCATCGAGCCGTTCGAGTGGATCGACGTCGTGGATGCCGGAGACGCACCGGTCGTCCCGGCCAACCTCGAGCGCGGCCATGCGGTGATCCGCCGCAAGGTGCTGGAGGTCGCTCGCGCCGGAGCGATCCCGATCGTGCTGGGCGGCGATCACTCGATCACGTTCCCGTCCGCGTCGGCGGTCGCTGAGGCGATCGCGCCGAGGCGGCTGGGGATGGTCCACTTCGACGCCCACGCCGACGCCGCCAACAGCACGTGGGGCGTGCTCGCATCGCACGGCACACCGATGCGGCGCCTGATCGAGTCGGGGGCGATCGACGGGCGCAACTTCGTCCAGGTCGGGCTGCGCGGCTACTGGCCGCCTCCTGCCACGCTGGCCTGGATGGAGGAGCACGGCCTGCGAGTGCACTTCATGACCGAGATCGAGGAGCGCGGAGCGGAGGCGGTCGTGGCCGACGCGATCGCCCAGGCGCTCGATGGGCCGGAGGCGATCTACCTGTCGATCGACATCGACGTCATCGACCCGGGCATGGCGCCCGGGACCGGGACGCCGGAGCCGGGCGGGATGCTGTCGCGGGAGCTGCTCCGGGCGATCCGCCAGGTCGTGGCGGCGGTCGACCTGGCCGGGATGGACGTGGTCGAGGTCGCGCCGGTCTACGACGTCAGCGAGATCACGGCAGCGGCGGCGCATCGGTGCGTGATGGAGGCGATCAGCGCGCTGGCCGTCAAGCGGAGGGATGCCGGTGGCACGGCGCGGCCGAGCGGGCGGACTCGGGACGGATAGCGGGCGGGCTAGCCGTCGGGGCTAGCCGGTCACCGTGAAGGTCGCCTCGGCGGCCGGGGTGTCGTTGCGGTCCACCTTGATGGTGTAGTTGCCGACGCTCAGGCCGCTGAACTTGAAGCGCGCCCAGCCATTGCAGGAGCTGCCGCAGCCGATCGATCCCAGGGAGAGGCTGCCGTCTCCAACGGAGGTCCCGGAAGCATTCAGGATGCTCACGTGCAGCACGTCGGAGTCGTTCCCCTTCCGGAAGCCGATCCAGACCCAGACCGATCCACCGCTGATCGTGGCACCGCTCGAGTTGCATCCGTCCTGGCTGGTCGGCTCCTCCGCGCAGGGCTGGGTGCGGGCGGTGAACCCGTCCGGGAACGGACCGGGCGTGCTCCCGCTGGGAACCGGCGTCGCGACCGGCAATGACGGCTCTGCTGACGGAGCCACGCTGGGCGCCGTCGAGATGCTCGGCGCCAGCGAGACGAGCGGCGTGGGAGACGGCGAGTTGACGGCCACGCCCCCGGAGAAGAGGCCGGACATGAACGCGCCAACCGCGATCGCCAGGATGCCGAGCAGCACGAAACCGCCGATCGCCAGCGGGCTCATGCCGGACGGCCGTCGCCCCCAGTCGTCGTCCGGCGGGCGATAGCCGTAGTCGTACGGCTGGGCCGGGTCGTATGGCTGCTGCGGCGGCTCGACGGGCGGAGGCTGTGCAATGACCGGGGGAGGCACGACGACCGGGGATGGAGGTGGTGGTGACGCGGCGGGCTGCCTGAAGACCCGCGCCGGCGCCGGAGGTTCTCCCGCGGGCGTGACAGCAGGCCGCGGGGCAGGCGGAGGTACCGGTGCCACGATGGGAGGCGGCGCAACAGGTCGGTCGTCGAAGCCGGGCGGCGTGTTGTCGACATGTGGCGCGCCCTCAGCCGCCTCAGCAGGCGCCTGGACCACCAGCTCGTCCTCCGGCTCGGGCCGAAACGGCTGGTAGGGGGAGTTCGCGGCCGGATGACCCTCCCCCACCGGTGCACCGCGCCGGAAGGCGGCATCGCCAGGGCGGTGGACGCGGATCCGATCCTGCAGCTCCTCGCGATCGAGGCCGCGGGGCCGCGATCGGGCCGACGCGGGAATCGCCGTGCCGCACTGGGTGCAGAAGGCCGCCGGAGGCGTCGAGCGGTGGCAGGTCGGACAGCGGATCTGCCCGGGGAGGGGGGTGGACATACCGCCGCAGGGTACATGAGGGCGGCCGGCATCCGCCACCGGCGCCCCTGGCTAGGCGCCGGGCCGCTTCCACTCGCTGCCGTCGGCGAAGCGCTCGCGCTTCCAGATCGGCAGCCGGTCCTTGATCGCCTCGATGACGAACCGATTGGCGTCGTACGCGTCCGAGCGATGCGGCGCGGCGGCGACGATGGCGACCGCCGCCTCCCCGAGCGGCACGACGCCGACACGGTGCACGACGGCGACGGCGCAGCCTGGCCATCGCCGCTCGGCTTCGCCGGCGATCTCCTCGAGGACCTGGCTCGCCATCTCCGGGTAGGCCTCGTACTCGAGCTCGAGCACCTCGCGGCCGTCATCGGCTCGATCGCGTGCACGCCCGACGAAGGTGACGAGCGCCCCATGGCTGGTGCCGGCGACCGCCGCCTCCAGCCCGGAGACATCGATCGCGGCCTCGGTCAGGCCGGTCGGTCCACCGCCGCTCACCGGCGGCAGGAAGGCGACCTGGTCGCCATCCTCGAGCTCCGCTTCCCACTCGGCGTACGCGCCATTGCGGGCGGCACGCACGAAGGGCCGATGCGGAACGAGGGCCGGATGCTCTGCGGCCAGGGCCGCCCAGGCATCGGCTACCGAGGCGCCGGCCGGCAGCGAGAGCGTCGTCCGGTCCGCCGCCAGCTCGCGGAGGGTCGCGAAGCAGCGCACGGCGATCTGCATGACGGCGGTCAGACCGGGACGCCGGTGAGGTAGGCGAGGCTGGTCCCGGCGATCGATCCGGCCATCACCAAGGCCAGGCCGATGTAGAGGAGGCCCGTGCTCGCCTGCAGGGACGCGGCGCGGCTGGCGAGCAGCGCCAGGATCGTGATGAGGATCGGGAGCAGGATACCGGCGACCAGGCGCAGCCAGGTGAGCCATCCGATCGGGCCGCCGAGCGGCCCGCTGCTCACCGTCGTGACGGCGACGACGAAGAGCAGCGCCTGCAGGCCGAGCGATGCGAGCAGCAGCCACATCATGCGGCGCAGGGGCGTGGGCGACAGCTTCGGCGTGACGAGGTACCAATGGCCGAGCAGCATCGCCGCCGTGGCCGCTCCCAGAGCCAGCGCGACGAGCATCAGCTGGGCCGCGAAGAGGGTCGAGCTCTCGGTGCCACCCGCGGCGGCGAGGGTCGCAAGCGACACGATGCCGGCGAGGCCGGCGCCAAGCGCCAGTCCGCTGCGTGGCAGGCGCGCAATCGACGCGACCAGGTAGGCGGCGGTCAGCGCCGCGATGCCCCAGACCAGCGCGCGCCGGAGCCCCGCCGTCCCATCCGCCACCGTTCCTGTCGACAGGTTCATCTCCGACAGCAGGAGGACCCCAGCACAGAGGGTCAGCAGGCCCGCCATGAAGAGGCGATAGCCGCGGGTCGTTCCCCCGAGCAGCTCCGTCCCTCCGACGACCAGCAGCGAGCCAGAGGTGAGCGCCGCCCAGAAGATCCAGTTGACGAATGGGAGCGCCTCGAGATCCATCGGCTCGATGGCTCAGGAGGCCAGGCTGCCGGTCAGGCCGATCTCGACCCAGCCATCCGAGCTGACGCGCACCGGGAAGATCTCGACCGGATCCGTCGCCGGCGGCACGACCGCTGCGCCGGTGCGCAGGTCGAAGCACCCACCGTGCCACGCGCAGACGAGGACCTCGTCGCGCTGGTCGAACCCGGCCTCCGAGAGCGGGAAGTCCTTGTGCGAGCAGTTGTTCTGCACCGCGTAGAAGCCACCCGCATGGCGCACGAGGACGACCGGCCGGCCGTTGATCTCGACCGGGAGCAGCTCCCCGTCGCGCAGCTCACCGGCCTGGAGGACGCGGGCGTATCGGATCGCGCTGCCCGCCGGCACCGCCGCCAGATCGGTCACCGACGACCTACAGCGGCCGCGCGAATGCCAGGAGGCGGGGCTCGGTCATGTCCTCGATCGACCAGCGCAGCCCCTCGCGGCCCAGCCCCGAGTCCTTCACCCCGCCGTACGGCATCGCATCGGTGCGCCAGGTCGGGACGTCGTTGACGATCACGCCGCCGACCTCCAGCTCGTCGTGGGCGAGGAGGGTGCGCTCCAGGTCGTTCGTGAAGACGCCGCACTGCAGGCCGAACTGGCTGTCGTTGATCTCGCGCATGGCCGCCGCGAAGTCCGGGACCGGGAAGAGGTTCACCACCGGGGCAAAGACCTCCTCGCCGCAGACCCGGGCATCCTTCGGCACGTCGACCAGCACCGTCGGCGGGTAGAAGAGGCCGTCCGGCTCGCCGCCGACGAGAGCGCGCGCGCCTCCCGCGATCGCCTCGCCGACCCACTCGTGCGTGCGCGCGACCGCCTTCGCGTCGACCATCGGGCCCAGGTCGGTCGCCGGATCGAGCGGACTCCCCATCTGGAGCTGCCGGACCTTCTCGACGAACCGATCGCGGAAGTCGTCGAAGATCGACGCCACCACGTAGATGCGCTGCACGCTGATGCAGACCTGGCCGCTGTAGGCGAAGGCCCCGAACGCCAGCCGCGCGACGGCCCAATCGAGGTCGGCGGTCTCGTCGACGATCGCCCCGGCGTTGCCGCCCAGCTCCAGGACGACCTTCTTCTTGCCGGCGTCTGCCTTCATCTTCCAGCCGACCGATGGCGAGCCGGTGAAGCTCAGAAGCTTGAACCGATCGTCCGAGACCATGCGATCGCCGGTTGGCCGGTCCATCGGCAGGATCGAGACGGCGCCCTTCGGCAGGTTCGTCTCCGCCAGGTAGCCGGCGACGCGCAGCATCACCAGCGGGTCCTTGGAGGGGGGCTTGAGGACGATGCTGCAGCCCGCTGCGATCGCCGGCGCCACCTTGTGCGCGGCCAGGTTGAGCGGGAAGTTGAAGGGGCTGATGCCGGCGACCGGCCCGATCGGGTAGCGCCGCACGATCCCGCTGCGCCCGCGATTGGCGGCGCTCCAGTCGAGCGGCAGCCACTCACCGTTGATGCGCTGCGCCTCCTCGGCGGCGATGCGGAAGGTCAGGGCGCCGCGCGCCACCTCGCCCCTGGCATCGCGGATCGGCTTGCCCGACTCGCGGCTGAGCAGCTCGGCCAGCTCGTCTGCATCCTGGCTGATCCGATCGGCAACGTGCGCGAGGGCGTCGCGGCGCTCGAAGCTCGCCAGGCGGCGCGTCGCGCCGAACGCCTCGACCGCGGCTTGCGTGGCCCGCTCGAGCTCGTCGGGGCCTCCCTGCCAGGTGGTCGCCACCAGCTCACCGGTGGCCGGGTTGCGCACCTCGAGCTGAGCGCCCGAGCGTACAAACTCGCCGGCGACGTAAATCGGGACCGTCTCGGCGGACACCTGCGTGGTCACCGCGGCATTCTACGACCGGTCGATCGCTGGCTCGTATGATCGACCCGTGAACCCTCTCTACCTGCTCATCGAAGCCTCCGCGTCGCTCTTCTTCATCGGCGCCGCCGCGGCGGCGCTGCAGCGGGGACGCCTCCCCTTCCTGGAGCTCATCTCGGCGGCGGCGTTCGGGGTCCTGCTCGAGGAGGGCGACCAGCTCGTCTTCCAGACCTACCACTACTCCAGCGACTGGATCCTGACCGCCGATCGGGCCCCGATCGTCATCGGCCTCACCTGGGCCTTGATCATTGCTGGGGCAATGCGCCTGACCGATGCGCTCGGCGTCCGACGCCGCTACGCCCCCTTCGTGGACGCGGTGCTGGCGATCAGCCTGGATCTCGCCTTCGACGCGATCGCGATCCGGATCGGGCTGTGGACCTGGCATGGGATCGGCCCTACCGATGGCTGGTTCGGGGTGCCGGCCGGCAACTTCTACTCGTGGCTGATCGTGACCCTGGCCTTCAGCAGCCTGAGCCGATGGCTCCGCGACGCGGCGGTGCGGCGCCGCGCGCTGGAGTGGCTCCAGCTGGCGATCCCGCTGCCGGCCTTCGGGCTGCTGCTGGCCGGGATCGTGCCATTCGCCATCCTGCGGCCGATCGTCGACCCGGCTCCCGGCGGCGGCATGCTGCTCTTCCTGATCGTCTTCGCCGCCTTCCTGGCGGTGTCGGCGTGGGGTGTCTTCGGCCCCGATCGCGTGGCCCCCGACGGGCAGCGCACCGCGATCCTCGACCTGCGCCTCGCGCTCGGCACGCGGGTCGCGATCCAGGGCTTCTTCCTGACCGGGCTGGTGCTGATCGGCGCCGCGGCGAAGGTGCCGGTCCTGCTCGTCACGGCCCTGGTCCTGTTGGCGGCGGAGTGGCCGCTCGGGCGCCTGGTGCATGCCCGCCACGCTGCCGCGCACCGCGCGACGGCGCGGGCGCTGCGGGAGACCGCCCGGGCGACGGCCCAGAGCTTCCGCTGAGCGGCATGCCGGGGCCCGGTACCGCGATCGACTGGGAGCTTCCCACCGCCGAGTGCGTGGAGCACCTGCGCGCGCTCATCAGGATTCCGAGCGTGAACCCGCCCGGCGCCGGGGACGGGGCCGCCGGCCACGACTCGACCGGCGGCGAGGCGGCGGCGGCGAACTACTGCGCTGAGGTCCTCACCTCGGCCGGAATCGCGGCGCAGGTGCTCGAGACGCTGCCCGGCCGCGGCTCGTGCTTCGCCCGGCTGCTGGCGACCGTCGCCGCCCCCGAGCCTCCGCTGGTCCTCCTCTCCCACGTCGACGTGGTCCCGGTGGATTCCGAGGCGTGGAGCCGCGATCCCTTCGGCGGCGAGCTGGTCGAAGGGGTCGTCTGGGGGCGCGGTGCCGTCGACATGAAGGACATGGTGGCGATGGAGCTGAGCGTGATGCTGGCGCTTGCCCGCCACGGCGGGGAGCGAACGCGCGACGTCATCTTCGCCGCGGTCGCCGACGAGGAGGCCGGGGGCGTCTTCGGGGCGGGGCACTGGGTGGCGGAGCGTCCGGACTTGTTCAGCGATGCTGCCGGCCGTCCGGCGGCGGCCGCCCTGAACGAGGTTGGCGGCTACTCGATGACCATCGGTGGGCGCCGGGTGTACGGCATCCAGGTCGCGGAGAAGGGAATCGCCTGGACGCGGCTGCGGGCCACCGGAATCACCGGCCACGGCTCGATGCCGCATACCGAGAACGCGGCCATCAAGCTGGCCGAGGCGGTGACGCGGCTGGCGGCGGCTCCCCATGCGGCGCGCCTCACCCCGGTGGTCGAGGCCTTCCTGCTGGCGCTCGGCCTGGACGAGGTGGTCGACGCGCTGGGCTCCGGGGACGAGGCCGCCGCCTTCGCGGGACTCGAGGCGGAGGTGGAGGACCCGATCCTGCGCCGCTCCCTCGCCGCCATGCTGCGTGACACGGTCACGACCAACATGATCCAGGTCGGCAAGAAGATGAACGTCATCCCCGGCAGCGGCGAGGCCCAGATCGACGTGCGCACGCTGCCCGGCACTGACCAGCCGGCACTGCTGGACGAGATGCAGGCGACGGTTGGATCGTTGGCCGAGGTCGAGTCGGTGATCACCCTGCCCGCGCTTGAGGCTCCCGGCGATGCCGCGATCGTGGGGCTCATGCGACGGGCGCTCCTGGCTGCCGACCCCGAAGCGACGGCCGCGCCGATGATGATCACCCCCGGCACCGACGCCAAGGCGCTCTCGACGCTGGGGATCCCGACCTACGGGTTCGCGCCGTTGCGTCTGGATGCCGACGTCCCATTCCTCTCCCTCTTCCACGGGCACGATGAGCGAGTGCCGGTCAGCGCCCTGCGCTTCGGATTGCCGGTGCTGCACGAGGTGGTAAGCCGATTCGTGAGCGCCGAGGAGCCCGGCTGATCGGGCGATCGAGGGTCCCTCGGCTATACTCGCGACCAGTCCACCCGACGATCAGATGCGAATGACCGACCAGACCGATCCCTCCGATCCGGCTCCCCAGCCGCGCGCGCACGCCTTCGTCTTCCCCGGCCAGGGCTCGCAGTACGTGGGGATGGGGGCTGCCCTGCTCGAGCGCTCCCCCGCCGCGGCCGCCGTCATGGAACGCGCCGACGCCGCCCTGGGATTCCCGCTCTCGCGCCTCATCGCCGAGGGTCCGGCCGAGGAGCTCGACCTGACCGTCAATGCGCAGCCCGCCATCCTGGCGACCAGCGTGGCGTATCTCGAGGCGATGCGCGCCGAGGCGGCCGAGGCCGGCGTCGAGCTGGCGCCGCTTCGCCTCGCCGGTCATTCGGCGGGGCAGTACGCCGCCGCGGTTGCGGCCGACGCGATCGACTTCGAGACGGCGATCGGGCTCGTCCGGGAGCGGGGGCGGATCATGCAGGAGCGGGGCATCGAGGGCGGCATGGGCGCCGTCATCGGCCTCACCGATGAGCAGGTCCACCAGGTGGTCGACGCCGCGCGGGAGCACGGAGAGATCGGCGTCGCGAACGCGAACGCCCCGGGCCAGATCGTCCTCTCCGGCGTGATCCCGGCGCTCGCCTTCGCGCTCGAGATGAGCAAGACGGTCGGGGCACGCAAGGCGGTCCGCCTCACCGTCAGCGTGGCGAGCCACTCACCGCTGATGCGCCGCGCCCGCGACGAGTTCAGCCAGATCCTCGCCAAGGTCCCGTTCCGCGAGCCGCGTGTCCCGATGCTCGGCAACGTGCATGCCACCCTCATTCGCACCGCCGACGGGCTCCGAAGAGAGCTCTCGGAGCACCTCGTGCACGGGGTGCAGTGGACGGAGACCGTTCGGCACATGGCGGCCGACGGGGTCACCGACTTCGTCGAGATCGGTCCGGGGCGCGTCCTCAGCGGGCTCATCAAGCGGATCGCTCCCGAGACGGAGCAGCACGCGCTCGACAAGCCGGGCGACGGCGCCCTGTGGCTGCCCGGCACCGAGGAGCGTGCGTGACCGCACGACGGGTGGTGGTCACCGGGCTGGGCGTGGTCTCTCCGGTCGGGATCGGGGCCGATGCGTCCTGGGACGCGCTCGTGGCCGGGCGCTCGGGGATCGCCGACATCACCCTCTTCGACACAACCGACTATCCGATCCATGTCGCCGGTGAGGTCAAGGACTTCGACGCCACCCAGTACATGGACGGCAAGGACGCCCGCCGCCACGATCGCAACACTCACTTCGCGGTGGCGGCTTCCGGCGAGGCGCTCCGAGATGCCGGGCTCCTGAACGCCGACGGCATGCTCGACACGGCGCAGGCCGACCCGGACCGCTTCGGCATGATCGTGGGCACCGCGATCGGCGGGATCGGGATGATCGCCGACGGGCTGGCCACGCTCAACGAGCGCGGCCCAAGCCGCGTCTCCCCGTTCCTGCTGCCGCACATGATCCCGGACGCCGCGTCGGGGATGGTCGCGATCCAGTACGGGATCCGCGGCCCGAACCTCGCCGTGGTGAGCGCCTGCGCGACCGGCGGCCACGCCATCGGCGAGGCGATGGAGACGATCGTGCGCGGCCAGGCCGACCTCATGCTCGGCGCAGGGACGGAGGCGGTGATCGTGCCGATCGCGTTCGCCGGCTTCGGCCAGATGCGAGCGTTGGGGACCCCCATCGATCCCGACACTGGTGCCTATGATCCGGCCATCGCCTCCCGCCCGTTCGACGCGACGCGCGACGGATTCGTGGTCTCCGAGGGCGCATCGGTGCTCGTGCTCGAGGAGCTCGAGCACGCGAAGGCCCGGGGCGCGACGCCGATCGCGGAGGTGATCGGCTACGGCTCGTCCTCGGACGCATTCCACATGGTCGCCCCCGCCGAGAAGGGCGAGGGGAGCCAGCGCTCGATGCGGGCCGCGCTCGACCGAGCCGGGATCGCGCCGGATGCGGTCGACTACGTCAATGCCCACGGCACGAGCACGCCGCTCAATGACCGGTACGAGTCGGCGGCGATCGAGGCCGTCTTCGGCGAGCACGCGTCGCGGCTGGCGGTCAGCTCCACGAAGAGCATGACCGGGCACATGATGGGCGCCGCCGGCGCCTTCGAGGCATTCGTGTGCGCCCGGGTGGTGCAGAGCGGCTGCATCCCGCCGACGATCAACTACCGGCACCCCGATCCGGAGCTGACGCTCGATTATGTGCCGAACACCGCTCGCCAGACGGACAGTCGGGTGGCGCTCTCCAACTCCATGGGGCTGGGCGGCCACAACAGCACCCTGATCCTGTCCCGGGTCGACGCGTGAGCGGAGACCGATGAGCCGCGATCCGGCCCGTCGGGCGGTGGTCACCGGGCTTGGCGCGATCACGCCGATCGGCAACGACCCCGAGACCTTCTGGACGAGCCTGCTGGCCGGAACCAGCGGCGTGGCTCAGATCAGCGCCTACGACGCCTCGGGCGAAGAGGTGCGAATCGCGGCCGAGGTGAAGGGCTTCGACCCCGCCACCTGGATCGACTTCAAGCAGGCGCGCCGCATGAGCCGCTTCTCGCAGTTCGCCGTCGCGGCCGCAGCCCAGGCGATCGCCACGAGCGGCCTCGAGATCAGCGACGCCAACCGCAACGAGATCGGCGTGATCGTGAACACCGGTGGCGGCGGGATCGGCGACGTGGCGCTGGGCGAACGGATCTTCCTGGAGCAGGGCGGCAAGCGCGTCAGCCCGTTCATGGTGCCGATGCTCTCCCCGTCGATGGCGGCCTGCCAGATCAGCATCCAGAACGGGCTGCACGGCCCCGTGATCGCCTCGGTGGCTGCCTGCGCCTCGGGGGTGCAGGCGCTGATCGATGCCCAGCGGCTGATCGAGCATCACGACGCGGAGGTTGTCCTCGCCGGCGGGACGGAGAGCGCCATCCTGCCGGTCGCGTTCGCCGCGCTCGCCAACATGGGCGCCCTCTCGAAGCGCAACGACGACCCGGCCGGCGCATCCCGACCCTTCGACGCGAACCGCGACGGGTTCGTCTTCGGCGAGGGGGCCGCGGTGCTCACGATCGAGTCCGCCGAATATGCCGAGCGGCGCGGTGCGACCATCCTGGCGGAGGTGGCCGGGGGCGCGATGACCGCCGACGCCTACCACATCAGCGCCCCGGACCCAACCGGAGAAGGTGCCGCGCGCGCCATGGTCCGTGCGCTGCGCGACGCCGGCGTCGCCCCCGACGAGGTGGACTACGTCGTCGCCCACGGCACGAGCACGCCGCTGAACGACGCCACCGAGACGAAGGCGATCCACCTTGCGTTCGGCGAGCATGCGGCCCACCTTGCGGTGAGCAGCAACAAGAGCATGATCGGCCACACCCTGGGCGCCGCCGGCGCGATCTCGGCGGTTGCGGCGGTCTGCGCGATCCGCGACGGGATGATCCCGCCGACGATCAACTACGAGACCCCGGACCCGAACTGCGACCTGGACTACGTGCCAAACGGCGCTCGGAAGGCGCCGGTGCGAACCGCGATCATCAACGGCTTCGGGTTCGGCGGCCAGAACGCGGTCGCGGTCTTCCGCCGCTACGAGGCCGCCGGCTAGCCTTCCGCCGGGTCGCCGGTGACGTACAGCTCCGGCTCGAAGCGGACACCGCGCCCTGGCAGCGACGCGACCCAATCCTTGAGCGCACTCTCAGCTGTCGAGAACGCGAGCTCGTCCCACGGGATCTCATCCGGCCCGAAGGCTCGCACCTCGCTCGTCTCGACCCCGGGCAGCGGCTTGCCGCCCACCACCGCGGCCTCGTAGATGAGCGTCACGACGCCCGCGTACGGGCGCGAGTAGGCGCCGATCAGGCGACCCACCTCGACGCGCAGCTGGGTCTCCTCCTCGGTCTCGCGGCGCGCTCCCTCCTGGGCCGCCTCGCCCAGCTCCAGGAAGCCACCCGGGTATGTCCAGCGCCCGATCCCCGGCTCGATCGAGCGTCGCGCCAGGTGGACACGTCCATCGAGCAGCGGCAGGGTGCCGACCACGAGCCGCGGATTCCGCCATGTGACGTGCCCGTTGGCGCAGACGAGGCGCGGCCGGTGGTCCTCCTCGAGCACCCGCTCGACGAGCGGCTGGCCGCAGGCCGGGCAGAAGCCCGGCTCCTCCCCCAGGGTCAGCGGCCACGTTTCGCTGGCGTCGCGCTGCGGCATGCAAGGATGGTAGATCGCCGACTTCATTGGATCTCGTCGACAGAACACCGCGGCGTCAGCCATCATGCCCCGTGCGGAGGATCCGGCAATGAACAAGGTGACCCAGGTCCTGGTCGTCATCGGAGCGTTTGCTGTGGTCGGGATTGTCGGTTTGGGCGCGCTCCAACATGACAGGCTCGAGCAGGCGAGAGCAAAGCCGGTACCACTGGTCACCTTCCCCGCGCTGCCTGACGGCTGGGGAGTGGGAGCGCACGATACAGTGCTCATGCTCGCGCGTGGCCCGGTGGCGGGCAGGGCCACGGTCGCGCGGATCACGGTCTGCCGCAATGCCTACGCTGTGGCCGCGAACGGTGCGCTGGCCCACGGCCTCGACACCGATGCGACCGCCATCGCCTTCGGCCTGGCGGGACGCGACGATCTTCACAAGGTGCTCAAGGCACACAAAGTGACGCTTGCTGGCCTGGACGGCTACTACCTGGACATCACCATCGCAAAGCCCGGCCAGTTCGCCGGCGAGACGGATACCTGGCTGGCGCGTTCAGACCTGGCAAGCTGCGTGGTGGTCCTCGACACCTCGGACGAAGACCCGGGTATCGACCCGGCGACCCAGGTGACGGTGCCGGTCATCGTTCGTATGGGCATCTTCACCCTGCCTGATGGCGGCAACCTCATGGTGCTGATCGCCAGCGAAGGCATCGGAACCAGGGCGACGCCGGACATGACCGATATCGACGAGGCGACCGCTATCGTCGACACCTTCACATTCCACACGGAAGCGCACCAGGTGCTCGCCCCGTGACCGCCGCGCCCGTGCCCGCCTCTGCCCCGGTCGGCCCCTTCGCGATCTTCCGCAACCGGTACTTCGTCTACCTCTGGACCGGCCAGCTCATCTCGACCATCGGCGACGCGCTGACCTCGCTGGCCGCGGGGATCATCGTCTTCCAGGTAACCCACTCGATCCTGAACGTCGGGATCATGCTCATGCTCTCGTCGATCCCTACCCTGGTCTTCGGCCTGGTGGCCGGCGTGTTCGTGGACCGATTCGACCGCAAGACGATCATGGTCGCATCGGTCGTCATCCGCGCCGGCCTGGTGGCCGCCATCCCGCTCAGCCTGGCGCTGACGAACGACATCCTGTGGCTGTACGTCATCGTGCTGCTGTCCGCATCCGTCCAGCAGTTCTTCGACCCGGCCAACGACAGCGTCCTGCCGGAGATCGCATCCGACGAGGAGCTGGCCGCGGCGAACTCGCTGATGGCTATTGCTCAGTTTGGGTCGACGGCCGTCGGCTTCGCGCTGGCTGGCCTGCTCATCGGAACCAGCCAGGAGCTTGTCTTCTGGATCGACGCGGCCACGTTCCTCTTCGCGGGCCTGATGATCTCGCTGGTCGCCGTCAAGCCGCTCGAGGTCGAGGAGGAGACCACGGTGCGCGACATCGTGCGCAACCTCGGCGTCGGCGCGCGGTTCATCCTCAGGTCGCCCGTGCTGCGCTCCGCGACCATCCTGCGCGCCCCTGCGATGGTGGTGTTCGGCCTCCAGGCCGTCCTGCTCCTGCCGTTCGCGATCACGGTCCTCAAGGCGACCACGTTCGAATACGGCCTGCAGGAAGCCATCACCTCCATCGGCTTCGTCCTAGGCAGCCTGCTGATGGCCCGATACGCGGAGCGTATCCGCGAGGGGAGCTGGCTGGTGCTCAGCTTCCTGGGGATGGGGATCGCCGGGCTGCTGTACGCCCTCAGCTCCAACATATGGATGGCGATCGCCCTGATCGGCGTCTCCGGGGTGCTGAACGCGCCGTCGTTCGTGGCCAGCCGCCTCATCAACCAGCGCAACACGCCGCGTGAGATGCGCGGCCGGGTCTTCAGCACGATCTACGTCACCCGCGAGGTGATGTACCTGATCGGGATGGGCCTCGCTGGCCTGGCCGATATCTGGGATGTGCG
>DATCOX010000012.1:0-1733 GCA_036564495.1 Candidatus Limnocylindria bacterium
CGGCCTCCCTGGGAAGTGGCCTCCAGTCCCGCTCAGCGGGACTAATGAGAAAGCAAGCGGGCCAGCGGTGGCACAAAAGCCCTTAAGGGCCTTCTGCTTGCCTGCGTGTTGCGCCGGGCGGGACTGGCAACCAACGAGTGGCGGTCCGGCGACGTAGCTTCCCCGTTAGTCCCGCCGGGCGGGACTCGCACGCGGGCGATGGCCCGGGCTAGACCTCGTCGATCCCCTCGAAGAGCGACGTCTCGTGGAGGCCGGGGGCGATCCCGCGGTGCGGCGAGCGGGTCAGCACGAAGCTCTCCGGGGAGAGGATGCGGGACGCGAGGTCATCGGGGAGCTCGAGCAGCCAGCCGAAGTCCTGGCGCTGGGTCTTGTGGCATTCCCCCGCGGCGCGCTTGGCCGCGGACCACTCCGAGACGTCCAGCAGGACCGTGATCTCGGCCTCGGGCACGCCGAACTCCCGCTGCTCATCGGTCGGCTCCGACGCCTCCTCGCCGATGTCCCACGGCAGCTTGATGCCCCGCTCCTGCATCTCCGCCATGACCGATCCCCATCGGTCCCGGTTGAACGCGACCTCGTAGAACTTCGCAACCGAGTACGCCGGCCCGGCGTCGGCGAAGCGGGACGGGTCCGCCGCCGCCTGCATGGCGGACACCGCGATGCGGTGCGCGTTGATGTGATCGGGGTGGCCGTAGTTGCCGTTCGGGTCGTAGGTGACCATCACGGCCGGCTGGGCTTCGCGAATGACCGATACCAGCCGCCCGGTGGCCTCGTCCAGGTCCGCCTTCCAGAAGCAGGCCGGGTGAGCGTTTGCCTCGGAGTCCATCATCCCGCTGTCGCGGTAGCCGAGCTTGTGGAGGTGGAGCTCGCCGGGGCCGTGGGCGGTGAGCGCGGCGATCGAGCAGTCCAGCTCGCTCGCGCGGATCTCGCCCATCCGCGGCCGCGCCTCCTCGGGTTCGAGCGACGGGTCGTGGATCTCGCCCTCCTCGCCGCCGGTGCAGACCACGAGGTCGACACGGCGCCCCTCGGCGATCGAGCGCGCGATCAGGCCCCCGGTGGCGAAGACCTCGTCATCGGGGTGGGCGTGGACCAGCAGCAGGCCCGCGAGGCGGGTCATGCGCTCGGCGCCCGGTGCTCGTCGCACTCGCACAGTTCGCGCAGCTTGGTGTAGGTGAAGAGGCCGGTGTCATGGCCGTCGGCCCAGATCGGGGCCAGGGCGTATCGGCCGATCCATTTCACGCGTTCCATCGTCGTCTGCTGCTCGGTGAAGACCATCTCGAGGGACACGATGCCCGGCATGTTCCCCTCGCCGGCGCACAGCGCGCAAGGGCACGCGCGACGCAGCGAAGTCCAGCGCCACTCGCCGAGGTGGCCATCGTCCCAGCGGATCCGCATCAGGCGGGCGGTGTCGTCGAGCTCGACCGCGATCGGGTTGATGATCTGCTGCATCAGCGCTGCCCCCTCACGGGACCCAGCTCTGCAGCACGCCGAGCCACTCCGGGCCGAACGTGGCCCCGTTGCTGGTGAGCGGCGCTGGGGCCTTGCCGTTGACCAGGTCCCAGACATAGAGGTCCTGCCGCACCCCGCCGCCCACGAGCCGGCCCAGGGTGAAGACGATCTCGTTGTTCGAGGCGGCCCAGCGGACGTGGCTGACCAGCCCGGTGACCTTGACCTTCGCCTTCGTCAGCTCGTCGCGGTCGACCAGGGTCAGCGTCGTGACGCCCGACGTCACGGTC
>DATCOX010000087.1:0-25504 GCA_036564495.1 Candidatus Limnocylindria bacterium
CGCGGTGTTTGTAATATGGTGGCTGCTCCACCGCACGACGCTCGGCTTCGAGATCCGCACCGTCGGGGCAAGCCCGGACGCGGCCCGCTACGCGGGGATGCGGCCGCGGCTGCTGATCATCCTGACGATGTCGATGGCTGGCCTGCTTGCCGGAACGGCCGGCGCAGGTGTCGTCCTCGGCATCACCCACGAGATGAACTCGACGTTCACGACGACGGTCGGCTTCGACGCGATCGCCGTCGCCCTGCTTGCCCGCTCCAATCCGCTCGCCGTCCCATTCGCGGCGCTCCTCTTCGGGGCGATGCGGGCAGGCTCGGGGCTGATGCAGATCAGGGCTGGCATTCCGGTCGAGCTGATCGACGTCCTCCAGGCCATGATCCTGCTCTTCCTGGTGGCCGGTCCCGCGCTCCAGCGACTGTTCCGGATGACCGCCGTCCATAGCGATCTGGGCGGCCCGGAGACCGTCGTACCTTCGGTCCCTGGCCAGGCGTCGGTCTGATGGACCCGTTCATTAACACGCTGTACGGGATCCCGGTCCTGGGGCTCGTCTTCCAGCTGATCGGCTACATCATCCAGGTCATTCCGCCGATCGCGCCACTCATCATGCGCGCCGGGGCGCCCCTCGCCCTCGGAGCCATGTGCGGCGTCATGTGCGAGCGATCCGGCGTCGTCAACATCGCGATCGAGGGAACGATGCTGGCGAGCGCGTTCACGGGCTGGGTCGTCGGGGTCGCGCTCGGGCCGTCCCTTGGGACAAGCTCAAGCCTTCCCTTCGGTATCACACCGACGCTCCTGATCGCCCTCGCGGCCGCCTTGCTGGTGGCGCTTCTTGTTTCGGGCGTCCATGCCTGGCTGTCGATCACCGTGAAGGCTGACCAGATCATCAGCGGCACGATCATCAACATCGCGGCCTTCGGCGTGACCGGCTACCTGAACACGATCCTGGCGCCCCTCTCGCCGACCAGCGGAGGCAACTTCAGTGCGTTCATCCCTCCAAAGGCTGCGACCGATCTTCCGGTCGTCGGCTGGATCGTCGCGATGTTCTTGAACCAGGGTCCGATCGCGATGTCGGTGCTCGTTCTGGTGGTGGTCTTCCAGATCCTCCTCTTCCGGTCGCGATGGGGGCTTCGCTCCCGGGCCGTCGGAGAACACCCACGGGCCGTCGAGACGGCCGGCATCGACGTCATCCGCCTCCGGTACCGCAACGTCATGGTCGGCGGCCTGTTCGCCGGCCTGGCCGGGGCGTACCTCAGCATGGAGGCGACCAATCAGTTCCAGCAGGGCATGAGCGGCGGCCGAGGCTTCATCGCGCTGGCGGCGATGATCGTTGGGCGGTGGACGCCGATCGGCGCCTTTGGCGCGGCGCTCTTGTTTTCCACCTTCGCTGCCCTGGGCCAGGTGATCGGTTTCAATCCGCCGAGCGGCAGCCTCGGCGAGATTGTGGCGAAGCTCCCGCCGCAGACGTGGGATGCCCTCCCTTATCTTGTGACGATCATCATCCTCGCCGGCCTCATTGGCCGGTCGACTCCCCCCGCTGCCGACGGACAGCCGTATGAGCGCGAACAGGCAGGCGCCTGACCTCGACCAGGCCTCGGCGGCTAGGCCTCGACCATGTGCTCGGCGTCCGCGTCGAGCGCGACGTGCGACGCGGACGGCACGCGCAGGAGGAGCGGGGAGAGGCCGGCGGCCTGCATGTCCGCCTCGACGCTGAAATGGTCGTACGGCACCGATCGGAAGTTGACCATCAGATCGGGCCCGGCGACATCGATCACCGCGTACTGCGCGCTCATGTCGTCGAGGGTCCCGCAGCCGACCGATCCGGCAGCCACGAAATGGGTCTTGCCGACCAGCCGATGGAACGCCTCGTGGGTATTCCCGAAGCACATCAGGTCATCGCCCTGATCGCTCACCATCCGGGCAAAGACCCGGCTCGGGCGGTCGCTCCACAGGTATTCGTTCTGTCGCGTCGGGGAGCCGTGGAAGAGGAGCACCGAGCGATCGTCCAGCGTGAATCGGTCGGTGACCGGCAGCTGGCGGAGCCACGAGCGCTGGTCCTCGGAGAGCTGTCGGGTGGTCCACGCGAGCGAGGCCTGCCCCGCCGCCTCGGCCTCGGTATCCGGCCAGCTCACGCCCGGCTGCTCCCGGTGCAGGGAGACGGCATCGTCCCAGTTGCCTTGGATGGTGGGGACGGCGAGGGCACGCAGCTCGTCGACCACCTCGCGCGGATGCGGGCCGCGCCCGACCACGTCGCCGACGCACCACATGGTGTCGCATTCGAGCGCGAGCACGTCGTCGAGCACCGCCCGGAGCGCAGGCAGGTTGGCGTGCAGGTCGGCGAGCACGGCGATCCGCATGGAGCGGATTCTGGCCGGGAGCGAGCTGGAGGCAATCCCCCGCGGGGGTAACGGACGGGGGGACTTACGGGTCAGCTGGCGCGGGCGGCGGCAAATGGCTCGGCGATGACGCTGATGCGCCCCGCAACCGTTCGAGCCAGCTCACGCAGGGCCGCAGCCGCGACCGATGTGTCGCTGGACGGATGCTGGGTCGACGTGATCGGCGCCCCCGCGTCGCCCCCGGTCCGAACCCCGGGCTCGAGTGGGATGCGGGCCAGCACCTCGAGTCCCAGCTCGCGGCTCAGGCTGGCCGCACCGCCGGTGCCGAAGATGTCGTGCTCCGTGCCGCAATCGGGGCAGATGAAGCCGCTCATGTTCTCGACCACGCCCAGAGTGCGGACGTTGACCTTGTTGAACATGGCGATCGCCTTGCGGGCGTCGAGCAGGCTGACCTCCTGCGGCGTGGTGACGACCACGGCCCCCGAAAGCGGGATGAGCTGGCTGAGGCTCAGCGCAGCGTCACCGGTGCCCGGCGGAAGGTCGACGATCAGGTAGTCGAGCTCGCCCCACTCAACGTCGCGCAGGAACTGTTGGATCGCCGAGTGGATGAGCGGGCCACGCCAGATGACCGGCGCCCCGCCGGTCAGGAAGTACTCGATGCTCATCATCTGCACGCCGTGCGCGACGACCGGGTTGACTCGCGATCCGACGCCGGTGACGTGGGATCCGCTGGTCCCCATCATGAGCGGCACATTGGGGCCGGTGATGTCGGCGTCGAGGAGGCCGACCCTCGCGCCATCTCGCGCCAGGCTGACCGCCAGGTTGACCGCCACCGTCGTCTTGCCCACGCCGCCCTTGCCGGATGCGACCGCGATCGTGTTCTTGACGCCGGGGATCAGGTCGGCGGCCGGCCCCCCGAAGGAGCGCTTCACGTTGCTGGCCCAGTCGACCCGCACGGTGGTGGCTCCCAGCGCCGCGAGCCCGTCGACGATGTCCGACTCGATCTTGGCCTTGAGCGGGCACGCCGGGGTGGTGAGCTCCACGGTCAGGTCGACGACCGACCCGGTGATCTCGATCGCCTTGACCATCCCCAGGCTGACCAGGTCCTTCCCGATCTCCGGATCCTTGACATGGGACAGCGCGGCCATGATGTTCTCGTCGGTCAGCTGGTCGACCATGGTCAAGGCGAGGCTTCCTTTCGGGTATCGAGGCGCGTCGTTGCCTCGAGGGTAGCAGAGCGCGCCCCAATCCGATGCTACCTATGTTGAGCAGTCGCCTCGGCTAGGCGAGCCCGTCCCACAGGTCGGACTCGGCCGGTCCGCCCTCGCCGCCCCCCGCGGCGACGGGCAGGTTGGAGCTCGCCAGCCGGTAGTGCTCGCTCCCCAGGTACGCGTCACGCACCTCCGGGCGCCAGTCGTGGAACGGCCCGGCGGAGCCGGTCTGCGAAACGTGGCGGCGAATCGCGTCGAGCTTGACCTGGGCCAGGTCGCCCAGCTCCAGGGTGAGCGTGTCGGTCCCGTCCGGGGAGCCGTAGCCGTCGGGGGCGCGATCGCCAAGCGGACGGATCGCGGCGGATGGCACGACCAGCTGGTAGAGCTTGGCGGCTCGCCACGCCACCTGGTCCTCCTCGAGGTCGTCCTCGTAGGCGAGCGGCTCGGCGGCGCGCTCGAAGGCAGCCTGGGTGGCCCGGCCAACTGCCACGTGGTCGGGGTCGCCGGTGACCCCCTCCGGCCCGAAGGTCAGGATCACCTCCGGCCGGTGCATGCGGATCGGCTGCACGATCCGACCGACCAGCTCGTCGAAGTCGATCTTGGAGAGGCCCTCCTCGGCGTAGTCGAGCATGCGCAGCACGCGCACGCCGAGCAGGCCGACGGATCGGCGCAGCTCGTCCTCGCGTACGGTGTCGAGGTTCCGCCAGATCAGCGGCTGCTGGTACGAGCGATTACGACCGCCGGGCGCCGGTGCTCGCTCGAGGAGGCGCCGATCGAAGGCGCCGCGCGTCGCGCAGAGCACCACGGTGTAGGCGCCCGACGCCGCCGCGTGAGCGATCGCGCCGCCGAATCCGAACGCCTCGTCGCCCGGATGGGCGACCACGACCATCAGGCTGCGGGCAGGATTCCGCTCCCGAACCGGCCGCCAGATCGAGGACACGGCCGGGAGTCTATCAGCCTAGACCTCGACCTCGAGCGCGATCGGCGCGAGCCCGGCCGGCGACGCGCCGCCTCCCGTGAACCGGTCGTCAAGGACCGGCTCGCCCTGCAGGAAGCTCGCGCGGTGCGCCGTCTCGATCGCCCGACCGACCTCGTCGAGCGTCATCATCTCCGACCGCAGCATGAGCGAGAGCTCGTCGCGAAGATGGGTGCGGAGCATCTCGGGGCCATCGGTCGAGAGCGTGAACGGCACCTCGTTGTCGATCAGTGAGCGCAGGATGAAGCGCATCTCCGCCGCGTTGCGCACCACCCGGGTCGTCAGGTTGGAGGAGGGGCAAACCTCCAGCACGACGTCGCGCTCGCGGAGCATCCCCATCACCTTCGGGTCGTAGGCGCTCTTGACGCCATGGCCGATGCGCGTCGGCTCGAGCGCCTCGACCGCCTCGCGCACCTCCTCCGGGCCGCCCGTCTCGCCGGCGTGGACGGTCACCCCCAGCCCGGCTCGACGGCACTCCTGGAACAGGTCGCGGTAGTCGGCGAAGCGGAAGGACCGATCGACCGGGCCGGCGATGTCGACCGCCACCACGCCGCGGCTGTGCCAGCTGATCGCCTTCGCGGCGATGATCTCATTGAGCTCGCGGCTGAAGCCTCGGTCGAGGCAGAAGATCAGCCCGGCGCGGACCTGCGGATATTCGAGCACGGCGCGATCCATGCCGCGCACCGCGGCCGCGATGATGTGGTCGAGGTCCTGCTCCCCGCCCCGGTTCCGCTTCATCGGGTTGAAGCGCAGCTCGATGCGCGTGATGTTGCTCTTGCGATAGGCGCCGCCGATCACCTCGTAGACGCTCCGCTCGACCGCGGTCGGGCTCGACTGGATCAGCTCCGTCCAATGGAAGAGGTCGAGATACGCGTCGAACGACCGGCGTCGCCTGCCGACCGTGATCAGGTCGCGGAAGGCCCAGTAGTCCTTGGTCGGCAGTCGAATCCCCTGGGCGTGCGCGATCCCCCACATGATGGCCGGCGTGACCGCGGCACCGAGGTGGACGTGAAGCTCGGTGAGCGGCGTACGAGGATCAAGAAGGGGACGCGGCATCTTCCTCGAGGGCGGCGATTTGGCCGAGTGTAGCGCAGCCTCGCGCTCCGGCGCCGGTGGAGCCCGATGCTAGAATCGCCGCGCCATGGAGCTCATCCGGGACGTCATCAACTTCATCGCGACCGGCCTGGGCGGGTTCGGCGCCACCTTGGCGCCATACGCCTTCATCGGCCTCGTGGGGCTTTACCTGCTGTGGCTGGTGATCGGGTACCTGCGCGTTTCGCAGGTGGGTGTGAGGGCCGAGGCGACGGCGCTCCCGGCCCTCCCGCTGCGGCGCGCGGCGGACGGGGCGATCGACGTGCCGCGCGGCGTCGCCTACTGCCCCAACGACGGGCTGCGCTACCCCGGCCACGCCCGCTTCTGCACCCGTTGTGAGGCCGACCTGCTCGTCTCGTGCGCGAACTGCAGTGCAACGATTCGGGCCGCCGATGAGTCCTGCTACCGGTGCGGCACCCACGACACGTTGGCCGCCGCGGCGGAGTGAGCGCCACCGCCTGACGAGCGGCCCTAGTTCGCCAGCGCCGCCCGGGCGTACGCCTGGATCGCCGGCACATCGGGGATCATGACCCAGCCGCGCGTGCTGTTCGGCTCATAGCCCACGAAGAGCGAGAACTGCGGCGGCTGGAGGACGATCCCGTGCACGGCGGCCGACGCCGAGCGACGCCCGATCTCGAGCAGGGTCGGCAGCTCGCCCAGCTGGATGTCGGTCTGCAGCGAGCCGAGCAGGCGAACGGAGCCCAGGAGGGTCTCCGCGGTCGGATCGAGCCACTTCCGGACGAGCGCCACGATCACCTGCTGCTGACGCCTTGCGCGGCCGTAGTCGGAGTCGGCGCGCGTCCGGCTGAAGGCGAGCGCCTGCGCACCGTCGAAGTGCGCCGGGCCCGGGTCGAGGAAGAGATGCATCCCGTAATCGGCGATGCGGGTCTTGACCTCGACGTCGATTCCGCCGACCGCGTCGACCATCCAGGTGAAGTCGTCCATGTCGACGCGGAGGTAGCGATCGATCGGCACGCCCAGCAGCGTCGCCATCGCGTCGCGCAGCACCGGCATCCCCAGGCGCTGTGCGATGCCGTTCACCTTGTGGTGATAGATCGTGCCGTCGGCCATCGGTATGTCGACCGTGTCGCGCGGCAGGGAAAGGATCTCGATCTGCGACCTGTCGGCGCTCACGCTGATCACCATGAGGGCATCGGTGTTCCAGTCCTCGAGGCCGCCGCTCCGTCGGCTGCGGCTCGTGTCCGCGCCGGCGATCAGCACCGTGAAGCGCCTTGCCAGCATGGCCTGGTCGAGGGGGATCGGCGTCGCCGTCGGCTGCTCCGTCGGGACCGGGGTCGGCGTCGGCTCGACGCTCGCGGGCACGCTTGGCGCGGGTGTGGCCGATGCGCAGCCGGCAAGGAGCAGCACCGCGATCAGGAGCCGCATTCTCATGAGAGGCCAGCCACCTGTGCTCGGACGCGATCGGGGTCCGCGGTCGGCTCGTCGCACGAATAGCCACGGCAGACGTACGCGGTCGGGACGCCATCGCGCAGCCCCTTCCCCTCGAAGATCGGCCACGCCGCAATGCCGCCATCCCCCGCCAGCGGCGCGATGACGAGGTCCGGCTGGTACGGAGCCGCTGCCGCCCGTCGCAGGGCGAGGGCCGCAGGGTCCTCGGGATCGCCGGCGATGACCGCGTCGAGCGGTTCACCGAGCGCACGGTCCGCGGCCGACAGCATCCGCCCGAACTGGGCGGGGTGCCGATCGAGCGCCGGTCCGGCCGCACGCAGGATGCTGCGGGCGCGTCGGTCGTGGTCCGCCTCCCCGGTGAGGAGAGCCAGGCGCAGCAGCACATCGGCCGCGACCGAGTTGGCGGCCGGGGTCGCACCGTCGATGAGGGATCGCGGGCGGGCGACGATCCGATCGTGCTCCGCGCTCGTGTCGAAGAAGGTCCCGCTCGCCTCATCCCAGAAGTCGGCCACGGCCCGATCCATCAGCGCCCCGGCCAGCTTCAGGTCGGCGGCATCACCGAGGGCGGAATGCGCGGTCAGCAGGCCGTCAGCGACGTTCGCGTAATCCTCCGCGAAGGCGGGCGTGTGCGCGGTCTCGCCTCGTGCGGTTCGCCACAGGCGGGCGTCGGCGCGCAGCAGGCGCTCCCGAATAAAGCCCGCGCAGGCACGCGCCGCCGCGGCCAGGCGATCGTCGCCGAGCACGAGCGCCCCCGTCGCCAGCGACCGCAGCGCCATGCCGTTCCATGCGGCGAGCTGCTTGTCGTCGCGGCCAGGCCGCACGCGAGACTCACGCTCCCCCGCCAGGGCAAGTCGCGCCCGTTCCAGCAGGTCGCCGGTCGGTGAGCCCGAGCCCGCGATGTGCAGGATGGAACGTCCCTCCCAGTTGCCGCCCGGCACGACGCCCCAGTAGGCGGCGAGGTCCCGTGCCTCGCCATCCTCGATCCCGGCGCCGCGCAGCGTCTCGAGGAACGGGTCGAGCTCCCAGGTGTAGAAGCGACCCTCCTCGCCCTCGCTGTCCGCGTCGAGCGCCGACGCGAACCCGCCGTCGCCGGTGGCCAGCTCGCCGAGCATGAAGTCGAGGGTCCGACGCGCGACCTCAGCGTGCCGCTGATCGCCGGTTGCCCGGAACGCCTCGAGGTAGGCGTGGGCGAGCTGGGCGTTGTCGTAGAGCATCTTCTCGAAGTGCGGCACCAGCCAGCGCGCATCGGTGCTGTAGCGGGCGAAGCCGCCGCCGATCTGGTCGTGGATGCCGCCCGCTGCCATGCGCTCGAGCGTGACCGTCACCGATCGGAGCATCTCGGGATCACGACCGCGTCGCCACGTGCGCAGCAGAAATTCAATGGTCATCGGCGCAGGGAACTTGGGCGCACCGCCAAAGCCGCCGTGCTTTGGATCGAACGACTCGCCGATGCGCGCGGCTGCGGCGTCGAGCTGCCGGCGCTCGACCTCGGCGCGGCCCGGGGCCACATCCAGCTGCTCCTGGAGATGCGCCGCGAGGAGCCGGCCCTGCTCCGCCACCTCGTCCCGCCGATCGCGGTACGCCTCGGCGATCGCGCTCAGCACGCGCGAGAAGGCGGGCAGCCCGTGGCGGTCCTCGGGTGGGAAGTAGGTGCCGCCGAAAAAGGGCTCGAGTGACGGCGTCAGGAAGACGCTCATCGGCCAGCCCCCACCGCCGGTCAGGGTCTGGACCGCCGCCATGTAGACGTCGTCGAGGTCCGGGCGCTCCTCGCGATCGACCTTGATCGCCACGAAGTCCCGGTTCAGCTGTGCCGCCAGGCCCGGATCCTCGAACGATTCATGGGCCATGACGTGGCACCAGTGACAGGCCGAATAGCCGATCGACAGGAAGATCGGCTTGTCCTCGGCACGTGCCCGATCGAGCGCCTCAGGTCCCCACGGGTACCAGTCGACCGGGTTCTCGGCGTGCTGAAGGAGGTACGGGCTCGTCTCGGTGGCGAGTCGGTTGCTCACCGACCAAGTGTGTCACCTCGACGAGCCCGCCGCCGTCGCCGCTATTGCTGCGGCTCGAGGCCCGTCCAGCTCAGGACGGATGGCTGGCCGCTGCCCATGCAGGGTGGCACCGGGTCTGTCTCACCGGTCGGGACGGCCACCGGCACGAATGACTCCCAGCCGGACATCTTCAGCGCCAGGGTCACCGGCGCAGCCGGAGCGGCCGCGCACCAGTTGCTCCAGGAGATCCCGATCGTGAACGAGGCTCCGTCCGCGAGTGCCACGGACCCACCGGGGGCCGACGCGCCGGTCGTGACCAGCACGCTGCCGTTGGCATCGGCGACCTGGGCGGCAAGGCCCTTGCCGAGCGTGCAGGCGTCATGAGCGGCCGCAAGTTTGACGGTGACGACCGTACCGCGGGAGCCGGCTGCGCCGCCCCACGGCTCGGCACTGAAGGCGACGTCGGAGGGTCCGCAGTCACCCGGGACCGATGCCGTCGCCTGCGCGGAGGGCGAGCCGTCGCTCCCCACGTCGGGGCGTGGGCCGGACAGGATGCCGGTCACCACCGCGACCGCCAGGGCGCCGGCCAGAGCGGCGACGGCAACGAGCGCTGCCCGCGGCACCATCGAACGGCGCGCACCGGACGGCGTGCCGTCGTCGAGGTTCATCGGCAGCCGGGCAGGGGTATATCCATCCTCGCGCGGGCTGCGCTGCGACCGCAGCTCCCGCTCCAGGTCCTGGTCGTTCATCGTGATCTCTCCTCACCGAGCTCGACACGCAGGGTGTCGAGCGCACGGCTCACATGGCTGCGCGCTGACGGAGCCGCGATCCCCAGGATCGCCCCGATCTCCTCGTACGGCAGGTCTGCCCGATAGCGAAGGTAGACCGCCAGACGCTGCCGCTCCGGCAGCGTCTCGACCGCCTCCCAGATGACCATCCGATCGGCGTGGTCGAGCCCGGAACGGCGAGGGGGCTGCGCCCCGATCCGCTCCGTCAGCCGCCGAACGCGCCGCTGCCAGCGATGGCTGTCCATCGCCAGCCGGTAGAGCGAACGAAACGCCCAGGCATCGGCTCGCTCGATGGCCGCTCCCTCACGGAGCGCCGCCCAGAGGCGCAGGAGCGTCTCCTGCACGGCGTCATCGGCCTCCTCGGGCGAAAGCCCAAGGTGGCGCGCAAGCCCCCATAGCTCGCCGCCGCGCTCGCCCTGCAGCTGCACGACGGTCTCGCGCATGGCGTCGGCCTGGGTTGGATCCGGGAACACGTTCGTCCGCGCCGTCACGGTGGTGATCATGCCCATCCGACGCGCGGCCGCACCGGAACGTTGAGGTCCGGCGTGGATGGCAGCGTCAGGCGGGCCGCTCGCTGGCGAACTGCTCGGCGTAGAGGCGGGCGTAGAGCCCCTCGTGACGCAGCAGCTCGTCATGCGTGCCACGCTCCACGATCCGCCCTCGGTCGAAGACGAGAATCAGGTCGGCTCGCAGGATCGTCGAGAGGCGGTGAGCGATGGCGATTGTGGTGCGCCCCTCCATCAGCCGCGCCAGGGCTCCCTGAATGAGGCGCTCGCTGACCGTGTCGAGGGCGCTGGTCGCCTCGTCGAGCAGGAGGATACGCGGATCCTTGAGGAGCACCCGTGCGATGGCGACGCGCTGTTTCTCGCCCCCGGATAGCTTGTAGCCGCGCTCCCCGACGATCGTGTCGTAGCCGTCGGGCAGCTCAGTCACGCGGTCGTGCATCGCCGCGGCGCGTGAGGCGCCCTCGACCTCCTCCATCGTCGCGTCGGGCTTCGCGTAGCGAAGGTTGTCGAGGACCGACGCGTGGAAGAGGTACGTCTCCTGGGTCACGACTCCGATCTCCCTGCCGAGCGACTCGAGGCGAATGCGACGCACGTCGAGCCCGTCGACCTCGACCGCACCCTCGTCGACGTCGTAGAGCCGCGGGATCAGGTAGGTCGTCGTCGTCTTTCCGGCGCCGGAAGGCCCAACCAGCGCCACGAGCTGCCCCGGCCGTGCCTCGAAGTCGATCTCGTTCAGCCCGAACGGGCGGATCGCCGCCGGCATCGGCCGTTCCTCAGCGTCCGCCGGATCGCCAGCGGGGACGAGCGGGGTCGGCGGAGTGGGATAGCGGAAGCTGACGTCGCGGAAGCGGACGTCGCCGCGCAGGGTCGCCGGGTCGAGCTCGACCGCATCTGGCGCATCGCGGATCTCCGGCTCCATCTCGAGGTACTCGAAGATCCGGTCGAAGAGGGCGAGTGCGCCCTGGATCTCGACCTGCACACTCATGAGCTGGCCGAGCGGGAAGAAGAGGCGGCTCTGCAGTGTCGTGAACGCGACGATCGTGCCGATGCTGACGTGGGTGTCGCCGCCGATGATGAGGGACCCCGCCAGCAGGTAGACGAAGGCGGGCGCGATCGAGAAGAAGGTCCCGATCATGGCGAAGAACCAGCGCCCGATCATCTGCTGCCGGATCTGCAGGTCGCCCAGGCGGCGCGACTCGCGTCCGAACTTCGCGATGCTGGCCCGCTGCTGGCCGAACGTCTTCGAGAGGAGGATCCCCGACACGGAGAGCGACTCCTGGGTGATAGCGCTCACCTCGGCCAGCGACTGCTGGGTGAGGCCGCTGACTACGCGCCGCACCTTGCCGACGCGGTAGGTGATGTAGGCGAAGACCGGGAGCATGCCGAGGCTCAGGATCGTCAGGCGCCAGTCCAGGATGGTCATCGCGATCACCGTGGTGGCCACGGTCGCGAAGTTGGCCAGCAGCGAGGCGGCGGTGTCGGTGACGACCGATTGCACGCCGTTGACGTCGTTGCCGATGCGGCTCTGAATCTCGCCGGTGCGCGTCTCGGTGAAGAAGCGCAGCGGCATCCACTGCAGGTGCGTGTAGAGCGCCAACCGCAGGTCGTCCATCACCCGCTGGCCGACGACGTTCGACAGGTAGGACTGCCACACCCCGAGCAGGCTGGAGACGATCGGCAGGGCGATCATGAACCCCGCCTGCAGATAGAGGAGGCCAAGGTCCTTGGGCCCGGTCAGGTTGTCGATGATCAGCTTGAGCAGGATCGGGTTGACGACGCCGACGCTGACCGTGACCACGATCAGCAGCGCGATCCAGGCCAGCCGCCGCCGATACGGCCGGAAGAAGCCGACGATCCGGCGGAAGGTGGCGGGACCGCTCCCCGGCCGTGCTCTCAGGTTCGGCTCCGCGCCGCCCCAGTGACCGCCGCCGCGCATCATGCGGCCCGGTCTCCCATCAGTCGATCACGATGGACAGGAAGGCGTTCGCGAGGGGGAGTCCAACCGGCTCCCCGATCTCGGCTGTGCGATCCCGCATCCGCTCCTCCACGGCGACGCGATCGGCGATCTGGCTCACGTGAGCGAAGATCGCCTGCAGGCCGAGTTCGAAGGTCGCCGAGACATCGAGGAAGAGGTTCGGGCGCTCGACGCCGGTGACCAGCACCTGGCGCACCTTCCAGGGCTCGAGGCCCTCTTCGAGGAGCTCGGGAAAGTTGAGGCGGTCGCGCGCCGCTGGGTAGACGGCGGCCAGCGTCGCCTCACCGGTGGCGAGGTGATCGGGATGGCCGACGAACGGGTTGCCGTCCTGACGCCGTGCTGGGTTCTGGGCGATCACCACGTCGGGCCGAAAGCGCCGGATCTGGCGCACGATGTCGCGCCGCAGGTCGAGGCTGGGGGTCAGGTATCCATCGGGATAGCCGAGATGCACGATCTCCGAGACGCCGAGCAGGTCCGCCGCGGCGCGCTGCTCGGCCTCGCGCGTCGCCGTCAGCTGGGCGGAGGTCACCGTCGGATCGTCGGTTCCCTTTCCTCCGTCCGTGGTCACCACGTAGTCGACGCGCGCGCCAGCGGCCGTCAGGTGAGCGATCGTGGCGGCCGCGCCGAACTCGGCGTCGTCAGGGTGGCTGAAGATGACGAGCGCTCGGTCGAGCGGCGTGATGAGCTCTTCGCGTTCAAGGTCGGGCATCGCTGCTCGCATCGTAGCGCGAACCGGGGTGGGACCCTGCGCCGCCCGATTGACCCCGGCGTCCCGACCTCCGCATACTGCCCCCGAGTATGACCAGCAAGACCGACCACGCCACCCACTTCCGCCACGCCTACACGAAGGACCGCGGCGAACTCCTGAATCGCCTGCGCCGGATCGAGGGCCAGGTGCGCGGCATCCAGCGCCTGGTCGACGACGAGGCGTACTGCCTGGACATCCTCCAGCAGGTCGAGGCGATGACCGCCGCCGCCGACTCGGTCGCGCTGCTCCTCCTGGAGGACCACATCGACGGCTGCCTGGCGCACGCCATCGAGACGGGTCACGGCGAGCCGTACGTCGACGAGGTGATGACGGTGGTGCGCCGCGCGCTCGGCCGCCGGGCGGCGCGGCCCAAGGGACCGCGCGCCTGAGGGGAGTGGGAGTGCCGCGGGGGGGAACCACGACACTCCCATCCCGAGTCTAGTACGGAGCCTCGGAGGCCGCCTGCCTACTCTCCGAACATGGTGAGCTGCTCCCCGCCACGCTCGATCAGGGGGTCGAGCCCGAGGACCGGCTCCAGCCAATCGAGGCTCGCGCCGTCCCGCGCGGCCAGCCCCTCGAGGTGCTGCCACTTCAGGAAGTGCCAGTTCTGGCGGGCGACCTCGGCGCGCAGCCACGGAGATCGGTCGAGCTTCAGGCGCAGCAGCTGGGTGCGCTCCGCCGGGAACACGCAGAAGCGCGCCTGGTGGTCGGTCGGCTCGATCTGACGGCCGCGTCGCAGGATCGGCTCGCCGAGCATCGCCGTCCACTCCACGTCGAACATGAAGGCCATCCGTCCGCGCACGTACCAGATCGCATCGAGCGCGGCCAGCGTCTCGGCCGGCGCCCGCACGATGAGCGGCAGGTAGGCTCGACGCTCGTCGTCCCGCAGGCGCTCGCCGAGCGTCGAGCCCGCGTACGGCCGGTCGTGCTCGCGGCGGCCGACCCACGCGCGCAGGCCCAGCCGATGGCCGTAATCGACCAGCGTGCCGATGATCCGGGCATGGTCCCCCTGCCGCTCGGCGACGTCCTCCTCGCTGCGCAGCACCCCCTTCTCGCCGACCGCGGCGTAGGCGGCCAGGCAGGCGCGCACGAGCTCCTCGTCCGGAGCCTCCAGCCCCGGGAAGAGGACGTAGATCCGCTCCAGGAAGGCGTTCTCGTCGAGGCGTCCGGCCGTCGTCAGGATCGAGAAGGTCGCCCACTCGACGCGGTCCGCCAGCGGCGCCTCGTCCAGCTCGGGGGCGCGCAGCCACCACATCGGTCGGTCGGCATCTCCGATCCGAACGAGCGACGGGTGATCCTCGCGTGCCAGCTCCTCCCGCAGGAGCGTGGCGAGCAGATTCGGCCCGCGCTCGGGCCGGTCTTCCGTGGGGGTGGCCTCTGACGCTTCGTCGCCCGCGTCCGGCGCCGGGCCGCGCGAGGCAGCGAGGCGCACAAGCAGCCCCGACGCCTGTAGCTCGACCAGCACCGCGGCGCCGACCCGCATCATGCTCGCCGGCTCGCCGCGGCGTCGCAGCATGGCGCTGATGGCCCGGTCGATGGCCGCGGCGAGCTCGGGGTAGGTCAGGTGCCCGTCCTCCGCGCCGAGCTGGAGCGGGGCCGGCTCGATGGCTCGTCGCAGGCGATCCTCGGCCGACGCCTTGCGGAAGTGGAGCGCCACGCCCTGGCCCGACCGGATCGACTCGCGATGCACGACGTCGACCAGCTCCAGCTCGGCCGCGGCCCCGGCGACCGCCGCGGCCAGGATCCGATCCAGCTCTCCGCCCTCGATCAGGAGGTTGCACCAGCCCCCCGGCTTCAACGATCCGGCGGCAGAGGCCATGGCGTGGCGCATGGCGGTCGCCTCGGCGGGCTCGCCCTCCCCCTGCGCCGTGCCGAAGAGTGGCTCGAGCCGGAGCGTCTCAGCCGCCTCCCGACCCAGCAGCCAGGCGGTGGCGAGGTACTCGAAACTCATCTCGTCGACGCTGGCTGGAGGCGGCGGCGAGCCGAGCACCAGGTCGACGCCGTCGGGCGGGAGGTATTGGCCGACGACCGCCGGCCGGCACCGGATCCAGAGCACGTTGGCCGCACCGACCCCTCCGAGCTCGTCGAGGTCCGCGGCGAAGCGCGCCGGGCGGCGGTCGCGACCGAGCGCGGCGATGGCGGTGCGCACGTCATGGACGGCCGTCTCGAAGAGGCGCCACACGTTCACTTCGCGCTGATGCCGCGAGGCCGGCTGGCGCACGTGCCCACCGCTGATGCGGAGCGAGGCGACGCGGCCCGGGTAGCCGTTCAGGCGGCTCCCCGGGAGCAGGCAGGCCGCCAGCGCGAGCCGGAAGACGGCGGCGAGCGACGGCTCACGGAACTCCGCGTCGATCTTGTTCGCGATCGTCTGGAGCGCGTACAGGTTCCGCGGCGTGTACAGGTCGAGCAGCTCGTCGACCAGCTCGCCCCGTCCGTCGAGGACCGGGAAGCGATCGCGAAGCTGCTGGTAGTGGAGGCTCTGGCGCACGTCGCTGGTGGGTGGAGCGGCCGGATCCGGATGGACGGTCGACGCGTAGTGCGGGCGGCCGGAGCGCAGCGACCCGGTCGGCGGATCGGGCGTCGCGGGCACCAGCGACGGCGGCCCGCCTGGCTCGCCGATCGGTGCCGCTGGATCGTCCTCGTCGGGCTCGGGAGCGACGGTCAGCCCAACCGGCGCCGGGGGGAGGTCGTCCTCGGCATCGGCCGCCGGGTCGCCGACCGGCAGCGCCGCCTCCGGCTCGACGGGGCGATCGATCCCCAGCTTGGCGAGATCGGCGTCGTCGATCGGTGCCACCCGTTCCGGCGGTCCGCCAACCGAGACGTCGCAGTTCGGACAGCGATAGACCTTGCGGCCGGGAGCGTTGCCGTCGCGCGGCCAGATGAACTGCTCGCCCACGACCGGGCGGCGGCAGGTCGTGCAGCGCGTCGCGTACAGCTCCTCGAGGTGCTGCCGGAGCGGCACGTCCACGCGGCGCGAGGAGGCGAGCTGGGCGAACGCAGCATCGAGCGCGACCGGATCGGGTGCCAGCAGGAAGGCCTGGCCAGCCAGCTGGGCGAAGGGCGAGGGATCGGCGGCGACCACTCGCATGCCGTGGGCGATGGCACGGCGAGCGGTCCAGCCGGTGCCGGCCCACGGGTCGAGGACGGTGTCGCCGGGCCGGCCGAAGGCGCTCAGCTCGGCGTCGAGCTGGTTATCGGCCGGCGAAGGGAAGTAACGCTCGAGGAGTGCGAGGCCCGGGAGGCGGCGTGGAAGAACGACGTGATCCAGTCGCTTCCGTTCGGCCTCGGACAATCGGGCTCCTACGGTTCTTCGAGCAGCTCTTCCTCGAGGTCGGGTTCGGCGGAGAACTCCGGGAGGCTGGTGTCGAGCTCCTCGACCTCCTCCGTCTCCTCCTCCGACTCCTCGGACTCCTCCTCGTCATCGTAGCGGAGCACCGTGCCCTTGATGTACGGTCGGACGTCACCCGGGCGCGCGGTCGCGCTCCCCGGGAAGCTGACCTTGCCGAAGTTGGCGGGGTGGGCGAACACCTCGTGGATGATCACCCGCACCTCTTCGCGATCGACGGTGGTGATCGCCGCCTCGTAGCGGTTGCCTGCCTTCATCAGCTTGGCCAGGCGTGAGCCGATCCGCGGCTCGACCTGACCGACCTCGACCTCGCCGACGCGCGCCACCAGCAGGGCGCCCTCGAGCATCAGCTCCACTGCATCCCCGGCCGAGAGCGAGGCGAGCTGCTTGGCCGGGATCAGGTTGATGAGACGGGCGTGCCCGGTCTTGCCCATCTCCTCGATGAAGTGCGAGGCCGATGCCTTCTCCGGCTTCCCGTCGCCCACGGCGGCGGCGTCGACGCCACCCCCAGCGATGACGCGCAGGCGCCCGACGTTGCGCTCGGCGATCCGGTTGGTGGCATCTCGCGCCAGCGCCCCCTGGTAGGCCTCCAGGGCCTCGGCATGGCGCCCGAGCTCGGCCAGCGCCTTGCCCAGGCGGTTGTAGGCATCGGTGTCGCCACCGAGCTCGAGAATCTCCCGGTTGGTGGAGACCGCCGCCTCCCATTCGCCGCGTGTCGCCTGCCCGATGGCGACATCGGTGAGGTGCCTGCGCTGGCGGTTGATGGTCTCCGTCTCGTCGAGCGTCATCGTCTCCCCAGGCTCAATTTGAGGCGGTGAATGGTGCGGAAATGCCGGTCCGACGGGGCTACCCGGCCGAAGGGCGCCTTGTTGTAGCAGAGCCCGGGAGGGGTGTCAACGCGCACCGGCGCACGGCGCAGTTCGGACCGCTGAGCTACCGCTGGGGCACCCGCAGCTCGACCTCGCCGCACCACTCGTCGACCCCCATCGACTGGATCGTTGCGCCGCAGCGCAGGCAGACGTCGGGGGCGTGGGCACTCGGCTGATCGGTCATGCCGGTCGCAGGAGCATCGCGACGAGGAGGCCGAGCAGGGCGAGGCTCCCGAACTCGATCGCCACCGCCCTGCCGCGTGCCCCATTGTCGAGGGCCTCGGCGGCACCGGCCCAGGCGTGAAAGCCCAGCGCCAGGACGGCCGAGCCGACCACGCCGGGGAGGTGCAGCAGGGTCAGGCTGGCACCGAGCTGCGCGATGGCGAGCAGGTGCAGGGCGGCCTGGCCGACCGCCTCGACGCCGAACCGACCACGCAGCTCGGCCGCGCGCAACGCCGGCACGGCCGCGGCGACCACCACCAGCAGCACGGCCGGCGGCCAGGACGCGGTCGGGAACGTGGCGGCGATGCCTGCCGCCGCGGCGAAGACGATCCCCACCAGCGTCAGGTCGATGCTCAGGCGCGGCGCCCGCCCATCGGGCAGCCGGACCTCGAACGAGAGGACGCCGTACAGGAGGAGGGCCGCCAGCGGCGCGCCCACCAGCTGCGCGGTCGGGCTCAGCATCTGCCCGAGGAGCGTCAACGCGACCGCCGATACGGCGAGCGTCGCATAACGGGCGAAGCCGAATCGCGACCGGACGGGGCCGATGACCCAGACCGCGCCCATCCCGCCGATCGCCAGCTGGCCGGCGATCGCGACCGCCAGCCAGAACGATGGGGCGAACCAGCCATATACGACCAGGCCGGCCAGCACCAGGGCGAGCAGGATCGCCTCGGGTCGCTCGATGCGCCGCCCTGCGATCCACAGGCCCTCGCGGTGCGCGCCGGCAGCCGTCATCGAACCAGCTCCAGCAGCTCGTCCGCCGTCCGCGTGCCGATCACCTGCGCCGGCGTCAACCAGGCACGACGCGCCACCGAGGCTGCGTACCGCAGCTGGTCGAGCTCCTCGGTGCGATGCGCGTCGCTGGCCAGGGTGAGCCGAACGCCCGCCTGCCCGGCCGCGCGGGCCAGGGCGTCGTCCAGGTCGAGGCGCGGGCTGCCGTTGAGCTCGAGCGCAGTGCCGGTCCGCGCCGCGGCCTGAAAGACCCGCGGCCAGTCGAGGGCGATCGGGTCGCGGCGGTTCACGATTCGTCCGGTCGGGTGCGCGACCACGTCCACGTGCGGGTTGTCGATCGCGGCCAGCGTGCGCCGCGTCAGCTGTTCGGTCGACTGGCCGCGGGCGGTGTGGACGCTCGCGACCACCACGTCGAAGCCCGAGAGCAGGTCATCGGGGTAGTCGAGCGTGGCGTCCGCGCGGATCTCCATCTCGGTGCCGTGGAGGATCCGGAACGGCGCCAGCTCGGCATTCAGACGGTCGATCTCGACCCGCTGCTCCGCAATGCGCTCGACCGAGAGGCCGCGCGTGACGCCGAGCGATGGTGAGTGGTCGGTCAGCACGATCCACGCCCGGCCGAGGTCTCGCGCCGCGCGCGCCATCACCTCGATCGAGTCGACCCCATCGGTCCAGTCGGAGTGGACGTGGGTGTCGCCGCGCAGGTCGTCCACGCTGACGAGAGTCGGCAGCGTGCCCGCCAGCGCGGCCTGGATCTCGCCGCTGTCTTCGCGCATCTCGGGCGCGATCCACGGCAGGCCGAGCCGATCGTAGACCTCCTCCTCCGTGGCGACCGGCTGGAGCGCTCCGGTCTCGACGACCTTGAAGCCCTTCTCCGAGAGGGAGAGGCCACGGTCCAGGGCCATGCCGCGCAGCGAGACGTTGTGCTCCTTGCTCCCGGTGAAGTGGACGAGGTGGCTGCCCCAAGCGGCGGGCGGGCAGACCATGAGGTCGACCTGCGGACCATCGGCCAGCACGATGCTCGACTTGTCGGTGCCGGCGTTCACCACGTGCGCGACCGCGGTCAGGGCGTTGAGGGCGCTGATCAGCCGTGCGGGGTCATCGGTCGCCGCCAGCAGGTCGAGGTCACCGATCGTCGCCTTCCGCCGGCGGAGCGATCCCGCGGGTTCGATCGCGCGCACGCCGCGCACCCGGCGCAGCTGGTCGACGAGTCCCGTCATGAGCGCGTCGGCGTCGTGAAGCAGGAGCCGGGTGCCGCGCGAGGCCAGGCGCGCCATCGCAGCCAGGATGTTCTCCTCGGTGCGGGCAGAGAGCCCCTTCAGGCTGCGCAGCGTTCCCCCCTCGGCGGCGGCGCGAAGCCCATCGACGGATTCGATCCCGAGCTCGTCGTGAAGCAGCTTCACGGTCCGCGGGCCGACGCCGGGGATCTTCAGGATCTCGAGCAGTCCACCTGGGACCTGGGCGCGCATCCGGTCGTAGTAGGCAAGCTGCCCCGTAGTAGCCAGCTCCTCGAGCTTGGTGGTCAGCGCGGGACCGGCGCCCGGAATCTTGGGCGGCTCCTCAGTCTGGAAGAGGTGCGCCACGTCGTCCGGCCAGCGCTCGACCGCATCGGCCACCCGGCGGTAGGCCACCGCCTTGTAGACGACCTCGCCGGAGATCTCGAGCATGTCGGCGATCTCGTTGAAGACGCGCGCCATCTCGGCGTTGCTGATGACCGTTGGATCGGAGCGTGAGATGGCGCGTGGCCGTGGCATGCCGGCCATTCTAGGGGCACAAAAAAAGCGATCCAGCCCCGGGTGAGGGGCTGGATCGCGTCCTGGATGCGGGTTAACGCTTCGTGATGCGCAGGGCGCGCATCAACGAGGCGGCGAAGCTGCGATCGCGGCTGGGACGGATCGGCTCCGTCGAAAACCTCCGCTGTCGTGCCTCGTAGAGCATCTCATCCTGTCGCAGGTTGGCGAGCAGGCCGAGATAGATTGCTCCTCGGCTCATTGGAACCTCCTGGTGTGCTGGGAATCGCGAGTGGTGCTCGAGATTTATTCGTGATGAAAAGGCGTCGTGGTCGATGGGCGGCTGTCCGCTCCCCACACGACTGCGGCGAGATCGAAGACGATCAGGACCGCCACGATCAGGGCTACAGCGATCAAATTCGAGCCTCCCTTCGTCCCATCCCCCGTAACTGATGAATGCCTTATGAGTGGTTACAGTGTTAGAGTACGCGCGCCGGAGTAACTTGTCAAGTGCTGTACAATGGTTACATGATCTTCGATAGCGCACCGCTCCCTGAGCCCGATCAAGGCGAGGAGCTGTTCATCACATTCGGCAATACGCTCGAGTACGAGCACGGCGAGCCGGTGGACGCGGTGCCGGACATCACGTCCCTGCTGGCGTGGCTGCGAGAGCGTCGGCTCGTCAGCGGCCGGGGGTTGGCCGCCGAGGCGGCACGGCTCCGGCGCGACCCCGACGAGACGGCCAGACGCCTGGAACGGTTCCGCCATCTTCGCCAGCTGCTGCACGCCATCGCCGAGGAGGTCACGCAGAGCGGCCATCCCAGCAGCGAGCAGCTGCGCGACCTCAACCACATCCTTCGCCACGGGCTGCACTACCACCAGATCGAGCGCGATCCGGACGGGACGCGCTACACGTTCGCCCAGGTCGGCGACAGGCTCGACCAGGCACGGGCCACCATCGCCAGCTCCCTCGCCCAGTTCCTGGCCGATGACGCCCCGTCCCGCCTCCGCGTCTGCGCCAACCCCGGCTGTCGCTATCTCTTCGTCGATCGCTCACCGACCGGCAGACGTCGCTGGTGCGACATGCGGACCTGCGGCAACCAGGCGAAGGTCGCCCGCCATCGCGCCCGAGCGCGGGACCAGCTGCATGAGACCCAGATCCAGGCCTCCTGAGGGGTTTCCCGGGTATCGGGCGCGGGCTAGAATCAGGCGGACCCGACCGCCGCGCCCGAGGCCGTCGCGCCGTGGAGCACGCAACGAGGCGAAGCACGATCCAAGGTGGATGCCGGTTCCGATAGCCGAATCTGCGCGCGCCCAGGGCCGAAGGCCGGGGCGAGGGTGACCGCCTAGCCGTCGACCTCGACCACCTGCGCGCGCGTCCTCCCCCAACCGACGCCAGAGCGAGGTGGTCGTTCCGATGCTCTTCCTCAGCAAGCTGGTCGGCCGTCCGGCCCGTGACCGTGACGGCGACGCCTTCGGCAAGGTCCGCGATCTGATCGTCGCGCTCGGCGAGCGCTACCCACCGGTCACCGGCCTGGTGGTGCGCGTCGGCGCGGAGCGCGACATCTTCCTGCCGTGGAGCGACGTTGAGGAGATCACCACCGACGGGGCGCGCCTGCGCACGACGCTGATCGACATGGCCACGTTCCGCCAGCGGCCCAACGAGATCCGTCTCTGGCTCGACCTGCTCGACAAGCAGATCGTGGACGTCGAGGATCGCAAGATCGTACGGGTCAATGACATCCAGCTGGCGCCGGTCGAGGAGCGGCTGCGCCTGGTCGCCGTGGACGTCGGGCTGGCCGGGATCCTGCGCCGGCTCGGTCTCTCGGGACCGGGCGAGCGCCTGGCCAGGGCGCTCCGCCTCGAGGTCGAGAACTACATCGAGTGGGAGGACGTCGACCCGGTCGAGTCGAGCGTCTCGAGCCTGAAGCTGCGCGTCCCGCATGCCGCGCTCGGCACGCTCCATCCGGCAGACGTGGCGCATATCGTGGAGCAGCTCGCGCCGCGGGACCGGGCGGGGATCCTGGCCGCCCTCGACGACGAGCGCGCCGCCGACGTGCTTGAGGAGCTGGCCGCGGACGACCAGGTCGACATCCTCGAGGCGCTGGAGCCGGAGAAGGCCGCCGACATCCTGGAGGAGATGGGCCCCGACGAGGCGGCCGACCTCGTCGCGGACCTGTCCGAGGAGCGCCAGGAGCAGCTGCTGGGCCTGATGGAGCCGGAGGGGGCCTCGGACGTGCGCGAGCTGCTGGCCTACGGCGAGGAGACCGCCGGCGGCCTGATGACGACCGACTTCATCACCGTCACGCCGGAGATGACGGCCGAGGGAGTCATCGAGCGGCTCCGGGAGCTGCATCCGGATGCCGACCAGGTCTACTACCTGTACGTGACCGACGCCGATGGGCTGCTGGTCGGCACGATTACGCTCCGCGGCCTGATCGTCGCCAGCCCCGAGACGCAGGTCAGCGAGTTCATGCGACCCGACCCGATCAGCGTGGCGGTCGACCTGGACGCGGAGCAGGTGGGCGCGGCGATCGCCCGCTACAACCTGCTCGCGCTGCCGGTCGTGGACGGCGAGGGCCGACTGCAGGGGATCGTGACGGTTGACGACGCCCTCGAGCGGGCGCTGGGGGCAGGGTGGCGCAAGCGCCTCCCGGAGATCTACGAGCCGGCCGAGGATCGGTAAGGCGTTGTGACCCGGCGCCTGGCACTCCCCCGCCCGATCAGGCGTGCGCAGCGCTCGCTGCGTGAGCGGCTGCCCAACTTCCGCATCCATCGCACGGGGGTGCTGGCGTTCCTGGGGGTGATGGGGCCCGGGCTGATCGCCGGCCTGGCCGGCAACGACGCGGGCGGGATCGCGACCTACAGCGTGCTTGGAGCTGACACCGGCCTCTCCCTGCTCTGGATCTTTCCGATCACGACGATCCTGCTGGTGGTCGTCCTGGAGATGGCCGCCCGCATGGGAGCCGTCTCGGGGCAGGGGCTGGGAGACCTCATTCGCGACGACTTCGGGATCCGCTGGACCCTCTTCGCGATGGTCGTGCTGCTCATCGCCAACGGCGCGAACATCGTCGCCGAATTCGCGGGCGCGGCCGCCGCGCTCGAGATCTTCGGGATTCCCCGGTTCGTGACCGTGCCGGTGGTCGCCGCCGGCATCTGGGCGCTCGTCGTCTTCGCCAGCTATCGCGTCGTCGAGCGCGTCTTCCTGTCGGTGGCGGTCGTCTTCGGCGCCTATGTGGTGAGCGCCTTCGTGGCCGGGCCGGACTGGGGCGAGGTGGGTCGCGCGCTCGTCTCCCCATCCCTCTCGCTGGCGCCCAACGCGCTGCTGCTGATGGTCGCCACGGTGGGAACCACCGTCACGCCATACATGTTCTTCTACCTCCAGTCGTCGGTGGCCGATAAGGGCCTCGGGCCGGAGGAGCTGCCGTTCGAACGGGCCGACGCCGTGCTGGGCGGCATCTGGACGAACGCCATCGCCCTCTTCATCGTGATCGTGGCGGCGGTGACGATCTTCCCGCGCGGCATCCACGTCGAGAGCGCCGAGCAGGCCGCCCTGGCGCTGGCGCCGGTCGCCGGAGACTTCGCCAAGGGCCTCTTCGCGTTCGGCCTCTTCGGCGCGTCGGTGCTGGCGGCGACGGTGATGCCGCTCACCACCAGCTATGCCGTGTGCGAGTCGTTCGGCTGGGAGTCGGGCGTCTCCCGCAAGTTCAGCGAGGCGCCGGCCTTCATGGGCCTCTACACCGCGCTGATCGTGATCGGTGCAGTCGTGGTGCTCGTCCCGGGCCTGCCGCTGATCGGCGTCATCCTGGTCAGCCAGAACCTGAACGGCATCCTGCTGCCGATCATCCTGATCTTCATGCTGCGCCTCGTGAACAACCCGCGGATCATGGGCAGCCACACCAACCCGCGCTGGCTCAATGTGCTGGCGTGGGGGTTGACCGCCCTCGTGATCCTGCTGACCGCCGTCCTGTTCGGCTCGGCGCTCGCCGGCTGGCTGGGCTTCCGGTAGGCCGATGGGTCCGACCGAACGCACACACTGGGAGCTCGACACGCCGCTCTCCGTCGAGGCAGTGACGAACGCGCTGGTGGACTTCTCGCCGCGCCGGGAGGTGATCTGGAAGGAGACCTGCGACCCAGCCGTCTATCGCGTGCACCAGTTCGGTCCGACATGGGCCGAGGTGACGGAGGGGGTGTCCTACGCATGGAGCCGCGAGCGATACGACTGGTCGCTGCCAGGGGTGGTTACGCTCACCCAGCTCGAGTCCAACATCGCCGAGCCGGTCGGCACGATTCGCTACACGATCACGCCGCTACCCGACGGCGGAGCCCGGGTCGTATGCGAGCGTTACCGCGTCTTTCGTGGGCTGCGCGGAGGGGTGCTGGGCACGGTCATGGTGCTCTTCGGGTCGCGCATCCTGCGGGCGCAATTTCGAGCATCGCTGAAGCGCGTGCCGGCCGGCTAGCTCCCGATCGGGTGCCAGACGGTCTTGGTCTCGACGAACTCGCCGATCAGGTAGGGCGATTGGGCAGAAGGGCTCAGCCAGTCGACAGCGTCGGCCCCCCCGCGAGGCGGACGCACGAGGCGCTTGACGTTCTCGGTCGCGATCTCCTCGACCGCCACTCCCTGCGCGGGATCGAGGCCATAGGCGTCGAGGGCGTTGACGTCCATGTGACCGGCCAGGTGCATCACCAGCTCGCGGCGCAGGCCCGTGATGAGGTTGACGACGCCGCCGGGAACGTCCGACGTGGCGAGCACCTCGGTCAGCGTCACCGCCGGGAGCGGCCGTGACTCGGACGCCAGCACGACCGCGCAGTTGCCCGAGACGATCACCGGGGCGAGCCGGCTGACCAGCCCGAGCAGGCTCGAGCCCTCGGGCGCGATGACGCCGACGACTCCGCTCGGCTCCGGGACGCTGAAGTTGAAGTAGCTGCCGTTGACGGGGTTGACCGAGCCGCTGACCTGGCTGTACTTGTCGGCCCATCCGGCATACCAGACCCAGCGGTCGATCGCTGCGTCGGTGAGGCGGGTGGCGCGCTGACGCCCAACCCCTTCAGCCGCCATGACCTCGGTGATGAACTGGTCGCGCCGCCCCTCCATCAGCTCGGCGATCCGATACAGGATCTGGCTGCGGTTGAATGCGGTCCTGGCAGACCACCCCGGCAGGGCCGTTCGGGCAGCGCGGACTGCATCACGAATGTCCTTGCGGGTCCCGCGGCAGGCGTTTGCCAGCAGCTCGCCTTTGGCACTGAGGATCTCGTACGCACGACCGGACTCGGTGCGGGGGAACGCACCGCCGATGTAGAGCTTGTACGTCTTGCGCACCCCGAGCCGCTGCGCCACCGCTCCCGCCCCGTTGGTGGTCGCCAGCGGCTGTGCCTTGCGCGCGGTGAGGACTGAGGGGCGCGTCGCGCGCTTGGCTGCGACCGCCTTCGCTCGAGGGCTCATCGGCCGTTGGCGCCGTCAGACGACAGGTCGAGGTATGCGCCGAGGCCGTGGATGCCGCCCTCGCGCCCGTAGCCGGACTCCTTGTAGCCGCCGAACGGGGAGGTCGGGTCGAAGCGGTTGAAGGTGTTGGCC
>DATCOX010000100.1:0-15121 GCA_036564495.1 Candidatus Limnocylindria bacterium
GAGCGCCATCGCGGTGACCTGCGCGGGGCGCTCGAGGCCGCGGCCACCGCGTCCCGCGTCCTCGATCTCGCCTTCGCGCTCGGCCGGGGCGGCGGGATCCTCGAGCTGGGGCGGGTCCGGCTGCGCGTCGAGGCTCGGCTCCGCCGCCTGCGCCGATGGGTCTCCGCAGCCGAGCGGCGCCGCGCCGCCCTCGAGCGGCGGATCGCCTAGGCTCGCGCCTGCCCGGCGAGCAGGTCCGCCACTCCGCGCATCGCGAGCTCCACGCGGCTCTGCACGGAGGCGGGCGTGGCGGGTCGCGGCCACCCTGACGCGAGCAGGAGGCCCGCGAAGACGTCGCCGGCCCCCACGCTCGAGGCGCCCTCCACTGGCCGTGGGACCGGCAGGTGCGCCCGTTCGCCAGCGACGTCGATCCACGCTCCCGCGCTGCCCACGGTCAGGACGAGGGCGGGCCCTGGGCCCAAGGCGCGGCGCATGGCGTCGAGCTGCTCATCCGGGGACGCGCCGTCGGCCCGGAGGTCCTCCAGGCTGGCCACCAGCAGGTCGAATCCGGCAAGGACCGCGAGGGGGCCAGGGCCGATGCTGCGCAAAAGGCGCGGCAGCACATGTCCGTCGCGATTGACCTCGCGCAGCCAGCCCTGCAGGATGGCGCCGCGAATGCTGGCCCCGCCGAGGTGCGTCAGGTCGGCGGCCGCGAGCTCGTCCGCGACCGGTGCCAGCAGAACGGCCAGCGACGGCGGCTGCAGCGAGGACAGCGCGATCCGCCCGCCGAGCTGCACGAGCTCGAGGCGCCTGCCGGCCTTCGTCTCGTGGTGGACGAAGGTGGCCGTGCTGGAGGCGAGACTGGACTCCGCGCTGACTGCGAGCCGGCGGAGCTCGTTCAGCCCGGCCTGCGCCACCGGCTCGGGCCCCGCGACGGTCAGCGCCGCCACGCGCAGCCCGCGCGGCGCGAGCGCCCGGGCAATGTGCAGCACGGAGCCGCCGGGACCGGAGGATCCGTCGTCGAAGTGATCGATGGTCAAGCCGCCGATCACGAGCAGGTTGGGCTCGCCGGGTATCATCGGGCCATCATGAAACTCTTCTTCTACGAGCTCCACGAAGGCGCCACCGACCTGCTGACCGACGCCGTGCTGGTCACCGACCAGCAATACACCCCCGAGGCCTTTGCCGCCCTGGTCCTCGCCGCACGAGCCGCGGTAGTCGACACCTTCGAGGAGGACACGCTGGTCGAGGCGATCGCCCGCGAGCTCGAGCGCAGCCACGGCTTCACGTACGCGGGTGACGAGAAGCTCACCGCCAGCATGAGCGTGGGGATGGAGGAGGCGGATACGTACCTCGTCGAGACAAGCGACGAGTTCCGCAGCGTCATCGCCGAGGTCGACCTCTCGTCCTAGGGCCGCCTAGCGCGCGACGTTGAAGAGCACCTCGATCACGTCGCCGTCGCGCACCGCGTAGGTCTTTCCCTCGGAGCGGAGCAGGCCGCGCTTGCGGGCCTCGGCCATGCTGCCGCACGCGATCAGGTCGTCGTAGGTCACCACCTCCGCGCGAATGAAGCCACGGGCCAGGTCGGAGTGGACCGCGGCCGCCGCGTCGACCGCGGTGGCGCCGCGACGCAGCGTCCAGGCGCGGCACTCATCCTCGCCGGCGGTGAAGAAGCTGAAGAGGCCGAGCAGCTCGTAGGTGAGTCGGATCACCCGACCGCGGCTCGGTTCGGCGATGCCGAGGTCCTCCATGAAGAGCGCGGCGTCCGCCTCGGAGAGCTGAGCGAGCTCGGCCTCGATCTTGCCGCCGAGGGCGGCCACATCGGCCTGGGCCTTGCCGTATCGGGTTCGCCCGGCGGCCTCCGACTCGGAGGCACCGGCAAGCTGGCCCTCGTCGATATTGAGGACGACCAGCACCGGCTTCTGCGAGAGGAACCGATAGCCGCGCAGGCGCAGCTCGTCCTCATCCGTCAGGGCGACGGCGCGCAGCGGGTGACCGGCTGACAGCTCCGGCTCGAGGCGCGCCAGCAGCTCCTCCTCCTGCGCGTTCGCCTCGCGCTCGGCCGGCGAGCCGTGGCGCCCCGACGTGCGGAGCTTCTCAAGGCGCTTCTCGATCACCATCAGGTCGGCGATCGCGAACTCCAGGTCGAGCGCCTCAATGTCCCGCCACGGATCCGGTGGGCCCGCGGCGCCTCCGTCGTCGAAGCCGCGTGCGACGTGGAGCAGCGCATCCGCGTTGCGGATCAGCGCCAGCACGTCGGGGTTGATCGTCCCCTCCCGGGCGGCGCCGGCGGGGATCGCCACGTCGACGTAGGTGACGTCCGCGGGGGTCGTCTTGCGCGGGTGGAAGAGCTCCGCCAGCCGGTCGAGCCGCGGGTCAGGGACCTTGACGACGCCCATGTTCGGTGCGGCGCGCCCGCCGGAGAAGCCACCCGTATCGGCGTGGGATCCGGTCAGGGCGTTGAAGACGGTCGTCTTGCCGCTCCCCGGCAGCCCGACGATGGTGACCTGCACCGGCTAGTACCCGGCCTGCAGGTCGACGACGTTCTCGAGTGGCTCGCCGGCCACGAATCGGCGCAGGTTGGCGGTGAAGAGCTCGAGCGAACGCTCCACCACCCGGTCGCTCGACCACGACGTGTGCGGCGTCAGGATCAGGTTTGGGGTGCTGTACAGCGGCGAATCGGGCGGCAGCGGCTCCTCGTTGAAGACGTCGAGAACCGCGCCACCGATCCAGCCCGCCTCCAGCGCGCGCCGCAGCGCCAGCTCGTCGAGGAGCCGGCCGCGAGAGATGTTGATCAGCCACGCGTGCTCCGGCATCTCCTGCAGCTGCGCGGGGCCGATCAGCCCAGCCGTGTCGTCGGTGAGCGGCGCGGCCACGACCACGATGTCGCTGCGCCGCAGCAGCTCGTCGAGCTGGTCGAGGCCCAGCAGCTCCACGTTGTCCGCCGCGCCCGCTCCGCGCTCCGGGTGGCGACGGGTGGCCACGACCGTCGCCTCGAACGGCGCGAGCAGGCTCGCGATCTCCGAGCCGATGCTGCCGTAGCCGACGATCCCGACGGTCATGCCCCCCAGCTCGGTGCCGCGCAGGGGCTGCCAGGTACGCTCCCGCTGCAGCTCGAGGAGCTGGGGGAGGCGCCTGGCGATGGCCAGGCACATCATCACCACGTACTCGGCGATCGGCCGCGAGAAGACGCCGCGGGCGTTCGTCACGACCAGCCCGCGCTCACGAACCGCCGGGGTCGCGACCCGATCGATCCCTGCTGAGAAAGAGTGGATCCATTCCAGGCGCGGCGCGCGGGAGATGATGTGGTCGAGGACCGACGCCGGCACGCCGCCGCGGAGCAGGACGCGTGCAGAGGCGAGGGCGGCCTCGGCATCGTCATGGACGAGCCCCTCGCGCGACATCTGCACGACCCTCGTGCCGGGCACCCTCTCGATGAACGCGGCGTGTTCTGCGGAGAGCGGAGCGCCGAAGATCGGGGTCGCCAGGATGACGATCTCGTCGCTCAGCTGAGCTGCTCCTTCGCCTTCCGCCCCTCGATACGATCGACCCAGCGCTGCGGATGCTGGATCTCGTCGAGGTCCGGCAGGTTGGCCGGCCCCTCCCAGACCCGGTTCAGGAAGGGGCGGTCGCGGGCGGCCAGGACCGCGACGACGAACCGCTCGCCGGCGGCGTACTGCTCCATCTTCAGGTCGAGCCCGGTGATCCGCATGATCGCCCGCTCCAGCGCGCCGCGCGCTTCGTTGCGGCGCTCGAAGCGATCGTGCAGCTTCGCGAAGCCCGGCAGCAGGCGCTCCCCCGCGTCGTTCATGACGTGGTTCGAATAGCCCTCGAGCAGCGACATCAGCGCCTGGGTGCGGCGGAAGGTGATGAGCTGGGCCGGCGTCATCATCCGCTCCAGCCAGTGCCCGTCGCGTCCGCGCATCGCGCCCCGCAGCCGCTGGCCGAGGCCACCGGTATCGGTCGCCATCTGCTCGATCGCCTCGCCGACCGACGCCGCGAAATGCTCACGCAGCCACGGATACGCCTCGAACTCGAACGCGTGGGTCGCCTCATGGAGGGCGATGAAGGTGCGGAACTGGCCCAGTGGGACGCCGAGGAGCGCCGCGCTGGCGGTGATGTTCGGCTCGACGAAGTTCAACCTGCCGCGGGCGGCGGGAGCCGCGGCGAGCAGGCTGACGTCGTACTGGCCCAGCACCTTTCGGGCCAGGAAGGCCATCAGGAAGCCGAGCTGCTGGGTGCCGAGCGAGCGATTCAGGATGCGGGCCAGGGCGCGGCCGGGCGTGTCGGCGCCGGTCGTGGCGTCGCTGATGATCCGCTCCACCCGTCCGAACAGCTGCTCGAAGGTCGCCAGGTTGAGGTCGATCCATTCGTACCGATCCACCACGGCCGGAGTCTCGAGCGCTCGGGGCAGCTGGGCGCCGATCGCCTCGGCCACGATCGGCTCGATGCGGAGCAGCTCGGCGCGGTAGAAGGCGTCCGCTGCCGCGCGGTCGGCGGCCGTCAGCCCGGCGCCTGCGGCACCGAGGCGGCGGCGCGCGATGCGCCGCACCCCCTCCCAGTCGATGAGGCGCGTCCCAGCACGGCGCAGCAATTCCCGCTGCACAGCTGTGGCGCCCATCGCCAGCAACCCACCGACAACGATCCCCATCCCGATCCGGCTCGCACTGCGTGACATGCAGGGAGTCTAGTCGGCGGCAACCTCCGCCTGCTCAACCGAGGGAAGCGCCGCTCCGAAGACGGTGGTCGCGACCGCGGTGAAGGCAGCGACGTCGCCGGTCGTCACGATGCGGTTGCTCCCTTGCTCGGCCGCCGTTCGGACGCCGAGCGCGTCGAGTAGATCCTCGATCGCCAGGGCCGTCGTGAAGGCCGAGTCCACCACCGCGACCCGTGGACCGGCCAGCCGCTCGATGAGCGGACGCAGCAGGGGATAGTGCGTGCAGCCCAAGAGGAGCGTGTCGATCTCGGGGTCCGCCGCGAAGAGCTCGTCGAGATATCCCTTGACGGTGGCCTCGGCGACCGGGCCGTCGAGCTGGCCGGCCTCGACCATCGGGACGAGCTGCGGGCAGGCCAGCTGCGTCACGGTCAGCCGCGGCTCCGCCTCGCCGATCGCCAACGGGTAGGCGCCGGAGGCGACCGTGCCGGCGGTGGCGATCACGCCGACGTGCCCGGCGCGGGTCGACGCCGCCGCTGAGACGGCGCCGGGTCGGACCACGCCCAGCACCGGCACCGATGCCATCTCGCGCACGTTGGGGAGCGCCTGCGCGGTGGCGGTGTTGCAGGCCAGGACGAGAAGCTTGACGTCCTGGGCGAGGAGCCACGCCACCGACTCGAGGGTGAAGGCTCGCACCTCGTCGCCGCTGCGCGGGCCGTATGGGGCACGGGCGTTGTCGCCCAGATAGACGGTCGACTCGGCCGGGAGGCGGCGGCGGAGCTCGGCGAGGACGGTCAGCCCGCCGACGCCCGAGTCGAAGACGCCGATCGGCCGACCGTCGTCGAGCCCCACCGCGCCGTCAGCGACGCGCGAGGGCGGGGGCGAGGCGCGACGGCAATCGCGCGGAGAGCGAGGTGGCGATGGCGCGCACGTTCTGCGAGACCTCCGCATCGGGGTTGGCCAGCACGAATGGCACCCCCTCGTTGTTGGCGGCGATCACCAGCTTGCCGTCGGACACGACCTCGTATTCGATGGTGCGGTTCAGCGCCTCTTCGACATCGGCCTTGGTGAAGCCACCGCTCGAATCCGATCGGTTCAGGATCGCCTGCAGCTTGCTCGGCGCATAGCCGATGGCGGCAAAGGCCTCATCGGCCATGGCCAGGGCGCGGATCGCCATGCTGTCGTAGGCGAGGACCTCGAGGATCAGGTCCGATGCGTCGAGGAAGGCGAGCACGTCGTCCGAGAGCGACGCGCGTGTGTCGATCACGACCACCTCGTACACCTGCCGGATGATCGAGAGCACCTTCTCGATGTCGCGCGTGGTGACCATCTCCGCCATCTCGATTCGTGGCGGCGCGAGCAGCACCTCGACGCCCGACGGATCCCGCCAGATCACCTCCGCGAGATCCGTGTCCCGGATCTTGTCGGTCGGCAGGCTCGCGATCGAGGGCGCGCCTGCTGGTACGCGGAGCAGGCCGCGCAGGTCACTGAATTGGAGCGATCCGTCGACCAGGCAGACCTTGTGATCCGCGGCGAGGGCCACGGCCAGGTTGAATGCGAGCGTGGTCCGACCCACGCCACCCTTGGGCGAGAACAAGCTGATGACGGTCGAGGCGTTGTGGCCGCCGGCGACGTTGCTCTGCTCATGGACCTTGCGGACCATTGTCGTCAGGTCGAAGCCGGAGAAGGGCATCTTGAGGACCGCGTCGATGCCGGCGCCGGGGTCCTCGCTGACCGGGTTCTGGGGCACTGTCAGGACGATCACCGACACGCTCGATTCGGTGCGGCGCACCTGCTCGGCGACCTGCATCCCCGAGACCCGGCCCTGGAGCAGGGCGTCGACGATGAGGACATCGGGACGCAGCTCGCCCACCGCGGCGAGGGCCTGCTCCCCGGATGTGATGACGTCGAGCATCTTGATCTGCGACTGGGCGTTCAGAAGCGAGCGCATGTGCATCGCCACCTGCGGAACGTCCTCGATCACCAGCAGTCGGATCTGCTCAGCCAACCCTCACCTCGTGCGACGGCGCCGTCGCGGGGGCATACGCGACGACAAAAATCCGGCGCCCGCTCTCCCGTCCAAGCGGCTCGAGGTCGTGCGAGCCGTAGCTCAACTCGACCACCATCCCCGCCTGCTTGACGAGCGCGGCGAGCGCCTCAGGAGATGGATACCAGAGCTCATGACTGGCAGGAAGCCGCGCTATCGTACCATCGGGTTGTACTGCATCCGCGATCGTCGAAAAGGCGACGCGAAGCCCTTCGGGCGATTCTCGCCGCACCAACTCGCTGCGGCGGACGACCTCCCGACCATGCAGCGTGCGCCGCCAATCGATCGAGAGCGGCATGTCCCGATCGGGCATCTCAGCGGGCCCCAGGTCGTCAAGGACCAGCCGACCGCCCCCGGCCAGCACCGATCTCGTTCCGCCCAGCAGGCGCAGCGCATCCTCCGGCCCCTCGAGGTGCGGCAGCACGCCGACCGCGACCGCCAGGTCGAAGCGCTCGCGGATGTTGAGCGTCGAGATGGCCCGCGCGTCGCCGCGCATGACGGAGAGCCGGCCGTCCCTCGCTGCCTCGGCGAGCACCGGGTCGCCTGCGATCCGCGCTTCGGCACGACGGAGGAGCGCGGCAGACCCGTCGAGCCCGAGTACCCGCGGCACACCCCCGTCCAGCAGGGCGCGGAAGAGACGGCCCGATCCGCACCCCAGGTCCAGGACCGGGCCGCCGACGCGGCGCGCCAGCTCGCGGTAGAAGGGAAGGTCAGCCACCATCTCGTCGTGCTCGAGGTCATAGAGCTCCGCCAACCTGTCCGCATCAGCGGGCTGCGAGCCGAAGATGTCGGCCGTCACTGCCGAGGCTGCCTCAGGGCAGGTCGAAGCGACGCAGCGCCACCCACTCCAGCGTCGCGGCCAGGCTGATCACGAAGAGCGCCGCCGGGACCGAGAGGGCACCACCCAGCCGCAGGCCGCCGATGGCGGCGATCGAGGCCCCGACAAGCAGGCCCCGACGCGCGGCGCGCCCCCAGGCCCCGCGATAGATGATCCGGCGCCGAACCGCGAACTCGGACAGCAGGGCGAACGGCGCCACCGCCAGGCCAGCGGTCAACGCTGCCAGCGCGACCACGACCGCACGGTTGACGCCGACGTTCGGGCACGGTCGGTCCGCCAGATCGACGGCACACGAGTTCCCCGCGAACGCCACCAGCACGACCCCTCCCAGGACGGCGAGCAGGACCAGGGCGGCAATCGCGATGCGGGAGCGTGCGGTCATCGGATCGAGTCGGGGCAGATCTCGCGGAACGGGCAGTAGCCACAGCGTGTCGGCGATGGGTTGGCTTCGAACCGGCCGGCGCGGATCCCGTCGGCGGCCGTGGCGACGCCCTGCGCGGCGGCCGCCAGCCGCTTCGGGCTCGGGGCGCTATGGCCCTCGATCCCCGACTCCAGGAAGTGGAGCACGAGATCGGCCGGGGGTTGCCCATGCTGCGCCTCCCATGCCGCGCCGTAGATCGCCAGCTGGAGCGACTCGCGCGCGCGTCGCGAGGCCGTCGCCGCGTCCCGCACGTCGCTCGACTTGTAGTCGACGATGCTGACCCGGCCGATGGCGTCCGTGTCCACGCGATCGTAGCGGCCCCGCACGCGGTCGCGGCCGAACGCCACCGCGAACTCGAGCTCGACCGCCGTGGGGACGGCCGGATCGGCCTGCTGTGCCGCCCAGAACCGCTCGAGTGTCTCGCGCGCGGCCCGCCGGCGTGCCTCCTCGTGCTCCCGAGTCAGGAACCCGGTCGACTCCCAGGCCGCGTCCAGCTCCGCGTGCAGCTCGGGGAGCGACATCGGCTGATCGGCCATCTGCCGTCGGTGGTAGGCCTGCACCGCGGCGTGCAGCGCGCGCCCGTAGACCATCTGGTGCGAGACCGGGGTGGGGATGCGGATCAGGTGGCCGAACCGGTACTTGGCGGGGCACTCGAGGTAGTCGCTGACCTGGCTGTAGCTCAGCGTCAGCGGCTTGTCAGCGAGGCTTGGCACGGTGGCGGGCGCCGGCTGGCGGGCGGGATGCTCGTTGCGCGCCAGGCGCTCAGCGACCGAGGGTCGGAGTGACTCGACCGGGGTGGCGGGCGGCAGGTCGAGCGCCTCGAGCACGAACTGGCTCATGCGCCTCGCGGTGCGACCGCCATAGTCGCGCGCCCAGCTGAGCACGAGCTCCTCCTTCGCGCGCGTCATGCCCACGTAGAAGAGGCGTCGCTCTTCGGGGAGGTGGTGATCGCCCTCGGGAGGCGCCTCGCGCACCAGCTCCGCCGGGAACGGCAACAGGTCGCCGCGAGACCGGGTCGGGAACCGGTCGTCGACGAGGCCGGGCATGATCACGGTCGGGAATTCGAGGCCCTTGGCCCGGTGGTAGGTCAGCACGTGGACGGCGTCGCCGCCGTCGGCCGCCACGTCGGCCGTCGATGGGGCGTCCCCCGCCTCGATGAGCGTGTCGAGCTGCGCCACCAGGAACGGCAGCCGGTCGTCGCGCAGGAGCGAGGACTGGCGCCGGACGATCTCGAAGAAGCGAGCCACGTTGGCCAGCCGCTCGTCGCCGCTCTGGCGCGCCTCCGAGGCCAGGCGGCCGAGCCAACCCGACGAGGTGATGAAGTGGTAGAGCAGCTCACCGGTCGTGCGCTCCGCGCTCATGCCGCGGTGCTGGTCGAGGCTGGCGAGGAGACGCGCCACGACCTCGAGGGGGCGCCTGCCGAAGGGAGCCTGGGCGGGATCCGCCGTGGCCGCGCGGAGCGCCGTCTCGAGGCCGATCCGCCGTCGCGAGGCCGCATTCAAGGCCAGGGTGACGTCGCGAGCGTCGAGGCCGAAGACCTCCGAGGTGGCCAGGTCGTAGCAGCTGATTGAATCGTCGGGATCGTTGACCGAGCGCAGGAAGCTGACCAGCAGCCGCACCTCGGGCTGGTGATACAGGCCGGCGGTCCCGGCGAAGCGCCACGGGACGCGCGCCATGTTCAACGACCGCAGGATGGGGTCTGCGTCGCGGTTGGTGCGAACCAGGACGGCATGGTCGCCTGCGCGCCGGCCGGCGCGCAGGGACGCCGCGATTCGCTCGGCGATGGCATCGGCCTCGTCCGATCCGGTGTCGAACGCGAGCAGCTCGATCTCTGGATCGGTCGACGGGGCCTTGCGCCCGTGGGCACGCGCCACGAGCCGCTTGTCGATCCCCTCGCGGGCCTCGAGCCGATCCGGGTCGTTGTTGCGGATCAGGCGGTAGGCGGCATCGAGGATCGGCTGCCGGCTGCGGAAGTTGTCGGTGAGCACGACGCTCGGCGCGGCCGGGAACGCCTCGCGGAAGCCGAGGATGTTCGACAGGGCGGCGCCGCGGAAGCGGTAGATGCTCTGGTCGTCATCGCCAACCACCGTCAGGTTGGCGGTGGGCGAACCGGCCAGCAGCTTGACCAGCTCGAACTGCGCATGGTTCGTGTCCTGGAACTCGTCGACGAGGATGTACCGATAGCGCTCGCGCTCGGCGGCCAGGATCGCCGGGTGCTCGCGCAGGAGCCGCAGCGCCAGGCCGACCTGGTCACCGAAGTCGATCCGATCGGTGCGCCGCATGAGGTCTTCGTACGCGGCGTAGCACCTCGCCAGCTCGGCCTGCTGGCCGGCAACCTCGGCCAGCGCCGCGTCGTCCGGGGCCTCGGCGGCCGCGGCCGCAAGTCGCTCGGCGAGGGCGACGTAATCGGCGGGAGCCACGTCCTCATCGCGCGCCCGGCTGATGAGCGTGACCAGGGCATCAAGGAATCGGGCCGGGTCGCCGAGCGGCCGGTATCGGTCCAGGGGCAGCTCGAAGAGATGCTCGCGCAGGAAGATGACCTGCTCGGCGCGGGAGAGGACGGTCGAGCGGTCCGAGAGGCCGGCCTCGAGCGCATGGTCGCGCAGCAACCGGTCGCCCCAGGCGTGGAAGGTGCTGATCACCGTATCGGTGAAGCCGTAGGGGACGAGGCGGTCGACCCGCTCGGTCATCTCCAGGGCGGCGCGATCCGTGAAGGTGAGCGCCAGGATCTCCGACGGCCTGGCCCGCTTCTCCGCGATAAGCCAGGCGATCCGTCGCGTGATGACCGTGGTCTTGCCGGTCCCTGCTCCCGCCACGATCAGGAGCGGGCCCTCCCCGTGGGTCACCGCCTTGCGTTGACGGGTGGTGAGGTCGGCCAGCAACGGCGGCTGGATCCGCAGATGAGGGCGCGCCGGAGCTCGCGGTGGGGCGACCAGCTCCTCGAAGAAGGGGATCTGGTTCGGGGAGGGGACCACCGCTGGCATCTCCCCGATGGTAGCCGGTGTGCCATTCACCGGACCGTTATCGCGCGCTTATCCGACACCTCGTCTGTCGCGCGCGGCCGGGGTCAGTAGGCCGGTCCGGAGCCTCCTGCGCCCCCGTTGTTGCACGCGGCAAGGACGATGGTCATCGCCAGGATCAGCCACGGCAACGCCCGATGAAGCTGTCCTCGGATCATGTGTCACCTCCTGCTTCGCCACTACGGATCCGGTCCCAGTGTCGCAGGATCGCCTCGGCGTGTCGGCGCGTGGTTGCCAGCTCGTCGCGAACACCGCGGACCGAGACTGCGCCATGGGACGCGAGCCGGTCGAGGCGGCGCGAGATGTCCAGCCATGCCGGCCGCGGGTAGTCGATCCTCGGCGCCACCGCAACCAGCTCGCCGGTGGACCGCAGCTGCTCGACGAGGGCCGGGGGGATGCCAAGGCGCCGGGCAACGGCCTCGGCGGCGGGAGGCGTGGGACCCGCGGCGTCGAGGGTCCCCAGGAGCTCGTCCACTCGCTCGCGCATGACGGGATCGAGTGAGGGCGCAGCATCGGGCAGTCGAACCCGGTGCCCACTGCGCAGCAGGGTTCCGGCGGCCACAAGACCGTCCACCAGCGCTCGCAGCTCGCCGTCGCTGAGCGTGATGGGCTGTCGTCCGCGATGGCCGGACGGCCTGGCCGGCTCGGCGCCGCGCAGCTCGGAGACCAGGGTGTCGACCCGGAGATCGGCGCGCAGCGGCGCCCGCTTCAGGTGCCGCCGGAGGGCAGTGAGAAGGCGACGTTCGGCAAGCCGCCGCTGGTTGGGGTCGATCGGTCCGTCGCCCACCGCCTGGTCGGCCTCAGCCGGCGCTGGGAGCCGGGCGAGCGCCCTCCACCGCGATCCGGATCGCCTGCGCCTCCTCGTCCGAGAGCTGGTGCTTCGACTCCCCGCCCTCGACCGGCTTGGCGAAGACCCGCGTTTGGCCCCGGCCATGCAGGCTGCTCAGCACGATCCCGTCACGACGATCGTCGAGGAGCGCGATCGCGAAGCTCTGGTCCGAGCCGGTGTCCTCGAACGGGTTGAACCGCACCATCCCGATGTGCTGAAGGCTCCCACGCGACCTGGCCTCGAGTGACTCGTACAGATTGGTGAGCTCCTCCGCCCTGGTGCCGACCTCGATCACCTTGCCCAGGTGCATGTCGAGGAGCTGCTGCAACGAGCCGCCCTGGCTGTCGCTGGCGAGTGCCCGGTACGCGTTTGCAGCGCGGCGGATGCGCCGCGAGTGGACGATGGCGACGATCACCAGGCCGATGATGACGACCCCCATGACGCCGACGACGAGCGCCAGGTTGTCCAGGAGGGTCCGGTTCAGGTCGGGCACGGGCGCTGGTATCATACCGCCCCGATTCGACCGGACCGGCACCCCAGGCGGAGGATTGATGGCTCGACGCGGCGGCAAGGCGGCCAATCGACGCGAGCGCCAGCGGAAGGCCCAGCAGCGCCGCCTGCAGCGCCCCAGCACGCCGGGACAACCGATCGGCGGCGTCGTGTCGGAGGCTGTCGAGGCGGCGGCCGAGCGTCGCAGCGTGTCGACCCCCGCGCCAGCGGCACCCTCCCCCCGGGCGGGCCGTGCCGATCCGCGCTTCGCGGTCTCAGGCCCCTCGCGACTCACCGAGCGAGCCGCCGAGGAATACCACTACGTGATCCGCGACCTGCGCAACATCGCGGTTCTGGTGGTGGCGATGGCCGTCCTGCTGGGGGTGGCCGTCGTGGCCTTCAGCGCCCTCGGGATCGGGCCGAAGTAACCGGAGGTCGGCGAAGCGCCAACTGCTCCGCGGTCAGTGCCGCTCGTGGATCCCGTTACCAATCCGATGCACCATGGACAGATGAATGTCACCGACTGGCTGCTGGACGGGGACCCAGCCATCCGCTGGCGGGTCATGCGTGACCTGACCGACGCCCCGGCTGGCGATGTCGCTGCCGAGCGGGCGCGCGTCGGCAGCGAGGGATGGGGCGCTGACGTGCTCGCGCTCCAAGGAGCCGACGGCCGGTGGGCCCGCGCGGACACCGATCCAGAGTGGAGCTGCTTCCTGCACCTTGCGCTCCTCCGGGATCTGGGCCTTGATCCGCAAAGCGATGCGGCTCGCCAGGCGGTCGGCCTGGTCAGGGACAACGTCACCTGGCACTGGTGGGGGGACAAGCATTTCTTCGAGGGCGAGGTCGAGCCATGTATCAACGGCCGGGTCGTGGCCATCGGCGCCTACTTCGGCCAGGACGTCCAGGGACTGGTCGACCGGCTGCTCGGCGAGCAGATGGAGGATGGCGGGTGGAACTGCGAGGCAGAGAACGGCTCCACGCGCGGCTCCTTCCACACGACGATCTGCGTCCTCGACGGCCTGCTCGAGTTCAATCAGGCCACCGATGGCCGCCCCGACCTAAGGGCCGCGATCACGCGCGGCCAGGAGTATCTGCTGGCGCGTCGGCTGTTCAATCGGCTGTCGACTGGCGAGGTCATCGACCCGGCCTTCGCCCAGTTCGCCTTCCCGACCTGCTACCACTACGACGTCCTGCGGGCGCTCGACCATCTCCGCGCAGCCGGCGTCGTTCCGGACGAGCGGACGGCCGAAGCGATTGCGCTGGTCCAGTCGAAGCCCGACGCTGACGGTCGCTGGCCGCTCGAACACGTGCACGACGACAATGTTCTGATCCCGGTGGAGCAGCTCGGCATGCCGAGCCGGTGGGTCACGCTCCGCGCGCTGCGGGTGCTTCGCTGGATGGGTTCACCGCTGTAGCGAGACGGCTTGTCGCTGCGTGGTCGAAGACGTGATAGCGGACTGGTCGACGGCGCGGCTCAGACCTCATCGGCGGCCACCTCGAAGAGCCGCCAGGTGCCCGGAACGCCTTTGAGCCGGTGCGCGCCCCGATCGAGAAGTTTGATCCCCGACCCTGCCACTAGGTCACGGACGGTCTGCGAGACGAGTACTTCGCCTCCCACCGCCTTGGACGCAATCCGGGCACCGATGACCACGGCGAGGCCGGCGAGCTTGTCCTCATGGACTTCGCATTCGCCGACGTGGATGCCGATGCGCACCTCGAGTCCAAGCGTTCGAACCCCGGCGCTGATGGCACGCGCCGCACCGATCGCACGGGCCGGCCCGTCGAAGGTTGCGAAGAATCCGTCGCCGGCCGTGTCTCGTTCGTGCCCCCTGTACCGGCTGAGCTCACGGCGGACGAGGGCGTGGTGGCGAGAGACCAAATCGCGCCAGGCACGATCCCCAAGCCCTGCGGCGTGCTCGGTAGACCCGACAATGTCGGTGAACATGATCGTCGTGAGGATGCTTTCAGGCACCTGGGGCGCGTCCTCACCGCGGACGAATCGCTCGATCTCCTCAACGATTTCCTCAGGGTTAACGTCGATGTCGAGGTCGATACCCGGCACCCGCATGGCTATGGCCCCCGGGACCCGCGACGCGACGTCCAGGGTCACGGCCTCCTGGGGCGACCGGTAGAGGAACAGGGTCGGAACGTGCACTGCCGGCCACAGCTCCTGCAGATCGGTCTCGAGAGCGGCGCGGTTGAGCGCGTAGGCGACAGATGGACTCGCACCCAACCGTAGATTGTTCGCGAACCACCGGCGCTGGTCCTCGCTGTCGGCGAGGGATGGGGCCCGTTCCCTGATCAGCAGATCAGACCACTCCTGTGTCCCCCAACCTTGCCGAAGTTCAGCTTGCTCGCGCAGATATTCCTCGGTGATTGGCCTATCGCCTGGCTCCGGCGGATGGAAGACCACAAGCGCCCTGGTCCGTTCCGGGTATGAGGCAGCGAAGAGCGCGGCCATGCCGCTGCCCTCGTCCGCCGCGAAAATCACTGGACGTTGTGATCCGGCTGAATCGAGGACCGCGTGCAGGTCCTCCATCCGTGTTTCAAGGGTCGCGAACTGACCTCCGTGATCCGAGATCCCGGTTCCACGCTTGTCGAACAGGATGAGGCGGAAGGAATCGGCCAGCCGGAGGTAGAAATCCCGGACCCGTGGGGTCTCCCACCCATAGACCAGGTTCGAGACCCAGTCAGGAACGTAGACAAGGTCGATGCTCCCGTGCCCCACGACCTGGTACGCGATGGCGACCCCGCCGTTGTGCGCGTAGTGGATCTGCGCCTCCGCCTGATGCGCATCGCCGGGCATCACCCCTCCTCCCGGCCCGAGCTGCCAGTCGAGCCCTC
>DATCOX010000105.1:0-3340 GCA_036564495.1 Candidatus Limnocylindria bacterium
GCGCATCGGTGTGGGCCACGCGTCCCGATCGGACGGTGGCTCATTTGTTGAAGGAGCGGCAGCACTCATAGCCAAGGATCTCCGAATCAACGACATGATCCGTGTCCGCGAGGTGCGGGTCATCGACGATGAGGGTCAGCAACTCGGCGTTCTGCCAACCACGGAAGCTCTGGCGCTGGCCCAGGAGAAGGGACTCGATCTCGTCGAGGTCGCTCCCGCCGCGGTCCCTCCGGTCTGCCGGATCCTCGACTACGGCCAGTACAAGTACGAGCTGCAGAAGCGCGAGCGCGAGGCGAAGCGAAAGCAGAAGTCGCAGACGTTCAAGGAGATCCGGCTTCGGGTCAAGATCGACGTCAACGACCTGCGCACCAAGCTACGGCGGGCGGGGGAGTTCCTGGACGAAGGCGACCGCGTGAAGGTCACCGTGCAGTTCCGGGGACGCGAGATGAGCCACGCCAACCTGGGGCGTGACCTTCTCGATCGGGCATCGGCAATGCTCGAGGAGAAGGGGGTCGTGGAACGGCCGCCGCTCCTCGAAGGTCGCAACATGTTCATCGTGATGGCCCCGCCGGAGAAGCGGGCCGAGAAGAAGAACGGCACGACCGATGCGGCGACGGCGGCATCGGCTTCAAATGGTGAAACGATCGGCGACGCGATCGCCGTCAAGGGGCTCCCGGCGGAGCCCGCAGCTACGGAGCAGGCCCCACATGCCGAAGATGAAGAGCCACAAGGGAACAGCCAAGCGGTATAAGAAGACCGGCTCCGGCAAGTGGGTGCGCCCGAAGGCCGGGAGCGGCCACCACCTCGAGATCAAGTCGAGCAGCCGCAAGCGGCGCTACGCTGGCAAGACGAACGTCGATCCCGTGCACGAGAAGCAGCTGAAGCGGCTGCTCCCCTACAGCTAGAGACCAACCACAGATGGCCCGAGTCAAGCGCGGCGTCGCCGCGCACAAGCGTCACAAGCGGCTCCTCGCCCAGGCTGAGGGGCGTCGCGGCACGCGCTCGAAGCTGATTCGGCCGGCGCGCGAGGCGCTCTTTCACGCCCTCGTCTACGCCTACCGCGACCGGCGCGACCGGAAGCGCGACATGCGCCGGCTGTGGATCGAGCGGATCAACGCCGCCGCCCGTCAGCACGGGATGCCCTACGGCCGCTTCATCGCCGGCCTCAAGTCTGCGGGCGTGGAGGTCGATCGCAAGATGCTCGCCGACCTGGCGATCCGGGACGCCGGCGCCTTCGGCAAGATGGTCGAGATGGCCAAGGCCTCGTTTAGCGGCTAGCCGGCGTCCGTTCAACGCCGGCCACGGCCCTGCTCCGAAAGAGGAGCGGGGTCATTTGTTTTCCCCGATGATTCGAGAACATTCATGAGCGATCTCACCGACCGCCTGCAGCAGCTTCAGACCGATGCCCTCGCCGACCTGGCCGATGCCGCGGACGCGCCCGCGGTCGAGGGGCTGCGCGCTTCGCTGCTCGGTCGGTCCGGCCGCCTGACGCTGTTCCTGCGCGCTCTCGCCAAGGTTCCTGCCGAGGAGCGGCCCGCCGCCGGACGCCTCGCCAACGATGTGCGGGATGCACTCGAGGCGTCGATCCGCGATCGGCTCGATGCGCTGCTGGCCGCCGGCGCCGCTGCCCGCCTCGCTGGCGAGGCTCTCGACATGAGCGCGCCCGGCCGACCGTGGCGGGTCGGTCACCTGCACCCGACGATGACCGTGGAGCGCGACCTGCGCGAGATCTTCCACGCCTTTGGCTTCGAGGTGTTCGAGGGTCCCGAGATCGAGACCGAGGCGATGAACTTCGAGGCGCTCAACATCCCGCCCGATCATCCGTCGCGCGACCTGTGGGATACGCTCTACGTCGCGGAGCAGGGAGCCCCGCGCCAGGCAGCCGCTGACGGCACGATCCTGCGCACCCACACCAGCCCGGTCCAGATCCGGGCGATGCGGACGCTGAAGCCCCCGATCCGGGTGATCACCCCCGGCCGCTGCTTCCGCTACGAGGCGGTCGATGCCTCGCATGGCTTCGAGTTCTTCCAGGTCGAGGGCCTGGTCGTGGATCGCGACACGAGCCTGGCCGACCTCAAGGGAATGCTCGAGGAGTTCGCCCGCGCCCTGTACGGCGAAGAGACGCGGACGCGCTTCCGGCCCGGCTACTACCCGTTCACCGAGCCGAGCGTGGCGTTCGACGTCAGCTGCCTGGTCTGCGGTGGATCGGGCTGCGCGGCGTGCGGCCGAACGGGCTGGATGACGATCCTCGGCGCCGGCATAGTGCATCCGACCGTGCTGCTAGCCGGCGGCATCGATCCCGATGAGTTCCAGGGCTACGCCTTCGGGATGGGGCTCGACCGGATCACGCTGTTGCGCCACGGCATCCCTGACCTCCGGCTCCTGATGAGCGCAGACCTGCGCTTCCTCGAGCAGTTCCCGGCGGGGCGCTGAGACATGCTCGTCCCGCTCTCCTGGCTGCGCGAGTACGTCGACGTCGACCTCTCGCCCCAGGCGCTGGCAGAGGCGTTGACGCTGCGCGGGCTCGAGGTGAGCGGCACCGAGGTGTCCGGCGCGGACTGGACCGATGTCGTGGTCGGGCGGCTCCTCTCCGTCGAGCGGCACCCGAACGCGGACAAGCTGTGGCTGACGACCGTCGACGTCGGGTCGGGGCAGCCGCTCCAGATCGTGTGCGGCGCCGACAACATCTCGGTTGGGGACCTCGTGCCGGTGGCGCTGGTCGGATCCGTACTCCCCGGCGACCGTCGCATCGAGCGCAGCAAGATCCGCGGCGTCGAGTCGCAGGGGATGCTCTGCTCGGCGATCGAGCTTGGCCTGGGCGACGACGCCGAGGGGATCCACATCCTCGGCTCCGGCGACGAGCTGCCGGTCGGCGCGGACCTGCGGCCGCTGGTCGGCGAGGTGGTGCTGGACGTCGACGTGAAGCCGAACCGCGGTGACGCGCTCTCGATGGTCGGCCTGGCGCGCGAGGTCGCGGCCCTGACCGGCGCCACTGTGCGCCTGCCGGACGCATCGGTCGCCGAGGACGCTTCGCTGAAGGCGGCCGATCACGTGAGCGTGACGATCGAGGACCCCGAGGGATGCCCGCGCTTCGCCGCCCGCTGGTTCGACGAGGTCCGCAACGGCGTGTCGCCGGCGTGGATGCAGCGCCGGCTGCTCGCCGCGGGAATGCGCCCGATCAGCGCGGTGGTGGACGTCACCAACTACGTCATGCACGAGCTGGGTCAGCCGATGCACGCGTATGACGCCGACGCCGTTCCGGGCGGTCGCATCGTGGTGCGCCGCGCACGCGACGGAGAGGAGCTGGAGACCCTCGATCACGAGCGGCGCACCCTCGATC
>DATCOX010000120.1:0-3019 GCA_036564495.1 Candidatus Limnocylindria bacterium
CCGCAGTTGAAGCACTCGATCGTGTCGCCGGTCATCGGGCGAGAGCCTAGCACGCAGATGGCCGCCGGCGGTGAGAACGCCGACGGCCGTTTGGGCGACCCCGCAACGGGTCGTCCGCCCCGATGCTAGCGGGTCAGTGGCTGGAGGTGAGCTGGAAGCAGGCCACGTCGTACTGCGACAGGGCGTGCTCGTTGTTCGAGATGAGCGAGTGGGTGCCATCGCTGCCCGCGTACACCAACCCGGCGCCCGCGAACCCTCCGCTGGAGAAGCCATTCGGCGCGAGCTCGGCACCCGCTGCGCCGCACTCGGCGCTTGGCTGGCCTCGGCCGGCCGGGTTGGAGGCGGCGAAGCTGCCGGATGCCACCGACAGCGCCAGGGCGGCGCCCAATGCTGCGGCCATGGCCAATCGGGAAACCGTGGCGGATCGTTTCATCAGGATTCCTCGTGCTGGAACGTCGGTTCGGGCGGCACACGTGATTACGCCACCGGTTACGACTCCCGGCCGGCTGGCCGGCTGCCGAGGAGACGCGGTCGCTACTCGACGGTCACCGAGGTCTGCATGATCGGGTGCGGCCTGCAGGTGATCGGGTACTCGGCCGCCAGGTAGAACGTCACGATCACGCTCGCGCTGCTCGCGATGGGCTCGTTGACGCAGGCATCCGCATCGGCCTTGCCGTAGGTCCCTTGCGTGATGGTGTGCGGAGAACCGTTCGGGTTGCTGAACTTCACCGCCTCGCCGGCCTTGATGGTCACCGGGTCGCCGAATTGGAAGAATCCGAGCTTGTCCGTCGTGATCGCGATGGTGGCGCTCGGAGTCGCATTTGGGGTCACCGCGCAGGCAACCGGTCCGCTGGGGCTGGGCGCGCTGCTGATGCTCGGTGGCGTGCTCGCGACACTCCCCATGCTCATGCTCGCCATCCCGTCGGCGCCCGGGGTGGAGCTTGCGGAGGCGGCGCAGCCTGCAAGCGCAACGGTCACGACGAATCCTACGCCGATGGCAATCGAGCGATGGCGCATGGATGAGGCCCTCCTTCGCCGTGAGCCTACTCTCCAAACCAGGCGGCGGTTCAGGCCTGCGCAACCGCTTCAGCTGGCGATCGGGCTGGGCCAGGCAGGAGGTCCGATGTCATGTGGTGCCGGAGGTGAGATTTGAACTCACACGAGCTTGCGCTCATCGGTGTTTGAGACCGACGCGTCTGCCGATTCCGCCACTCCGGCGCTGCGGGGGCTGATGGTACCCGCGACCCACAGGCACGGCTAGCCGAAGCGGACTAGGCGCGAACCTCCTGGCGCATGAACTGGATGTAGCCGATCGCGAAGCAGATCACCGTCAGCGCGACGAGCGCGACCACGTGCGGCCACACCAGCAGGAGGCTCTGGTCGAGCGACAGAAGGGTCGGGATCTGCTGCTGCGCCTGCGTCAGCTGGCCGAGCGTGGCGGGCGTGCTGGTGCCGGTCAACGACGGATTGAGCAGGACCGATGACGCCTCCGAGTAGAGGGTCGTGGGCAGGAGGCGCAGCACGAATGCATGCAGCTGGTACAGGCCCAGGGCCCGGTCGATCGCGGTGCTGCTGCTCACCGGGGCGATCGCCCCGAGGATGAGGTTGAGCAGGAATCGGCCGAACATGGCGACGGCCATCCACACACCGAAGCCGATCAGCGCGGCCGTGGCCGCGCGACGGACGATCACCGAGAGGAGCAGGCCGAAAGCCAGCCAGACCGCCACGTAGGCGATCGTCACCACGAACCAGACGATCAGGCGCAGCACCTCCGACCAGGCGGGGACGATGCCGAGCCGGAGCAGGCCGAAGCCGGAGATCAGGAGCACGACCGACAGCAGGACGAGCGTGATCGCCGCGAGCGACGCGACGAACTTGCCGTTGATGACGTCGTCGCGATGGATCGGCTGGGCGACGAGGCGCGGCAGCGTGCCCTGCGACCGCTCGCCATTCACCGCGTCGAAGGCAAAGGCGATGCCGAGGAGCGGCGCGGCGAGGCCGATGAAGCCCTGCACGCTGACGTCAAGCCCGAAGATCGAGACGTCCTGCGGGCCGATGATGAAGAGCGCCAGGAAGACAGCCTGCGCACCGCTGACCTGCGATGCCAGCTCATGGATCCGCTCGGTCGCCAGGAAGAGCGGGATCCCCGCCGCCAGGCCGAGGACGATGAGCAGCACGAAGAAGCGGACGCTCATGACGTGATCGGCGAACTCCTTGGCGGCAACGACCAGCCAGCCGTTGCTCGGAACGGTGCGGGCCGGCTCGGCGGCCTGCGCCGCTGTCGTTGCTTCCACCGCGGTCATGCCACGGCCTCCGCCGGCTCGGCCGGCTCGGCCTGCCTGTGCAGCCCGGCCTCGCGCAGCGCCGAGCGGTAGATGTCGTCGAGCGAGGGCTCGGTGGAGCGGATCGCGGTCAGCCCCAGCCCATCGCGGGCCGAGCCCGCCAGCACCGCCTCGCGCACCTGGCGCCCGGCGCTGGCCGGTCGAACGTCCAGCGTCCATGGGGCGCCGGGAGCCTTCGCCGGCGCAACGCGATCGACCTGCGGGATGCCGCCAAGGAAGGCCGAGATGCGTTCCGCGTCGCCGGCCCCCTCACCCTCGAAGGTGACCTCGACGTGGCCGGTGTCGTTGCCGAACCGCGCCGCGAGCTCGGAGACGGTGCCGAGGCCGATGAGACGCCCTGCCGCGAAGATGCCCACCCGGTCGCAGACCGACTGGACCTGCGTGAGGAGGTGGCTCGAGAGGAGCACGGTCACGCCGCGGTCATGGACGAGGTTGCGGAGGAGCTGGAGGATCTCGACCACGCCGATCGGGTCGATCGCCGCCGTCGGCTCGTCCAGGATCAGGATGTCGGGGTCCTTGATGAGTGCATCGGCGATGCCAAGGCGTTGGAGCATGCCGCGGGAATAGGTGTCGGCTCGACCGTCAGCGCGATCGGTCAGCCCAACCTGCCGCAGCGCCTCCTCGATCCGCGTCTCCCCGTCCGCGCCGCGCAGCCCGTTGAGCCGCGCCGTGTAGCG
>DATCOX010000038.1:0-4804 GCA_036564495.1 Candidatus Limnocylindria bacterium
AGGTTCTTGACCTCGACCTTGGTGCCGAAGGGATCGGTCCCGATCGGTCTCAGGCTGACATTGCCCTCGATCCGCATCGACCCGGTCTCCATGTCGCCGTCCGATGCGCCGATGTAGCGCAGGATGTCGCGCAGGGTCTCGCCGTAGGCTCTGGCCTGGGCGGGGCTGCGCACGTCGGGCTCGGTGACGATCTCCATCAGGGGAACCCCGGCCCGATTGAAGTCGAGGAGGCTGTACCCCCGGCCACCATGCTGCAGGCGGGCGGTGTCCTCCTCCAGGTGCGCGCGGGTGATGCCGATGCTGACGCTCGTCTCCTCCACGGGCACCGGCACTTCGAGCCGGCCGTTCGCGCACAGCGGCAGGGCGTACTGGCTGATCTGGTAGCCCTTGGGCAGGTCCGGGTAGAAGTAGTTCTTTCGCTCGAAGCGGACCGCGGTGGTCTGGATCTCACAGTCGAGCGCCAGCCCGGTGAGCATCACCAGCTCGACGGCCTTGCGGTTGATGACCGGCAGCGTGCCGGGGAGGGCCATGCAGACCGGGCAGGTGCGGGTGTTCGGCTCGTCCTTCTCGCCCGACGGCGGGGCCGTGGGGCACGAGCAGAACATCTTGGATTCGGTGCGCAGCTGGGCGTGCACCTCGATCCCGATGATCGTCTCGTACTTGGTCGCGACCGCCATGCCGGGATTGTACGGGCGCTATCCTCCGCGCATGAAGATCGGTGAGTGGGACTCTCTCGGCAGGGCGCGCGCCGTCCTGCAGCACCAGCTGGGCGAGTTGGGCGCCGCGGAGATCGCCTCGCACGTTGCCCTCAACGAGGAGAACGGCCGGCTGCGGGTGCTGGTGGCGACCGATGCTGGCCTGCTCGACTACCACTACCAGCCGGCGGGCAACGATCCTGAAGGCCCGTGGACGCTCCGTGGCGAGCTGCACCGCTGGGGCAGCGTCCGCGGGCTGCGCCTGCAGACCGATGCCCAGGTGAACGAGCAGGGCGAGGAGATGGAGGCCCGCTGGATCTGGCGCCTCATCGCCGAGGACCCGAAGATCGACCTGACCGCCGAGTCCGACGCCGCCGGCGAGCGTTCGCCGCGGGCGCTCCTGCCACTGGCGATCGCCTGCATCGAGCACGCCCGCTAGGGATTGCGGGCGGTCAGGTACAGCGTCCCGAAGGGGATATGCAGCAGGCCGTCAGGCCCGATCGGCGTGGCGGTGAGCAGGTCTGCCGTGAGGGCGGCGAAGCGCTCGTCGTCGAGGGCTCGGCTCGCCACCGAGCGCGATCCGGTGCGCATCCAGCGCTCGAAGGAGTCGGGACCGGCCAGGCGGATGGTCGTGGTCGGATCGGCCTCGACCTTCGCCCTCCGCCACCCGGCCGCTCGAGCCCAGGTCAGCAGCTTGAGCCGGGTTGGGGTCTCGACCCTGCGCAGCAGGCCGTGCCGGCGGTAGACCGGGTCGTACAGCCGGAACGAGAGTGCCGCCCGCGGCCCGGGAACCGAGAGTGAGAGGCGTCCGCCGCCGGTCGTAACCCGGCGCCACTCCCCGAGGACCGCCACCGGGTTCTCCGCGAAATGGAGCGCATGGACGGAGATCACGACGTCGAACGACCCGGAGGGGAAGGGCAGGGCCCCGTAATCGGCCTCGACGAAGCGCGCGCCCGGCACCTCCCGGCGGGCGATCGCCAGCATCCCCGGTGCGGCATCGACGCCGACCACCTCGCGCCCTCGAGTCATCGCCGCGGCCGCGCCCACGCCGGTGCCGGTCCCCGCATCCAGGATCCGGTCCCCGTCGCGGAGCTGCGCGCGCTGCACCACCGCCACCGCCATGGTGCGGAGCGACGGCGCCATGGAGGCGGCGTAGTTCTCGGCGGTCTCCGAGAAGCCCTCGACCACGCGCCGCCAGGGGATCACGCCGAGCGCAGCTCCCCCGGCGGGATGTCGTGGCGGGCAACGAAGCGCTCGATCCGGTCCAGCGCCTCGACCAGGTCCTCGTAGGCGGTCGCGTAGCAGACCCGGACGTGGTCGGCGCCCGATGGACCGAAGGCCGTGCCGGGCACGACCGCCACGCGCTCCTCGGTGAGGAGGGTCTGGGCGAAGGTCTCGTCGTCCATCCCGGTGCGGGCGATGTTCGGGAAGCAATAGAAGGCGCCGCGCGGCTCGAAGCAGTGGAGCCCGATCTGGTTCAGGCGCCGGGTCATGAGCTGCCGGCGACGGTCGTACTCGGTCTGCATGGCGACGACGAACGGCTCGCCGATGCGCAGCGCCTCGAGGGCAGCGAACTGGGCAGCGGTGGGCGCGCACATGATCCCGTACTGGTGCACCTTGGCGATCCCGACCATCAGCTCCGCCGGTGCGGCCACCCAGCCGATGCGCCAGCCGGTCATGGCATAGCTCTTGCTGAAGCCACCGATGAGCACGGTCCGATCCCGCATCCCGGGGAGCGCCGAGAAAGGCACGTGCTCGTGCCCCCCGTACACCAGCCGCTCGTAGATCTCGTCGCTGATCACCATCAGGTCGTGGCGCTCGACCACGGCGGCGATCTGCTCGAGCTCGTCGCGATCCAGGACCGCGCCGGTCGGGTTGTTTGGATAGGCCAGGAAGAGCGCCTTGGTGCGCGGCGTGATGGCCGCCTCGAGCTGTGCCGCAGTCATGCGGAAATCGGTCTCGTCGCCGGTCGAGATGGCGACCGGCACGCCGCCGGCGAGGGTGATGCACGGGGCGTATGCCACGAAGGTCGGCTCGTGGTAGATCACCTCGTCCCCCGGGTCGCAGATCGCGCGCAGCGCCGCGTCGACCGCCTCGGAGGCGCCGACGGTGATGATCAGCTCGGCTCGCGGCTCGTAGCGGATCCCATAGCGCGCCTCCAGGTCGGCGACGATCGCTTCGCGCAGCTCGACCATCCCGCCGTTGGCGGTGTAGTGCGTCTCGCCGGCCTCGAGGCTGGCGATCGCGGCCCGCGTGATCGGCTCGGGGGTGGTGAAGTCGGGCTCGCCGATGGTGAGGCTGATGACGTCGTTCATCTCCGCCAGCATGTCGAAGAAGCGGCGGATCCCCGACGGCTTGAGTGAGCGGACCTTGTCGGACAGGAAGTCGGCTGGCGGACGCGCGACGCGTGGCGCAGCGGGTTCGGTGGTCATCGCGCCCGGAGTGTAACCCTCCGCTAGGCTTGCGCAATGCAGCCCCTGCTGGCCGGCATCGAGCCGATCGACATCAAGCCGGTCGACATCGCCGTCGCAGTCGAGCTGGTCCTGGCGCTCCTCGTGCTGGTCGCGCTTCTCACGGTGGCCGCGCGGCGCATCGGCGTGCCATACCCGATCCTGATGACGCTGGGCGGCCTGGCGCTGGGCCTGCTGCCGGGCCTGCCGCGGGTCGGCCTGGCGCCGGATCTCGTCTTCCTTCTGTTCCTCCCGCCGCTCCTTTTCTCGGCCGCCTTCTTCACCTCACCGCGGGACCTGCAGACGTTCGCTCGACCGATCGGCCTGTTGGCGATTGGACTCGTTCTCACGACGACCCTGATCGTCGGCGTGATCGTCCATACGCTGGCGCCCGCCATCCCGTGGGCGATTGCCTTCCTGCTCGGCGCTGTCGTCTCCCCGCCTGATGCCGTGGCCGCGACCTCGATCGCGCAGCGCCTCGGCCTGCCCCGGCGCGTCGTGATCATCCTGGAGGGCGAGTCGCTCGTGAACGACGCCACCGCCCTGGTCGCCTACCGCCTCGCCCTGGTGGCCGCGGTGAGCGGCACCTTCTCGCTCGGTGACGCGGCGATCTCGTTCGTGGTCGTAAGCCTCGGAGGCGTGGTTATCGGCCTGATCGCCGGGCGGGTGATCGTCGCCGTCCTGGGACGCGTCCATGACCCGCCGGTGGAGGTCCTCCTGTCGCTGCTCGCCCCATTTGGGTGCTGGCTGCTGGCAGAGGCGCTCGGTGTCTCCGGGGTCCTGTCGGTTGTGACCGCGGGGATCGTGGTCGGGCGTCACATCTCGCGGATCACGAGCTCCGACACGCGGGTGCTCGCCTCGGGCGTGTGGCAGATGGTCGTCTTCACCCTGACCGGCGTCGTCTTCATCCTGATCGGACTGCAGCTGCCGACGATTCTCGACACCCTCTCCGCCTCCCGTTCCTTCGGTGAGCTCGCCTCGTGGGCCGTTGTCGTGGCGGTGACGGTGATCCTCGTTCGGCTGGCGTCGGTCTTCCCCAGCACCTACCTGCCGCGCCTGCTGTCCGCCCGGATCCGCGAGCGGGAGCCGGCGCCAGCGCTACGCAATGTCGTGATCGTCGGCTGGGCCGGCATGCGAGGGGTTGTCTCGCTCGCCGCCGCGCTGGCACTGCCTCTGTATGTCAAGGGGGGTGCTCCCTTCCCGGAGCGCGACCTCGTCATCTTCCTGACCTTCGCGGTCATCCTCGCCACGCTGGTGGGACAGGGCCTCACCCTGCCCTTCCTGATCCGATGGCTTGGCGTTGGCGACGACGGGTCGGAGGCGCACGAGGAGCTGCACGCTCGCGAGGCCGCCGCGCTGGCGGCGCTGTCACGCCTCGACGAGCTGGCGAACGAGTGGCCCGGCCACCTGGAGCTGGTCGATCATCTTCGGGACCGCCAGCAGCACGCGACGGAGCACCTCGAGCACGACCACGAATCCGGTGAAGTGCCCCAGGACCAGGAGGCGATCGAGCACGCCATCATCCAGCGAGCCGTGATCGACGCGCAGCGGTTGGCGGTGATCGACCTGCGGGATCGCGGGGTGATCAGCGACGAGGCCGTGCGCGTCGTCGAGCGTAGCCTCGACCTCGAAGAGCTGCGCGCCGAGGGCTAGGCCGGA
>DATCOX010000061.1:0-8362 GCA_036564495.1 Candidatus Limnocylindria bacterium
GCCGTGCCGCACCCGCTGGTTGGCGGGTGCGGCACGACGGCGTTACCGGGGCTTGCGGCTCGCGATCGCGACGGACGCCATCGCGAGCCGATTGATGGTTACTTGATGCCGGCCGCCGTGCAGACGTCGGCACCGACCGCCGCGCACAGGTCCGTCGCGGAGACGAACTTGTCCTTGATGACGGTCGACTCCATGTTCGTGATGTCGGTCCAGTACGGGGTCAGGAGAACGGCCGGCTCACTCGTCGACGCGTTCGCGGGATCCGTCGTGGTTCCGTTCAGGAGGCCACTCGGTGGGGTCTGGCCGGCGCGCAGGTAGGTCACCAGGGCGACGGCCGCCTGGGCCTCGAGGTAGACCGGCTTGTAGGCCGAGCCACACTGGAAGCCCTGGAGCACGTACTCCATGCCCTGGAGGGTTGCGTCCTGCCCGACGGTCGGGACCTTCTTGGCGCCCACACCGGCAGCCTGCAGCTTGGTGATCACCGCGCCGGCCAGGCCATCGTTGGCCTCGATCGTCGCGTTGATCTCCGGGTGCGCGGTGAAGGCCTGCTGGAAGATGGTGCCGCCCTGGTCGTTGTTCCAGCTGGGGGCGAGCGCCTCGCCGACGAGGGTCATCCCCTTATCGTTCGTCGCGCCAGCGGTGACCTGGGCCACCTCCTGGCCCCAGACAACCGAGTTGTAGCCCTTGCCGAAGTCGATCGCGTTCGGGTCGGTGTCCTGGCCGCCGTCAACGGTAAAGACCTTCGGGCTGGTCACGCCCCAGGCGGTGACGCAGTCCAGGAAGCCCTGGCCGATGAGCTTGCCGACCTGCACGTTGTCGAAGCTGACGTAGTACGTGCTCGTGCCCTGGAACGTCGCGCGATCGTAGCTGACCATCGTCACGCCGGCGGCATCAGCCGCGGCCTGGATCTGGTTGCCGGTCGTGCTGTCGAGCGGGTCGACGAGCAGGACCTTGGCGCCGGCCTGGATGTCGGCCTGGGCGATCGCCAGCTCGGTGGTGGTGGTTCCGGCCGCGTTGTCGATCTTGAAGTCGGTCGAGGCGTAGCCGGCGCCGGTGAAGGCCTGGGTCAGATACGGGAGGTCATAGCTGGTGTATCGGGCCGAGGTCGTGGTGTCCGGAAGGATCACGCCCACCAGGCCCGATCCGGCGGAGGTGACGCTCGTCAGCTGCGACATCGCGGAGAACGAGCTGTCGAAGGAGTCAACGGTCAGGCCCGCGGCCGCCGATGCGGCCGACGAGGGAGCCGATGACTGGGCCGCGGTGCTCGGCGAGGGTGAGGCACCGGTGCATCCCGACACAACGATCGCGGCGGCAGCCACCGCGACGAGAAGCGTTCCGGGAGTTTTCATGTGGGGTTCCCTTCCTGCGAATCTGATGGTGGCGTCACGGGGACCTCAAGGTCCGATTGTGGGAGCCTGGGTCGACCCGTGGCGTACGAGCCGCGTGCGCATAGTGAGCCACAGGCCGCCAGCCTGCAAGCGCTTGATACGGGATGCGCAGGCTATGGTCCGAAGAAGAGGTCCAGCCACTGCTCCAGCATCGGCCTGGCGGGTGATGCCTGGGCATGGGGGACGGCGGGCAAGGGTGCCTCCGCGCCAGGCGGGATGATCAGGACGTGCTCACCGGGCAGGCCGAGGTTCAGCAGCCGGCGCGCCTCAGCCGACACGAACCCCTTGCTCTCCAGATAGGCGAGCTGCTGGCGCAGCGTCTCGTTGTGCGCCTCCATCGCCGCGATCTTGGCGCGGATCGCATCGGCCTCCTGGCCGGTCGACCAGCTGGTGTAGACCTGCCGTCCGACCTGCACTGCCAGGAAGGTGCCGATGATCAGCAGCACCGCGATCCACGCCAGCCCGCCGCGAGAGGCCGGTACGCGGATCCGCACGGGACGCTCGGGCGGCCTGGCGCGGGCGGCGGGGATCGGTGCGCTCGTCATCTGGCGGCCAGTCTAGGCCGGGAGTTTTCCACCGTGCAAGGCGATCCGGGCACGGTTATCCACAGGGCGCGGCAACGAGCTACTCCCGCGCGACCTCGCCATCCCTGAGGATCTGCCCCGCCGCGAGGCGTCCGGGCGCCCCCATCACGCAGCCGCCGGGATGCGTGCCAGAGCCGCATTGGTAGTAGCCCTCGATCGGGGTGCGGTACTGCGACCAGCCCGGCGCCGGCCGCAGGAAGAACATCTGCGGCGCCAGCAGCTCGCCGGCGAAGATGTTCCCCTCGCTCAGACCCGTGACGCGCTCGATGTCGAGCGGCGTCACGACCTCGCGCTGCAGCACGAGCTCGCCGAAGCCGGGGAAGTAGCGCTCCAAGGTGCCCTGCACAACGTCGCCAAGGCGGTCGCGCTCGGCGTCCCAGTCGCTCTCGCGCAGCCGGTACGGGGTGTACTGCACGAAGCAGGACATGACGTGCTGTCCGGGCGGCGCCATGTCCGGGTCGATCGTCGACTGGATCGCGCCGTCGATGTACGGCTCGTCGCTGTACCAGCCGTACTTCGCCGCGTCGAAGGCGCGCTCCAGGTAGTCCATCGAGGGGGCGATGTTGAGGAAGCCGCGGAACATCTCGCTCTTCTCGCCGAGTGGCGGATAGCGCGGGAGGCCGCTCAACGCAAAGTTCACCTTCGACGACACGCCCTGGAACTTCATGCGGCGAACGGTGTCGACGAGGTCGTCCGGCAGCTCGCGCGGATCGACCAGCTCGAGGAACGTGCGCCGCGGGTCGAGCGCCGAGACGACGACCCCCGCCTGCAGCTCCGTCCCATCCGCCAGGACCACGCCGCTCGCCCGGCCATCGTGGGTCAGCACCCGCTCCACGCGCGCATCGAGCCGGATCTCGGCCCCGAATGCGGTGGCCGCCCGTGCCAGGACCTGCGTGAATTCGCCGTTGCCACCCTTGTGGAAGGCCCACGACCCGAACTCGCCATCGGACTCGCCGAGCGAGTGGTAGAGGAGCACGAGGCCGGATCCCTGTGAACGGGGCCCGACCTTCGAGCCGATGATCCCCGACGACGCCAGCCAGCCCTTCAGCAGGTCGGACTCGAAGTAGTCGTCGAGGAAGTCAGCCGCGCTGCCGGTCAGCAGCCGTACGGCGTTGTGGAAGGTGCGCTTGTCGAGGCTGCGGAATCGCGACCCGATCCCGGCCAGCGCCAGGAGCTCCTCCGGATCGTCGCTGAACGGGTCGGGCGGGACCATGTCGAGGAGCGGCTTGATCGCCTGGCAGACCCGGTCCATGTCGTGGCCGTACTGCTCGTAGGCATCGGCGTCGTGGGGGGAGATGCGGGCGATCTCGCGCAGGTTCTGGTCGTGGTGCCGCGTGAACCACAGGTACTCGCCGTCCGGGGTCGGCGCGAAGCGCGAGGACATCTCGAGCGGCAGGAAGCCGTGTTTCGGCAGCTCGAGCTCGTGGACGATCTGCGGCCGCAGCAGCGAGAGCGCATATGAGAAGGTGGTGAACCAGAAGCCGGGGCGCAGCTCCTCGGTGATCGCGGCGCCGCCGACCATCTCGCGCTGTTCGAGGATCAGCGTGCGGAGGCCGCCCCGCGCCAGGTATGCGCCGTTCACCAGCCCGTTGTGCCCGCCGCCGATGACGATGGCGTCGTATGGCTCGCCGCTCATGCCGTCTTCCGCTCTGGGTTGAAGAACGGGAGCCGGACGACGTGGGCGGCGACCTTCTCGTAGTGGTGGTCGACCGTGAACTCGAGCTGCACGCGCTGCCCGACCTTCGCCAGGTCGGGACGCAGGCGGCCGAGGGCGATGTGGCGTTGCAGCACCGGTGAGTACATGAAGCTGGTCGCGTAGCCCACTCGCTGGCCCGCGTCGTCGTAGACCATCCAGTCCTCATGGACCGGCGCGTGCACCTTGGGCGGGATCAGCCCCGCCGCGCCGTAGACGCGATCGTAGTCCTCCCAGTCGACCATCAGGCCGCTCATCCGCCAGCGCGACGTCTTGTCGGCGATCTCGCGTTCGAGCGCGCGGCGACCGATGAAGGCACGGTCGTCATTGGCCAGCCCCTTGAACATCCACGACCAGCCGAGCTCGATCGGGGTCGACCGATGCGCGTCGTTGAACGCATACCGGCTCGAGTCGAAGTCGACCGCCAGCAGCAGCAGCCCCGCCTCGATGCGCAGCATGTAGAGCGCCGCCAGGCCGAACGGCAGCACGCCGAGCCCGTCGGCCGCCTCCCACAGCGTGTCCCAGGCGCGCAGGGCATCGGCTGCGTCGACCCATACCTCGTAGCCGAGGTCGCCGGTGTAGCCGGTGCGCGAGACCGTGACCGGCACGCCGCCGATCTCGCCGTTGGTCAGGCCGAAGTAGGGGATGGACGCCACGCTCGGGACGAGGCGGGTCAGCAGCTCACGGGAGCGCGGACCCTGCACCGCGATCGTCCCGATCTGGCTGCTGACCTCCTCGATCGTCACCGCCAGCCGGCCGATGCGGTCCGCGAAGTAGCCGAAGTTCGGCTCGGCGCTGGTGAGCAGGTACTCGTCGGCGGCCCGATGCTGGACCACCCCGTCCTCGAGCACGAAGCCGCGGTCGTCGAGCCAGGTCGTGTACTGCGCGTGGCCCGGAGGGCAGGCGCGGACGTCGCGGGCCAAGATGCCGGCCAGGAAGCGCTCCGCATCGGGTCCGGTGATCCGGTACTTGTAGAGCGGCGAGGTATCGAAGATGCCGGCCGCGCTGCGCACCGCGAAGTACTCAAACTTGTCCGACTCCTGGTAGCGGTTGGCGGCCAGGTGCCCGGCCCAGTGACTCCACAGCCCCGTCTCGTTGAGCACGCTGGTGCGCGGATGGAAGGGCGTGGGCCGGATCATCAGGCGGAACCCTAGCACCGCCGTTGCGACAGCCGAGCTGTCGCGCAGGCGAGGATGCTCAGGCTGCACGCTCCAAAGAGAACAGGCGTGCTATTTTGGGAGCGCACCATGCTGACGGACCGCCCCTCCACCGCTACCGACGCCATCGAGGCGCTGCTGGCGGACTCTGCCCTCCAGCCGCTCGTGGCCGCGCACCGGGTGCTCGAGCCACGCCCGCCGCGACATGCGCCCTGGCCGGAGGGGCTCGACCCGCGCCTCAGGGAAGCCCTCCGCTCGCGCGGGGTCGAGGCCCTCTACACCCACCAGGCCCAGGCGCTCCAGGCGATCCGTGCGGGGCGCAACGCCTGCGTCGTGACGCCCACCGCCTCGGGCAAGACGCTCTGCTACAACCTCCCGGTCCTTGACGCGATCGCCCGCGACCCCACAGCCCGGGCGCTCTACCTGTTCCCGACCAAGGCGCTCGCCGCCGACCAGCTGGTGGAGCTGCGCGCGCTGGCCGACGCAGCCGAGCTGGACCTCAAGACCCACACCTACGACGGCGACACGCCGCCGAACGTGCGATCGGTGGTGCGGGCCGCGGGGCAGGTGGTGATCACCAACCCCGACATGCTCCACGCGGCGATCCTCCCCCACCACACGAAGTGGTTCAAGCTCTTCGAGAACCTCCAGTTCGTCGTCATCGACGAGCTCCACACCTACCGCGGACTGTTCGGCTCGCACGTCGCCAACGTCATTCGCCGGCTGCGTCGCATCACGAACCACTACGGGGCGAACCCGGTCTTCATCTGCGCCTCGGCCACGATCGCCAACCCGCGCGAGCTGGCGGAACGGATCCTGGAGGCGCCGGTCGAGCTGGTCGACGACAACGGCGCGCCATCGGGTCGGCGGCACATCCTGGTCATCAACCCACCGGTCGCCAACGAGCAGCTCGGCATCCGCGGCTCGGCGCTGCTGACCGGGCAGCGCGTCGCGGAGCGGCTCATCTCCGGCGGCGTGCAGACGATCGCCTTCGCCAAGTCGCGCACCTCGGTCGAGGTGCTGACCACGTACCTGCGCGAGACGTTCGCTCCCCCGCCGGGCCATCCGCACACGATTCGGGGCTATCGAGGCGGCTACCTGCCGAACGAGCGCAAGGAGATCGAGCGCGGCCTGCGCGACGGCCGCGTCCGCGGCGTGGTGGCCACCAACGCGCTGGAGCTCGGGATCGACATCGGCGGCCTCGACGCCGCCATCAGCATCGGCTATCCGGGGACGATCGCCTCGACCTGGCAGCAGATGGGCCGCGCGGGGCGTCGGGCGAGCACCAGCCTCTCCGCGCTGATCTGCTCGTCGGCCCCCATCGACCAGTTCCTGGCAGCTCACCCGGAGTACCTCTTCGACACCTCCCCGGAACACGGCCTGATCAACCCGGACAACCTCCACGTCCTGCTCAACCACCTCCGTGCGTCGAGCTTCGAGCTGCCGGTGCCGGCCACCGAGCGCTTCGGGATCGCCGAGACGCCAGCCCTGCTCGACGTCCTGGAGGAGGACGGCTACCTGCGTCGCGCCGATGACGACCGCTACTACTGGAGCCACCAGAACTTCCCGGCGAGCGACTTCTCACTGCGCAGCGGGGCGCCGGAGAACGTCGTCATCGTCGACACCACCGGCGACCGCAACCGGGTCCTCGGCGAGGTGGACCTCTTCGCTGCGCCGCTCCTCGTTCACGAGAAGGCGATCTATATCCACGAGGGCGTCCAGTACCACGTGGACCGGCTCGACTGGGACGAGCGCAAGGCGTTCGTCACGCGCACGGACGTCGACTACTACACCGATGCGGACCTCGGCATCACTCTGAAGGTGCTCGAGGTCTTCGAGGACGCCGATCAGCCACCAGTCGGGAAACGGCAGCGGGGCGAGGTGATGGTCGCCTGGAAGGTGACCATGTTCAAGAAGATCAAGTACCACACGCACGAGAACGTGGGCTGGGGCTCGATCGCCCTCCCCGAGCAGGAGATGCACACCACCGCCTGCTGGCTCGTCCCGCCGGCGGAGGTCGTGAACCGATACGACCGCGACACGCTCGACGGCGCCCTCATCGGCCTCGCCCGGGTCGCCCGCACCACCGGCTCGCTCCTGCTGATGTGCGACCCGCGCGACCTCGGCGTGCTCGCCCAGGTCCAGGCGCCCTTCACCGGGCGCCCGACCCTCTACCTCTATGACGCGGTGCCGGGCGGCGTCGGCCTCACCGAGCGCCTCTTCACGCTCACCGACCAGCTGATCCGGGCATGCCGCGAGGCGGTCGATTCCTGCGGCTGCGCGGATGGCTGCCCGGCCTGCGTGGGCCCGGCGATCGAGGTCGGCGCGCGCGGCAAGGCGACCGTCTCCGAGCTCCTCGCCGCCCTCTCCTGACCGATGCGCACCCTCGCCGACCGCCTGGCGGAGATGCGCTCGGAACGAGGCATGCCGGTCGCTCGGCCTCAGGCGACGCGACCAACAGACAACCGCGCCGTGCTCCTGGCCCGCTGGTTCGGAGCGCGTCTGCAGGTCGCTCCCGACGGCGCCGCGGTCGTCGTCGAGCGGCGGGTTGGCCTCCCCGAAGCGACGGCGGCGATCCTTGCCGGACTGCCATCCGCCTGCTACTTCGACACCGAGACGACGGGCCTCTCGACCGGCGCCGGCACGGTCGTCTTCCTCGCCGGCCTCGGCCATCTCGAGGGCGGGAGCCTCGTCGTCCGACAGCTGCTCCTCCCCGACTACCCGCACGAGGCGGCGCTGCTCCGCCTGGTCGCCGCCGAGCTGGCGGCGCTGCCTCGCGTCGTCACCTACAACGGCCGGGGGTTCGACCTGCCGCTCCTCACCACCCGGCTCACCGTCCATCGCCTGTTCCGCGAGATGGCCGCGCTCCCCGACGTGCACGACGACCTGCTGCCGGTGGCCCGACGCCTCTATCGGCGGCCGCTCGGCGGTGCACGGCTGGCTGACGTCGAGCTCGGCGTCCTCGGCGTCGTGCGCAACGCCGACTGCCCGGGCAGCGAGGTGCCAGCCCGCTACTTCGGGTACCTGCGCGGCGGCTCCCCGGAGCTGCTGAGCGATGTGCTCGACCACAACCTGCAGGACATCGTCTCGCTCGCCCTGCTTGAGGCGGAGATCGTCCGGATGCGGGCCGGAGGGTGGCGCGACGCCGCGGTCCTCGATCGGCATGGCATGGCGGTCGAGCTGCTCCGCCACGGGGCAAGCGACGAGGCGCTCGAGGTGGTCGAGTCGGCGATGCTGCCCGGCGTCGACCAGGAGCGCGCCCATTCGCTGCGCCGCATGGCGGCGCGGCTGCTGCTCAGCGCGGGACAGGTGGACCGGGCCGAAGAGCTGTGGACGACCGCCACGCAACGCGCCTCGACCGATGCCGCGGCAGCCTGGCTCGAGGTGGCCCGCATCCGAGAGCGCCATCGCGGTGACCTGCGCGGGGCGCTCGAGGCCGCGGCCACCGCGTCCCGCGTCCTCGATCTCGCCTTCGCGCTCGGCCGGGGCGGCGGGATCCTCGAGCTGGGGCGGGTCCGGCTGCGCGTCGAGGCTCGGCTC
>DATCOX010000073.1:0-3855 GCA_036564495.1 Candidatus Limnocylindria bacterium
CTCCATCTGGTAGCGTGTGACTTGCAATGCGCAAGTTACCACTCGCGATGAGCCTGTCAAGGCCGATGCCGTACGATCCCGTCATGGCTGCTCACGACTCCCCCCTGGCCGCCGCGCTCGAGCGGGTAGGGGACCGATGGAGCCTCCTGCTGGTCGAGGCGCTCCTCCCAGGTCCACGCCGGTTCAACGAGCTGAGCGAGGCCGTCAGCGGGATCGCGCCGAACATCCTGGCCGACCGGCTGCGGCGCCTCGAGACGGAACGGATCGTCTCCGCGACCCCTTACTCGGAGCGCCCGCCGCGCTTCGCCTACTCGCTCACCGACGAGGGCGCGGAGCTCGCCGGGGCGCTGAGGCTGCTCGCCGACTGGGGCTCGCGGGTGTCCCGCGAGTCGGAGCCGCTGCGCCACGCGGCGTGCGGGACCCCGGTCGAGGCGCGCTGGTACTGCCCCACGTGCGATCGCCCAGTCGAGGGCCAGGAAGCGGAACAAGTCCGCCGGGTCTAGTCATCAGCCTAGAACGGCTTGAACGCCATCAGGTAGAGGATCGCGACAAGGCCGATCCCGCCCACCGTCGCGAGCTCCAGAGCCCGCGACGATGCGAGCAGCGCGGCCGCCGCCGCCGAATCCGGCCGCGGCGCTTCGGTGCCCTTCTTGTCGTAGATGCCAACGCTGCCGGTGGCATGCCTGACGGCGTCGAAGTACCGCGTCCCACGGAAGCTCATGTATCCCCAGAGCAGGATCAGGATGCCGATCGAGACCCAGATCCAGCGCTCTCCCCACCAGTCGCCGACGAAGCCGGCGATGATCCCCGTCACCAGCAGGAACATGACGGCAAGGGCCGCGATCGTGACCGCCGATTTCGAGAGGTCCAACAGCGCGCCGACGCGCGCTTGGTCTCGCTCCGTGCGCACTCGGAGTGCGACGAAGATCGAGACACCGTGGGCCATGACGAAGGTGAAGGCGCCCAGGACGTGCGCGAAGACGAGCCAGGGCTGCCAGTTCACCGGGCGAACTCAGCATTCGGCTGGCGCACCAGCCGCCAGGCCTTGAGGCCGATCATCAGGGCCAGCCAGAAGATGACGAGGGCCAGGACCGGATGAAAGGCGGCGAGCACCGGCTGGTCGCTGCGGAGTGTGGCGAGGATCGGCTGGACGAACTGCACCACGAGCAGGGCGGCGTTCCACCACAGCAGAGACGCTCCAACACGTCCAATGGCGGCCACGACCAGCAGCAGGACCGGGACGAGGTGAAGGATCCAGCCCAGGCCGATGTGCGGCTCGAAATCGTGCGAGGTGCCGAACAGGGCTGTCCCGATGAGGAAGACCTGCACGACGATCCCCACCACGTAGGCCCAGACCATGGCGAGGTAGAGATAACGGGCGCCAGAGACCATCGCGTAACACCGTCCCAGATGGAAACGATCGGGGTCCCGGGAAACGTCGGCAGATAATACTGTGCCCATGTCGACGCCAACCACGCTTCCGGAACCCTGGGCCAGCGTCCGGCAACGGCTGCGCGAGCGTGGACTGCGCTGGACGCCGCAGCGCCGGGCGGTTGTCGAGGCGCTGGCGCGGAGCGACGGCCACATCACCGGGACCGAGCTGATCGAACGCTGCCGCGCGATCGATCCGGCCACGATTCCGTCGACCGTCTACCGCACCCTGGACGTCCTCGAGGAGCTCGGCCTGGTGCAGCACGGCCACGGCGCCGACGGGCGCGAGGAGTTCCACGTGGGCCCCGAGGGCGTGCACGGCCACCTGCACTGCGCCACCTGCGGGGGCCGATGGGAGATTCGCTCCGCTGCGGCGCGCGCGATCATCGAGGCGCTGCGGGCGTCGGACGGGTTCGAGGTCGACCTCTCGCACGTCACCGTGGTGGGTCGCTGCGCCGACTGCGCAGCCGCTGCGGCAGCCTCCGGGTGAGCGGCACAACCTTTCTCTGGCTCCCCGCGGTCAGCGTCGATGCGGTGGCCGAGGCAACGGCGGACGTCGCGATCCTGGGCGTGCCGTTTGGCGTGCCGTACCCCTCGCCGGGCCTGACCGCCGGGTGCGCCGATGCGCCGGAGGCGATCCGGACGCGTTCGCGCCGCCTCGCGCGCTTCGCCGATCACCACGACTTCGACCTCGACGCGCCGATGCTCGTGGCCTCTCCACCGCTCTCCATCGTGGACGCCGGTGACGTGGACGGCTCGGCGGAAGATGGCGCCGGCAATTCGCTGCGCGCGGAGGCCGCCGTGCGGTCGCTGCTCGCCGCCGGGATTGTCCCGATCGTGCTGGGCGGGGACGACTCGGTGCCGATCCCGGTCCTGCGCGCCTACGCCGGCGAGGCTCCGATCACCGTGCTGCAGGTCGACGCGCACCTCGACTTCCGCGATGAGGTGAATGGCGTGCGGGATGGCTACTCGTCGACGATGCGCCGTGCGGCCGAGATGGAGCACGTCGAGCGGATCGTGCAGGTCGGCCTCCGCGGCGTCGGCAGTGCCAGGTCCTCCGACGTCGCCGATGCCCGCGCCGCCGGCAACGTGCTCGTCACCGCGCGCGAGCTCCGCGAGCGCGGGGTCGGGTGGCTGCTCGAGGAGCTGCCGCAGGACGCATCGGTCTTTGTCGTGTTCGACCTCGATGGGGTCGATCCCTCGGTCGCTCCCGCAGTGAGCGGCATCTCGCCGGGCGGCCTGAGCTACGACGAGGCCGGCGACCTCGTCGGTGGCGTGGCCGCGCGCTGTCGGGTGGTCGGCGCGGCCTTCACCGAGCTCGTGCCAGCCCTCGATGTCAACGACATCTCCGCGCTGGTCGTGGTGCGGATGGTGATGCGCCTGCTGGCGGGCCTCGACCGCAACCGCCGGTCGGGGACGCCAGCGGAAGGCTAACGAGCCTTATCCGAGCGCGCGACGCCATCACAACACCTCACCCCTACGCTGCCCGCATGACCCGACCTCGCTCCGCCGCGCCCGATCCGGCCCGCCGCGCCGTCCTGGATGCGCGTCTCGCGCGTCTGAAGGTCGCTTCGTGGGCACTGGTCGCCGGGGCGTGGCTTGCGCTCTGGTCCCTGGTCAGCGGCGCGGTGGCCGTGACGACGGCCGCGACCGTCCCGCCGGGAAGCAGCCAGCAGCGCCAAACGGTCGACCTGTTTGCGCAGGGTGCTTCGCCGGGTCCTTCGCAGGGGTCATCCCAGGGGTCCTCGCTGGGAACGACCACGGTCACCCCGGTCCTGCAGTCCAATGGCTCCTGAGGCTTCGAGCTCGACCGAGCAGGCGGAGATGGTCGAGCATCGGTTCCGGTCGATGGCCTGCGACATCACCGTGCTGGCGCCGAGCGACCACGCTGGGGCAGAGCACGCTCGGCTTGTCCTCGAAGAATGGGATGCCCGATTCAGCCGATTTCGCGCCGATTCCGAGCTCGAGAAGCTCAACGATGCCGGCGGACGACCCTTCCCGGTCAGCGAGCAGATGCTGACGGTGCTCAACGCCGCCCTCGGGGCCGCGCGGGCGACCGACGGGCTCTTCGACCCTCTCCTCGGCGCTCGCATGGTCGAGCTCGGATACGACCGCACCTTCGATGAGCTGCCCCCACGGCGTTCCCCGATGCCGCTGGCGGCATGGCGCGCCGGCGCCTGGCGCGAGATCGTGATCGATCGTGCGCGCCGAACCGTCCGGCTCCCGGTCGGGCACCGGGTCGATCTTGGCGGGCTCGCGAAGGGGATGGCGGTCGACGCAGCTCTTGACGCCCTCGTCGCCGACGGCGCCTCGTACGCCGCGGTCGGCGCGGGCGGTGACCTGGCGGTGGCCGGCCTTCCACCCGGGCAATCCTTCTGGCCGATCGCGATTGAAGGGCCCCAGGAGACCGTGGTTACGCTGCGG
>DATCOX010000083.1:0-4588 GCA_036564495.1 Candidatus Limnocylindria bacterium
AGGGCTCATCGGCCGTTGGCGCCGTCAGACGACAGGTCGAGGTATGCGCCGAGGCCGTGGATGCCGCCCTCGCGCCCGTAGCCGGACTCCTTGTAGCCGCCGAACGGGGAGGTCGGGTCGAAGCGGTTGAAGGTGTTGGCCCACACCACGCCGGCCTTCATGGCGGCCACCATCTTGAAGATGCGGCTCCCCTTCTCGGTCCAGACGCCGGCCGAGAGGCCGTAGGGCGTGTTGTTTGCCTTCTCGATCGCCTCCTCCGGGGTCCGGAAGGTGAGCACCGACAGGACCGGACCGAAGATCTCCTCCTGGGCGATCCGATGGCTCTGGCTCACCCCGGTGAAGAGGGTGGGCCGGAAGAAGAAGCCCTTCTCCGGCAGGACGCAGTCGGGCTGGAAGATGTCGGCCCCCTCCTCGATCCCCGACTGCACGAGCTCCGCGATCTTGGCCAGCTGGCCGGCGGAGTTGATGGCCCCGACATCGGTGTTCTTGTCGAGCGGGTCTCCCACACGCAACGTCGAGAGGCGGGCCTTGAGCTTGTCGAGGAGCGGCTCGTAGACCGACTCCTGCACGAACAGGCGCGACCCGGCGCAGCACACCTCGCCCTGGTTGAAGTAGATGCCATTGATGATCCCCTCGATCGCCTGGTCGAGCGGCGCGTCGTCGAAGACGATGTTGGCCGCCTTGCCGCCGAGCTCCAGGGTGAGCTTCTTGCGGCTGCCCGCCACCGCCCGGCCGATCATCTTGCCGACCGCGGTCGAGCCGGTGAAGGCGACCTTGTTCACGTCGGGATGGCGGACGAGCTCCATCCCGATCTCGCCGGGGCCGGTGATGATGTTCACGACCCCCGGCGGCAGCTCGGCCTGGCGCACCACATCGGCGAACAGATAGGCGGTCAGCGGCGTGGTCGAGGCGGGCTTGAGGATGACCGTGTTGCCGGCGGCCAGCGCCGGGGCGATCTTCCACGCCAGCATGAGGAGCGGGAAGTTCCAGGGGATGATCTGCGCCGCCACCCCAAGGGCTCGCGGCGTGCGGCCCGGGAAGGCGTAGTCGAGCTTGTCCGCCCAGCCGGCGTAGTAGAAGAAGTGCGCCGCAGCGAGCGGCACGTCGACGTCGCGGCTCTCCTTGATCGGCTTGCCGGAGTTCATCGTCTCGACCACGGCGAACTCGCGGGAGCGCTCCTGCATGATCCGCGCGATGCGGTAGAGGTACTTCGCTCGCTCGCTGCCCGGGAGCCGCGACCAGACCGTGTCATGGGCGCGCCTAGCGGCCGTCACGGCGCGGTTGACATCGGCCTTGGATGCACGCGCGACGCGGGAGAGCGGTTCCTCGGTGGCGGGGTTGATGACCTCGAAGGTGGCCTTGGGACGCGACGGGGCGAACTGGTTGTCGATGAAGAGGCCGTACTCGCGGCGGATCTGGATGTGGTCGGTCGATTCCGGAGCCGATGCGTACTCCCACGGGATCCCGCGCTTCGAGAGGCCCCACGAGGCCGCGGCGGGCCGGCTCTCCGGCTTCTTGACGAGGGTCACGCGGCCGATTATCGCACCTGGATCGGCGGTACCGGCCTCCCGGCCTGACGTCGTCAGCCGCGTTTCGGGAGCGAGCCCTCAAGCGCCAGCAGGTAGCGCTTGCGATCGAGACCGCCCGAGTAGCCGCCTAGCCCGCCATCCGCATGCAGCACGCGATGGCAGGGCACCACGATCGGGATCGGGTTCGAGCCGAGCGCATTGCCCGCTGCCCGCGCCGCACGGGGCGAGCCGGCCCGGGCCGCGATCTGACCGTACGTGCGCACGTCGCCAAACGGGATGCTCGCCGTCTCGCGCAGGACCCCGGTGGCGAAGCCGTGCACCAGCGACCAGTCGATCGGCAGGTTGAAGGACCGGCGGCGAAGCGCGAAGTATCCCTCGAGCTGTCGACGCGCCTCGTCGGTCCGCGACGGAGCGCGCAGGATGCGAGGCGAGACGCGCGCGGCCACATCGGCAAGCACGCCCTCGATCGGCTCATCGGCGTACTTGACCCGCAGCAGGCCGCGGGGCGTCACGAAGACGATCAGCTCACCGATCGGTGAGTCGGTCTCCGCATAGGCGACGTCCAACAGGCCCGCCTCGGCGGCGCGCCGCGAGAGGCCCGCCGCCAGCGATCTCCGATCGAGCTCGGCGGACGGTGGGCGGCGCAGCCCCCCTTCGAGATCGGTCATCGGTCCACCTCCTTGCGTAGCCGGCGCAGGCCGGCGCTCACGTTCTGCCGAGCGGCCTCCTCGCTGGTCCCCATCCGCTCTCCGACGTCGCGATAGGCGAGGTCGAAGACGAAGCGGTGCACGAGCGCCGCGCGCTGCTTGGCCGGGAGCCCCCGGACCGACCCCCACAGATCGTCGTCATTCGACCGATGCGGCGTTGCCGCGAGGTGCTCCTGCGCAACCTGATCCAGGTCGGCTGCCTGATGGCGTCGGAGCGCACGAACCGCATCGGTTGCCTTGCGCTGGGCGATCGTGAAGAGCCAGGCCCGCAGGTTGTCGGCGTGACGCAGCCGCGGGTATGCCCGCAACGCCGACAGGAACGTCTCCTGCAGGCAATCCTCGGCCCGATCAGGCCCGACCGAGGCAGCCAGGAACCGATGCAGGTCGGCCGCATGCGCGTCGATCAAGGCCTGGAACGGGGGCAGGTGCACATGCATGAAACGCTGCGGCGCATGCCGGCGTGAGGTCACGCCGCGACTCTAGACCGCGGCAGCCGCCGCGGTCAGCAGCCGGTCGTAGACGGCTCTGTCGTCGCCGACGACCGTCGGCCGCCAGAATCCATCGCTCCCCTCCTCCCAGGTCGCCTCGATGCCCGGATTCTCGAGGTTGGTCCCATCGGCGAGAAAGAGGTGGGGGGAGCCGATGACGGCGTCGCTGCGCGCGACCTCGTACTGCTCGAAGAGCAGGTGACGGGCGCGGCCTGAGTCGAACGCGTGGGCCAGCGGCTCGATATCGATGGCGTCGCACTCGGCGGCGACCTCCAGGATCACATGCCGCAGGCTGATGCAGCGGCTCTCGCCCCAGAACGCGCGTCGCAGGCCGCGGTCCAGCTGCTCCGAGGCTGCCAGCCCCTGCTCCTTGGCGGCGAGGACCGCCTCCATCGGCGGAAGCATGGTCGCGGGCCAGGCCCAGTCCGGTGCCGCCCACGCCTGCCAGCCAGCGCGCGGCGCAAGGGCGGCGCAGGCCTCCCATTCGACCGCCAGCTCGTCGCGTGGGGTCGGCTGTGAGTTGAAGAGCTCGAGCGGGAAGACGCGGTGATCGAACGCGACGCGACCCTCGAGGCCCAGGCGCCGTCGTGCGTCGTGCAGGCGCCAGACGGCGACGTGCGCCCACGGGCAGCCGATGTCGCTGAAGACGACGATGGTTCCGGGCGCGACCTCGACGATCGGGTCAGTCGAGGGTGAAATAGTCCCCACCGGAGTAGCGGCCGGTGCGCTCCTTGCGGATCTGCATCAGCAGGTCGTTGAGCAGCGTCGAGGCGCCGAAGCGGAATCGGTCAGGGGTCATCCAGTCCGGGCCGAGGGTCTCGTACAGCACCGTCAGGTAGGCGATCGCCTCCTTGGCGGTGCGGATCCCGCCGGCGGGCTTCATGCCGACCGCGCGGCCGGTCTGCGCGTAGAAGTCGCGGATCGCCTCGAGCATGACGAGGGTCACCGGCAGCGTCGCGGCGGGTTGCACCTTGCCGGTGCTGGTCTTGATGAAGTCGGCCCCGGCCGCCATGGCCAGGACCGATGCGCGGCGCACGTTGTCGTAGGTCTCGAGCTCGCCGGTCTCCAGGATCACCTTGAGGTGGTGGTCCCCGGCCGCCTCCTTGACCGCGACGATCTCGTCGAAGACCTGCGCGTAGCGGCCGGAGAGAAAGGCCCCGCGGTCGATCACCATGTCGATCTCGTCGGCCCCGGCCGCGACCGCCTGGCGCACGTCCTCGAGCTTCACGCGCAGCGGGGCCTGGCCGGAGGGGAAGTAGGTCGCCACCGATGCCACCTTCACGCTCGATCCGGCGAGCGCCTCTCTGGCCGTCGCGATCATGTTCGGGTAGACGCACAGGGCGGCGACGCTCGGAATGGAGGGATCGGTCGGATCCGGCCGCCGAGCCTTGCCCGCCAGGGCCCGGATCTTGCCGGGCGTGTCCTTCCCCTCGAGGGTGGTCAGGTCCACCATGCGGATCCCGAGGTCGAGCGCCCACAGCTTCGATTCGCGCTTGATGCTGCGCTTGGCGAGCGAGGCGGCGCGCTCCTCGACCCCAACCTGGTCGACCGCCCAGACGCGACCGAGGAGGCTGCCGAGCGCCTGGTAGCGCGGGGCCGTCAGGTCGTTCTCGGCGCGTCTGCGGGCAGGTGTGGTGGTGGCCATCGGCCCGGAATTGTACCGCCGCGCTCTCGGGGCCCCGTCACGCGCCGGTGCTAGTCTTCAGCGACCATGGATCCGAGGAGCGACCGATCGCAGGAGCTCCTGGTCTACTGCCTGACCCGGGACCACGACCTGGCCGATGCGATCGAAGCGCGCCTCGCGAATGCGCTGGCCTTCTTCTACAACGACGCCGCTCGCCTGCACCAGGCGGTCGTGCTGCGC
>DATCOX010000117.1:0-4938 GCA_036564495.1 Candidatus Limnocylindria bacterium
GCGATGCGCTGGGGCGCCGGCGCCGGCGCGTCGCGCCTGATCTCCGGCAACATGAAGCTGCACCGCCGCCTGGAGGAGCGTCTCGCCGCCTTCAAGGACCAAGAAGCCGCGCTGCTGTTCGGCTCCGGTTACCTCGCCAACATCGGGGCGATCGCCGCGCTGGCGCGCAACGGCGAGGTTGTCTTCTCCGACCAGCTCAACCACGCGAGCATCATCGACGGCTGTCGCCTCTCACGCGCCGAGACCTTCGCCTACCGCCACGCCGACCTCGACCACCTCGAGTGGGGGCTGCGAAAGGCTGAAGGGCGCGGATCGTTGATCGTCAGCGATGGGGTTTTCTCGATGGACGGCGACGTGGCGCCGATCGAGGGATTGGTGCGCCTCGCCCACCGCTACGACTGCCGGCTGATGATCGACGAGGCGCACGCCACCGGGGCGATCGGGCCGGGCGGCCGCGGGTCGGTCGCCGCGGCGGGACTCTCCGACCAGGTCGACGTCGTGGTCGGCACGCTCGGAAAGGCGCTCGGCAGCTACGGCGCCTACGTTTGCGGCAGTCGCGTGCTGGTCGATTACCTGATCAACGTCGCGCGGCCGTTCATCTTCTCCACCGCGCCGCCGCCGCCGAGCGTCGCCGCTGCCGACGCGGCGCTGGAGGTGCTCATATCCAATCCCCATCGCGTCGAGCGGCTGGGCGCGAACGCAAAGATGATGCGCGAGGCGCTGCTCGCCGAGGGCCTGCCGCTGGCGCCGTCGGAGACCCAGATCGTCCCGGTGATGGTCGGGGACCCGGAGGTGACGGTGCAGCTCTCAGAGCTGGCCCTGGAGCGGGGCGTGTTCGCGCAGGGGATCCGGCCTCCCACTGTGCCCGAGGGAACCTCACGCCTGCGCCTCGCGACGATGGCGACACACCGCGGCTCCGAGTTGGTCCGAGCGGCAAAGGTGATCGGCGACGCCGCTCGCGAGATCGGTCTATTGACGGGGCCGGCACCGGAAGCGCTGGAGGAGTGGGACGAGGACCAGTGGATCGAGCCGGAGCGCCGCGAGACCACCCCGTGGCTCGAAGAAGCAGCCTAGGCGCGGAGCGCCGACCGCCTTGCGCAGGTTCTTCGTAACCGGCACCGGCACCGCGGTCGGAAAGACGGTGGTCGCGGCGGTGATCGCACGATCGCTTGCCGCCCAGGGCCAGACCGTCGCGGTCTTCAAGCCAGCGGTTACCGGCCTGTCCGAGCCGGGGGAGGCAGACCACGAGCTGCTGCGCCGCGCCTCCCGCAGCGCCCAGTCAGATGAGCAGATCGCGCCCTACCGCTACGACACCCCCGCCTCTCCACACCTGGCCGCGGAGCTGGCCGGGGACCGGATCGAGCCACCGCGGCTGCTCAGGGCAGCACGGCGGGCGGAGGCAGACGCCGACGTCCTGGTCTGCGAGGGGGTTGGCGGTCTGATGGTCCCCCTCGCGCCCGGCTACCTGGTCCGCGACCTGGCGCGTGAGCTTGCGCTGCCGCTAGTAGTAGCGGCGGAGCCGGGCCTGGGGACGATCAACCACACTCTGCTGACGCTGGAAGGGGCGCGGGCCGCCGCCCTCGACGTTGCCTTGGTCGTATTGACTCCGTGGCCTCAGGATCCCGATCCGATCCAGAGCTCCAACCGTCGGACGCTGGAGTCGTTGGGAGGCGTGCCGGTGGCTGTGCTTCGGCTCCTTGACCTGAACCGTCCCGATTCGTGGCCACAGCTCGACGTTCCGGTCGGGGAAACAGGTGCGGGGTCCCACGAACCAGGACAGTCCGGAACTCAGCCATCGGCCTGAACCGCCCCGATCTCGGCCAGCGGGGTGCCGGCGGCCTCCGCGAGCTCTTGCACCGGGGAATGCTCCTTGCGTGACTCGATCATCGTGAATGCGATGACGACTCCGGCGGCGGCGACTGCGGTCGAGAGCCACATCGCGTGGCTGAGTGCGCGAATGAACGCGTCCCGACCGGGGGCGATGACCGAGCCGGCCTCGGCCTGGAAAATCGCCCCGATCGCGGCGACCCCGAAGGTCCCGCCGACCATCCTGAACATCGAGAGAATTCCGGATGCGATTCCAGCCTTCGCTGTCGAGACGGCGTTCATCGCCGCCGTCGACATCGGCGACATCGTCAGCGCGACACCGCCCCCCATCAGGATGAAGGCGGGCAGCAGGCTGGCGTAAGTGGTCCCAGGGCCGATCTGGGTGAACATGAAGAGCGAGGTGGTGGTCACCGACAGCCCGGCGACGATCGGCCAGCGCGGACCGAAGCGGTCTGAGAGCCGCCCCGAGATCGGCGCCACGACCATGATCAGGAGGGTCGTGGGCAGAAAGCGAACCCCGGCCTCGAGCGGCGAGTAGCCGAGGATGTTCTGCATGTACAGGGCGAGGAAGAAGAACATCCCCAGCATCGCGAAGGTGACGATGAAGGCGACCGAGACGGCGCCGATGAAAGTGCGGTTCGCGAAGAGGCCGAACTCGACCATCGGCACGCGAACGCGCTGCTCGATGGCGACGAAGGCGGCGAGCAGGACGACCGAGCCGGCGATCAGCGCGACGATCCTGGGCGAGCCCCAACCCCAGCCGTTGCCCTCGACCAGGGCGAGCACAAGCGCGGTGAGCCCCGCGGTCAGAGCAACAACCCCCGCGTAGTCGACCTCTCGACCGACGGTCTCGTCGCGCGATTCGCGGACCGCGAAAAGGGCCGCCAGCACGGTGCCGATCCCAACCGGGACGTTGATGAAGAAGATTGCCTGCCAGCCGACGTGCTCGGTGAGAAAGCCGCCCAGAAGGGGACCGATCGCGAGGGCCAGCGCCGAGACGCCGGCCCAGGTTCCGATCGCCTTGCCGCGCTCCGCAGCGGGAAAGGCGTCGGTGATGATCGACAGCGTCCCCGGCATCATGAAGGCGCCGCCGACGCCCTGGGCGATGCGGCTGATCACCAGCGAGAGCGTGTCGGGGGCGAAGCCGGCGGTGGCAGAAGACAGGGTGAAGAGGACGACGCCGCCGATGAACATGCGCCGCCGCCCGAAGATGTCGCCGAGCCGCCCGCCGGTCGCCAGCAACACGGCAAAGGAGAGCGTGTACCCGTTGATGATCCACTCGAGGGACGAGATCGAAGCGCCGAGGTCGCGTTGGATCGAAGGCAGCGCGACGTTCACGACCGTGTTGTCGAGCATGATCATGAACAGGGCGAAGCACATCGCGCCGAGCGTCCACCACTTGCGGTTCGCGTCGTTGATCAACCGGGCCTGGTGACGGGTCATCTGGCGTCGCCCTTCCTGATCAGGTCCTCAAAGGTCGTCGCGATCTCCTCGCGGTCGTCGCGGAGCGCGTCGATCGCGGTGTCGAGCTTTCGCCGCTGGGGGGCGGTGAGGGTGGAGGCGAAGGCCTCGAGACCGGCGAGCCGCATAGATACCAGCTCGGCGACCAGCTTCTCGCCCTTGGCCGCGATCGCGATCCGACGCACGCGCCGGTCGTGCTCATCCTCGACCCGGGTGATGAGGCGCTTGCGGACCATGCCGTCGACGGCGCGGCTGATCGACGGCAGCGAGAGGCCGAGGCGCTCCGCGATCTCGGTGATGTGGCGCGGCTCGGCGCTCTCACCGGGGCCGGCAAGCGCCAGCAAGGTCTTGCACTGGGCCATCGTCAGCCCGGTCTCCTCGATCGCTCGTAGCTGCTGGCCCTGGTCGAAGAGGAAGACGTGACTGAACAGCGCCGCTATGCGGGCCGCGGTGGCACGGATCTCAGGGGTGGTCTCGACCACCGTCGCCTCTTCCTTGGTTACTGATGCTGGTTCCACGCAGACAATAGTTGCAAATTTGCAACCTTTCCGCAAGAGGAATAGTTGTCTGTGTGATCGACATCACACGATGCCGGCGAACAGATGCCGGAGGTGCCCACGTTTGCCGCCGCTCGGGCATCTAGCTTTGGGCGGCGGCGATGTCGGCCACCAAATCAAATGCGGCGGCTTCACCGCCTGACACGCATGTGCCGCGGCGCAGCGCCGCGGCCCTACACCAGAGACTCGACCACGACCACCTCTGGCACCCCTTCACCCAACAGCGTGAATGGTGCGAGGAGGAGCCGCTGGTCATTGAGCGGGCCGACGGCATCCACCTGATCGACGGCGACGGACGCCGCTACATCGACGGCGTCTCCTCCTTGTGGTGCAACGTCCACGGCCATCGTCACCCCCTGATCGATCGGGCGCTCCGCGACCAGCTGGCCAAGGTCGCCCACTCGACGATGCTCGGGCTCACGCACCCGGGCGCGGCCGAGCTGGCGACGCGCCTGGCCGATCTCGCCCCCGGCGAGCTGAGCAGGGTCTTCTACTCCGACTCCGGCTCGACCGCGGTCGAGGTGGCGCTGAAGATGGCCTTCCAGTACTGGCGCCAGCGCGGCGGCCAGCACGTTCGTCGCACCTCGTTCGTGCGCTTGCGCGACGCCTACCACGGCGACACGATCGGCTCCGTCTCGGTCGGCGGCATCGACCTCTTCCGCGCCGCCTACCGGCCGCTGCTGTTCGGCTCCCACGCCGCCGAGCCGGGCGACGCGGCCGACATGGCACGGATCCTCGCCGCCCACGAGGAGGAGATCGCCGCGGTGATCGTCGAGCCGCTGGTCCAGGGCGCTGCGGGCATGCTCGTCCACCCACCCGGCTACCTGCGGGCGGTGCGCGAGCTGTGCGACCGCCACGGGGCGCTGATGATCTGCGATGAGGTGGCGACCGGGTTCGGGCGCACCGGGACGATGTTCGCCTGCGAGCAGGAGCGCGTAGAGCCCGACTTCCTCTGTCTCGCCAAGGGCCTCACCGGCGGCTATCTGCCGCTCGCCGCAACGCTGACCACGGAGCGGATCTACGAGGGTTTCCTTGGCGCCCACGAGGACTTCCGCACCTTCTTTCACGGCCACACCTACACCGGCAACCCGCT
>DATCOX010000034.1:0-5482 GCA_036564495.1 Candidatus Limnocylindria bacterium
CCCCGCCATCGTCGGCCGCCCGTCGTCGGAATCCGAAGGCCGATTCGTAGAACTCCGCGGCGCGGCCCGGGTCAGGCGAATGCAGGGCCAGCTGACCGACCCCGCGCATCTTCCTCAGGGCTGCCTCTCCTCCGGTGCGTAGGGCCACAGCTCGCGGCGCTCGACCCGGCCGGTGAAGTCGGCGATGAAGGTGGCCAGGCCGATCCCCTGGGTCGACTCACCCGTCCGCAGCCGAGGGCTGACGGCACCGGCCTCCTGGTCGCGATCTCCGAGCACCAGCATCACCGGCACCTTCTGCTCCTGCGCGTCCCGCAGCTTGGCCTGCATCCGTTCCGATCGATCGTCGACCTCCGCGCGCAGGCCGGCCTCGAAGAGCGCCTTCCGCACCTTCTCCGCGTACTCGACGTGGCGGTCGGCGATCGGGATCACCATCACCTGGACCGGCGCCAGCCAGGCCGGGAAGGCGCCTGCGAAGTGCTCGGTGATGACGCCGATGAACCGCTCGAAGCTGCCGTAGATCGCGTAGTGAACGACCACCGGCCGAGCTGTCCCGCCGTCGGCGGCGCGGTACTCGAGCTCGAAGCGCTGCGGCAGCTGGTAGTCGATCTGGACGGTGGCCATCTGCCACTCACGCCCGAGCGCATCGTCGATGAAGACGTCGATCTTGGGCGCATAGAAGGCTCCGCCGCCAGGATCGAGGGTGTACTCGATGCCGGCGCTCTCAGCCGCCTCCGCCAGCTGCCCCTCTGCCATGTCCCAGAACTCGTCAGTGCCGAGCTTCTTCTCCGGCCGCGTAGCCAGCTTGAAGCGGGGCTGGAATCCGAACGGCTCGAACTGGCGCCGGATCAGCCGCAGCGCGAGATTCACCTCGTCGATCACCTGGTCCTCGCGGCAGATGACGTGCGAATCATCCTGGGTCAGCTGCCTGACCCGGAACATGCCCGCCAGGGCGCCGGTGCGCTCGTTGCGAAAGAGCCAGCTGTAGTCGGCCAGGCGCATCGGTAGGTCCCGATACGAGCGAAGGGACGTCTTGAAGATGAGCATCGATTCCGGGCAGTTCATCGGCTTCAGCCCGGCCACGTGGTCGCCATCCTCGAAGACGAACATGTTGTCCTGGTAGAGCGCCCAGTGGCCCGACGTCTCCCACAGCTCCTTGCGCACCAACCCAGGCGTGCGGACCTCGACGAAGCCGCCCTCGCGACGAACCTGCAGCGACCACTCTTCGAGCGCGCGCCACAGCGCCATCCCGCGCGGATGCCAGAAGGGAGCCGCGGGCGACTCGGGGTGGAAGCTGAACAGGTCCAGATCGCGGCCGATCTTGCGGTGATCGCGCTTCCTCGCCTCCTCCACCCGCCACAGGTATCGGTCCAGGTCCTCCTGGGTCTCCCAGACCGATCCGTAGATGCGCTGCAGCATCGGGCGCTTCTCGTCGCCGCGCCAGTAGGCGGCAGCGGAGTTCAGGAGCTTGAACGGGCCGACCTTGCCGGTCGACTCGAGGTGCGGCCCACGGCACAGGTCGGTGAACGTGCCGTGGGTGTAGAAGCTGATCACCTCGCCCGGCGGCAGCTCGCTGATGATCTCGGCCTTGTAGGTCTGACCCGCCGATGTCTCGCGGGCGACGGCCTCGTCGCGGCCGAGCTCGCTGCGCTCGAAGGGCAGGTTCGCTGCCACCTGCTCACGCATCTTCGTCTCGATCGCCTCCAGATCGACGGGGGTCAGGGCGCGAGGCAGGTCGAAGTCGTAGTAGAAGCCGTCGCGAATGGCCGGCCCGATCCCCAGCTTGGCTTCCGGGAAGAGCTCGCGGACGGCCGCCGCCATGACGTGCGCGCTCGAGTGACGCATCGTGTCGAGCTGGTCGTGGGCGCCCGCGTCGAGCAGTTCCTGGGCTGCGGAACGGACCTCGTCAGAGTCGATCGCCATGCGGCGAAGGGTACCGTATCGACTCAGACGGGCTTGAAGGCCTCAAACGGCTGGCGGCAGTCCGCGCAGTGGTAGATCGCCCGACACAGGGTCGGGCCGAATGGGTTCTCCAGGGTCGTGTTGCGCGACGCGCAGTACGGGCAGGTGGCAATCGGCAGGACCGTCAGCGAATCGCCAGTGAAGGTCGAGCCGATGGTGACCGGCGGCGCAAAGCCGCTCGAGCGGAGGGCCTCTCGGCCGGCCGGCGTGATGCGGTCCGATGTCCACGGCTCCGCGAAGGTCAGCTCCACCACCACCTCGTCGGCGAGGCCAAGGTCAGTCAAGCGCTCCCCGATCTGGTGGCGCATGACGTCAATCGCCGGGCAGCCGACGAAGGTCGGCATCAGCTCAACGGTCAGCCGCTCGCCGCCGGTCTCGCGTGGCTCGAAGCCGAAGCCCCGGATCACGCCAAGGTCGACGAGGCTGATCGCCGGGATCTCCGGGTCCGAGATCTCGGCGAGGGCGGCCCACACCGCAGACTCGCGGGTCGGGGCGGCGGCTACCACGTCGCGTCTGCCTCGGAGCCGGAGACCATCGTGAACTCCCCGTGGAGCCATGCGAACTCGTCCGTGTGCCGCGTGCGGCCTTCGGCACCCGGCCGATTCGTCGCCGCCGGCACCGGCAGGTGAGCCGCCTCCAGGCGCGTGGTGACCCGCTCCAGCCAGCGCGCCCGCAGCGCCTCGAGCGACTCGGGAAGGATCCCCGCGGCGATCAACGACGCCTCACCGGCGAGTGGCGCGAAGACCGCCTGCGCATCCGACCAGAGCGCCCTGATCGCGTGCGCGAGGCGCGCGTGAGAGTCCTCGCCGCCCTCCGCCAGGCGCCGCAGCCAGAGATCGAAATGGAGGAGATGGTAGGTCTCCTCGCGGCGCATCTTGACCGCCAGATCCGCCAGCGGCTGATACGCGGACGAGGCAAGTGACTCGAGCCGCACGGCATCCGCGTGCTCGTAGAGGAAGCGGCGGGCGATGCTGAACGCCCAATCGGTGCGGGCGTGGTTCATGAGTGCGGCGTGCCGATACGCATCCACCGGCCGCCCGAAGGCAATCCGATCGGCGTCTTCGCCGGTCAGCCCGGCGAGCAGCTCGTACAGGGCCTTGGCATGCCCGATCTCGTCCTGGCTGACCGAGCTCATGGCCACGTCCTCCTCGAGGATCGGCGCGATGCCGGTCCACTCGGAGTCCCAGAAGCCGAGCACGAACTCGTCGTCGGCCATCGCCAGTAGCAGCTCGCCCAGCGCGTCGCGCGTCTTGCGGTCGAGCTCGCTCACTCCCCCACCTCCTCGACCTGCGGGCTGCCTGCCCGCTCGCGCGCCGCCTCGAGCTTGTGCTTGATCAGAAACCCACCGGGGCGCTTGAAGGACCGATCGAACGGCGGCTTGAGCAGGTCAGGGTCGTCGAGCTCGAGGATGGCGTCCCGTGGCACGATCCAGAGCCGCTCGCTCTCCTGCCGGCGCCCGTAGAACTCGCGGGCGTAGTGCGTGGCCAGCTCCTCGTCAGGAGCCTTCACGCTGCCCCCGTGGACCATCGGATCGCCCTCGGCTTCCTGGCGGAAGACCTCCCAGACGCGGTCCTTGGAGCCCATCGAGCCGATGGCGGCCTCAGGCCGCCGCGCCGACCGGGCCGATGATCGCGTCGCGCACCCATTGGGTCACCTCGCGGGCGTTGCGCCGGAACGCGAGGCGCTCCTGCGACTTCGGCCCGTGGCCGGTGACCACATGGCGCAGCTCGTCCCAGTCGGGCTCCGTGTAGACCCAGCGGCCGGCGGCATCGTCGTACGTGAGCGCCGGATCGGGGATCACGAGGCCGAGCTCCCGGATGCGGGGCACGTAGATCGAGAGGAACTCCTGTCGCAGCTGCTCGTTGCCCTTGGCCTTGATCTTCCAGATGAGGTCGCGATCGGTCTCGGGGTTCGTTGGCGGGCCGTGCATCTGCATGAGCGGGCCCCACCATCGATCGAGAGCTTCCTGGACGGAGGCGCGCTGGGCATCGGTCCCGTTCATGAGGGTGAGGACCACGTCACGCCCGTGCATGATGTGAACCGATTCCTCCCAGCAGATCTTCTTCATGGTCCGCGCGTACGGCGCGTAGGAGGAGTCGCGGAGCGCCTGCTGGCTGACGATCGCCGCCGCGTCCACCAGCCAGGCGATGATCCCGACGTCGGCCCAGCTGCGGGTCGGGTAGTGGAAGACGTTGTGGAACTTGGTCTTGCCAGCGATCAGGTCCTGGAGCATCTGCTCGCGGCTCTTGCCGAGGTCCTCGGCGACGCGATACAGCAGCTGCGCGTGGCCGACCTCGTCCTGCACCTTGCTGGTGAGCGCGAGCTTCCGTCGCAGGGTGGGGGCGCGGAGGATCCATTCCCGCTCAGGGAGGACGCCCATCAGCTCGCTATTCGCGTGCATCTCGACGAACTTCAGCACCGCGGCGCGGTAGTCGTCCGGCATCCAGTCGTCGGGCTCGATCTTGCCGCCGCTCGAGACGTGCGAGTAGAACGCATCGGCTCGTGCTGCCTCGTCCATCCGCCTAGGGTAGCGCACAACCGGTTGGGTGGCAGGCCGCCACACGAGGCGGTAATGTTGCCGTGTCAACTAGTTCGTGCAGGATCGGAAGCCCAACGCCATGCCCACCGCCGTCAATGAGATCCCCGCTGAGCTGGTCGACCTGCTGACCGGCAGCACCCTTGGCCACGTCACGGTCGTCGCCCCGCGCGGTGCCCTCCTGACGCACATCATGTGGGTGGATTACGAGGATGGCCGCGTGCTGACCAGCTCGCGCGTCGGCTCCGCCAAGGGGAAGGCGCTTCGTGCGGACCCGCGAATCGCCGTCTCGGTGGTCGATCGGGCCAACCCGTGGCGCTGGATCTCGGTCAGCGGCCGAGTGATCGAAATCCGTCCGGACGAGGGGCTCGCCTTCATCGACAAGCTGTCGCGCCGATACACCGGCCGCGACTACATGATGCGGACCATGGATCGCGAGATCTTCGTGATCGAGCCGGAGCGCGTTCGCTCGGCGACGGGACGCGGCTGACCCTCAGCGCGGCAACAGCTCGAGGGTCGTCTCCAGGTACTGGCGCAGCATGACCGGCATCGAGGTATGGCCGGCGTACTTGGATCGCAGGACGTCCGTGCAGGCGGCGACTCGCTCCGCATCGGCCGCCGGAACAGCGCGGACCGGCAGGGCGCGGCCTCGGACGTGGAGAACGCCGTCCGGGCGCGCCGTGATCTCTCGATACCAGCGCGCGGGACCGCGGTAGCTGCGGATCAGGACCCGATCGCTGTCGTCGACGACGACCCAGATGATGGCCCGATGCGCCGGGCCTTCGTCGCTGGCGGCGGTCTCGATCTCGACCTCCTCCTCGTCGCGCATCAAGGCGAGGTCCGCTGGGTCGAATCGCTCGCTCATCGCTCGCCGTGCGGGGCGCGCTTCAGCGGGCGGTGCCAGGCCTCGTAGGCGGCCCGCCGCCCCAGCTCCACGCGCAGCGCCCCGTTTTCGCGGCTGACCGCGTCGCGGGGCACGTACAGGTC
>DATCOX010000084.1:0-6020 GCA_036564495.1 Candidatus Limnocylindria bacterium
GGCGGGGGGCGCGAACAAGTTGCGCCCGCCGGTCACCGATTCGAGATCAAGACCTGTCCAGTCGAGCACGGGCGCGTAGCGGTCGCCGGCGACGAGTCGGTCGAGTACCTCCACCAGCGTGCCCTGTCCCTGCCCGGCTGCGCGAGCGGCGCCGACATCGACCAGCAGGCCGGCGCCTGCCTCGTCGGCCACGACGTCGTAGCGCGTCAGAAGATGCTCGGCGAACTCCGGATACCTCTGCATCCAGCAGCGTGCCGGCTCCGGGAGCAGCAGGAATCGAGTGCCCTGAACCCGCTGGGCCTCGAGGTGGGCGATCGCCGCTGCACCGTGGTCGAAGTCGCGATCCGGACTTCCCGCCCGCGCGCCTTGGGGGAATGCGGCGATCGGCCGGTCATAGCGGGCGAGCAGGGCAGGATCCCCCTCGGACACGACCGCCACGCGCTCACCGACGGGCACGTGCTCGCCGACGAGCTCCCAGCAGCGACGCACGGTGTCATCGATCTCGCCGAGGTCCTCATCGTCGTACCGGAGCCGCCGGATCGCATCCTCGATCGCCGACAGGCGGGCGTCGAGGCTGGTGGCGTCGATGGTTCCTCCGGCCAGGGCTTCCAGCGCGGCCACGCGCTCCGCGAGCTCCTCCAGCCGCCGCCGGTTCATGCGGAGTCCCTCAATCCGGCTGAGGCCTCCACGGGCTGCTCGAGCTCGTAGATGACCGCGGTCGCGGGGTCCACGCTGGCGCGGCGGTACCCATCGAGATGGCGCCGGAAGCCCTGGTAGTGGTCGAGCCACCACAGCGAGGTCGCCGGGACCACGAGGTACTCGGCGCCCCGCTTGCGCAGCCGCTCGAGCTCGGCGATCGCCTCGTCGTCGTCGGCGGGGTGGTGACCGGAATACGTGCCGTCGTCGAGCTGCGGGAAGTGCCAGGCCTCGTGGCCGTCGAGCTCGACCAGCGCGTCGTCCCCCTTGCTGACGACGAGCACCGTCGAGCCCTCCGGCAGGTGCCGGCGCATGGCGGCCTCGACTCGGCGGGTCAGCGCGGCGTACTCTGGGTCGCGGCGGCGATCGTGGGACTCCCACGTGACGCTCCACTTGTCCTCGAAGCGTCGGCGGTTGGCATGGAACAGCTCGCCGTAGCGTCCGTCGGCGGCCAGCAGCCCCAGCGAGGCCTCCCCGAAGTGGTGGACAAAGACATCATCGGCACATACCACCCGATACCCCGCGTCGCGGATGCGCCGGACATAGTCGTCGTCCTCGAACATCCCGATCTCGAAGCGCTCGTCGAGCGGTCCGACGGCGTCGAAGACGTCGCGCCGGAAGGCGGCGCAGAACATCTCCGCGACGGCGATCTCGGCCGGGGCCTGTCCGCCCGAGGCCTCGTGGCGCTCACGGGCGAAGGCGAGCATCTCTCCGTAGGAGTCGTACGAGGTGCGGATCTCGGCGGCACCGCCGCATCGGTTCGTCGTCGGCCCGACGAGACCGATCGCGGGATCGTCCACGTGCCTCCTCAGGCCCGACAGCCATCCGGGAGGCACGATCGTGTCGTTGTTGAGCAGGACGAGCAGCTCGCCTACGGCCGCGTCCAGCCCTTGATTGCAGGCCGCCGCAAAGCCCCGGTTGCGCTCATTGCGAAGCAGGCGCACGTGGCGGTTGCGCGCTGCCAGCACTTCGAGGTACTGGCGAGTGGGCTCGGAGGAGCCGTTGTCCACGACGATGACCTCGTAGGGGGGCTCGTCGGTGTTGGCGAGAAGGCTCTCGAGCGCCATCCGTGTGCAGGCTGGGTTGTCGAGCACCGGCATCACCACGCTGGCGACCGGCGGGCCAGGCGGCCGCCTCACGGCAGGGACCGGCCGGCCCTGCACGTGCTCCACCGTCTCCTGCGGGATCTGCAGCGGCCGCCTCGAGAGCGGCTGCACGGGAAGCGCGGGCGGCAGCTGCGCCGGCGCCGGCGAGCTCTCCGGCGGCCGGGAACGCCTGGGAGCCTGAAGCCCCACGTGGTCGAGCAGATCGCCGAGCACGACCTCATGGCTGAGGTATTCACGCGCGATCTCGCGAGCGGCTCGGCGGTGACGCGCAGGATCCGCCTCAACCGCCGTGATCGCCTCGGCCGCGCCGTCGAGGTCGCGGAAGGCGAACAGGCCGTCGCCGGTGGGCAGGGCGTTGCCGAACCCGGTGTCCTGAAGGACGACGGGGCGCCCTGCGGCCATGTACATGGCGCTTCGCTCGCTGAACCAGCCACTGCGGAAGTGGACGTTCTGCTCCTTCGCGACCGACAGCTCGCCGGCCGAGAGCGCGATGTATGAGCTATAGGAGTCGAGGTCGCTCGATACCTCGAGGCCGGGACGGACGAGCCAGCCATGCTCCTCCAGCAGCTGGCGATCATCGTCCTCGTAGCTCGAGAGGGCGAGCTGGATCGGGGTGTTTACGCGCGCCGGGAGGTCGAGGATCTTCAGGAACTCCTCGTGCTTGCTCCAGCCGTATTTGCGACCTTCGAACCGTACGTCGCGGTAGGGCTGGCGCCAGTTGCCGATCGTGGTGAACGGACCGGCGTCGGGGACGAAGTCGTTGTCCCAAAAGCCGAGAACCACCGGCGGCGGGCTGGGGACGAAGGAGAAGGGGCGTGCCCACGGCAGCACGCAGTCGGGGTTCCCGTAGTTGAGCCCCCAGGTGAAGAAGGCGACGTGCTGGTCGAGGAACTCGATCGCCTGGCGGTCCCCCTGGTGGACCTCCAACTCGACCTCGACCGGGTCGGTGCCGAGGAAGACGAGACGGTCCGTGGCGGCGTGCTCGGGAAGCGGGAGGGTGCCGCCGTGCATGTTGATGATCAGGGCCGCGTCGCGATACAGGCGGTCGAGCTGTTCCGAGCTCATGCCGAGGCAGCGGCCCTCTTCGTGGAGCGCCTGGAAGGCCCAGCGGTCACCGAGACCGAATCGACGGGCGAAGTCGGCGATGTAGCGCGCGGCGCGTTCGGTGCCGTCGTCGTGCTCGTGCTCCATGAACATCGACGGCGTGCGGGCATGCGCCTCCACGTAGTACACCTCGTAGCCGAGCCGTTCGAATCCGGTCGCGTACTGGCCGACAAGCCAGGCAACGCCGCCGACCGGGATCTTGGTGAGCATCCCGAGCAGCACGATCTTCGGGCGCGGCAATGCCGCAGTCTGCCCGCCGGAGTCCGCGGCGCGCTCATGGGGTGGTGGTGCGGGTGTCGTCTCACGATCCGCCCCGCCGTCGCTGCGGTCGTGGTGGGGTTCGTGACCGCCGTCGGCGCCGTTCGAACCTGCCAGCTGCGACGCAGCCGCCTCGGCCGTCTCCAACTCCTCTGTGGCGCTTGCCGGCGCCAGCGGTCGCCGCCCGCGGTGGACCCGTGTCTGGGCCTCCCAGAGCTCCTGGTAGAGGCCGGCCTGCTCGGCCAGCTCGCGATGGCTGCCGCGCTCCACGAGGCGGCCCTCGTTCATCACCAGGATCTCGTCGACGCTGCGCACGGTCGAGAGCCTGTGGGCGATCACGATCGTCGTGCGCCCGACCATCAGCCTGTCGAGCGCCTCGAGGATCACCGATTCGGTGCGCGAGTCGATCGACGAGGTGGGCTCGTCGAGGATCAGGATCGGGGCGTCCCTCAGGAATGCCCGTGCGACCGCGATCCGCTGTCGCTCGCCGCCGGCGATCTTCGTGCCCCGCTCACCCAGCATCGTCTCGTAGCCGTCCGGCAGCTCGGTGATGAAGTCGTGGGCGTTGGCCGCCTTGGCGGCCTGCTCGACCTCCTCCAGCGAGGCGTCCGGGTTGCCGTAGCGGATGTTGTCGAGGATGCTGCCCGAGAACAGCAGCGGCTCCTGCAGCACGATGCTGAACTGTTTGCGCAGCGACTCGAGGGTCAGGTCGCGGACGTCGTAGCCGTCGATCAGGACCCGTCCCCGCTGGGGGTTATAAAAGCGCGGCAGCAGGCTGACCAGGGTCGATTTGCCGGCCCCGGTCGGCCCGACGATCGCGACGGCGCGCCCCGCGGGGACCTTGAAGGAGATGTCCTTGAGCGCGTCCGGACGTGTCTTGTAGTCGAAGCCGACGCCGTCGAACTCGATCTCGCCCCGGCCGCGTCCGATCGCACGGGCGTCAGGCTTCTCGGTCACCTCGGGCACCGTGTCGACCAGGTCGAACGCGAGGCGCAGTCCGATGAACCACTGCTGGAAGCTGGTCAGCGTGCTGGTCAGGTCCTCGAGCGGCTGGTAGATCTGGTTGATGTAGGAGAGGACCACCAGCAGCTGACCGGCGGTGATCTGGCCGTTCACCGCCTGGTAGGCGCCGACCCCGAGCACCGCCGCCGTGCCGGCCGAGGTGATCAGCTGCACGGCCAGCTTGAAGGCCGTCTGGCGGACGGTCAGGCCGATCGTCGCGCCGACCCACTCCTCGCCCTGCTTGCGAAAACGCTTGAATTCGCGCCTCTCGTGCCCGAATGCCCGCACCACCTTCATCATCGACATCGACTCGTAGACGATCGCCAAGTTCATCGCTCCGAGACCGCGGACGCGGTAGATACGTGGCTCGATGCGATCCGTGTAGAAGGTGGTCGAGTAGGCGATGAAGGGGGTGATGCCCAGCGCCAGCAGCGCCAGCAGGTGATTGATCTGGAACGAGATGTAGGCCATCCCGGCGATCGTCAGCACGCTCTGCGCCAGATTGGGCAATCCGACCACGATCTCGCCCATCGCGGCCGCCTGGTTGTTGATCCGATACATCAAGATGCCCGTCCGCTCGTCGTCGTGGAAGCCGAGCGAGAGCCGCTGGGCGTGCTGGAACATCTCGCTGCGAAGGTCGAGAACCATGCGCTGGTCGACGCTGGTCGACAGGTACTCGTTGAGGACGGTCAGGCCGCCCGCCAGCAGGGTCAGCAGCAGGGTCGCGAAGACCGCGAGCAGGATCAGGGCGCCGGTGCCGCTCCCGAAGATCGCGGCCACCCAGCCGGGCGGCGGCTTGTGGCCGATGATGCTGTCGACCACGAAGGCGAGCGGCCAGGGCTCGGCCAGCGCCACGACCGCGAGCACGATGGTGAGGAAGACGGAGAGGGCGGCCATCTTGCGGAAGGGCCGCAGGTAGGGCAGGATCCGCGGCAGAAGCTTCCAGCCGCGGCGCAGGGCGCCGCGCTTGGACGGCTCGCCCATCAGCTCCTCCATCACTGCCTCTTCCATCGCGGCGTCGCTCATGGCGTTTCCGAGCTGCACAGCATCCGGGCCGGCAGGCGGCGCGCCCGGAAGGCACCACGGGCGAAGCTCGCCGCCGGTACCAGCAGGAGCACAGCCAGAACGGGACTGAAGACCACCGCCGCGGCCCCCGCTATTACCGCCGCGGCGAGCGGCTGCGGCCGCGGCCGCATGCGAATGCGGACCTGAACGAAGCCCTCCGGATGGCTGCTCGTCTGCAGCTCGCCGTAGACGAAACCGGAGAGCAGCAGACGCGCGTCGTAGTCCTCCCAGCCGCTCGGGTGCATCGTCCGAATGCCACGGCGGCGCAGCGCATCGACCAGGGCCGCCGCCAGCTCCGAGCGGGGCCGATCCTCGGGGACCACCACGACGCCGCGGCGCACCCGTCGGATCGCTGCGGGCAGCTCCTGGTGGGAGTCGAGGTTCCTGTGGGCGATGTTGCGGTGGCGGCTGCGAGCCCAGTAGCGCACCAGCGGTTGCAGCAGGTGATAGACCGCGACCTTGGCGCGGAAGCGAAATCCGCCCGTCTCGCTGCGGCGCGGTGGCTGGGCTCGCGCCATGTCGACGGCGGCGAGCACGAACAGGCCTGCGACGGCCAGCGCGGCGGGAATGACCAGCCACGGCGAGATCAGCGCGAGCGGCGCGGTGAGCAAGAGGACGACGGCGCCGGGTACGCCTACCTGGTGGAGAAGGTCGAGGAAATGACCGCCCGCCTGGTACACGGACTGGTAGGCCGCGGTGCCGTACACCCCGCGGTAGATCCGCTGCCACATGAACGACGGAGTCAGCGAGTTGTAGATGCGTCCCCGCCAGCGTGCCGTTCCGGCCGGC
>DATCOX010000102.1:0-8131 GCA_036564495.1 Candidatus Limnocylindria bacterium
GTCATCCCCAACGGTGTCGACCTGGACCGATTCGACCTGCCCCTCGGCGCCTGTTCGTTGCGCCACGAGTTCGGGATTCCCGGCGGCGCTCCCCTGCTCGGCGTGGTCGCCCGGCTCGAGCCCGAGAAAGGCCACCGATACCTCATCGAGGCGATGCCCGCGATCCTGCGCGGCGCGCCGGAGGCGTGGCTGGTGATCGTCGGCGAGGGCTCGCTTGAGGATGAGCTCCGCGCGCTCGCAGCCTCGCTGCCAGGGCGTGCCGGGGAGCGGATCGTCTTCACCGGCCGCCGCGAGGACGTGGCCGCCATCACCGGCGAGATCGACGTCGCCGTCCTGCCGTCCCTCCGTGAGGCCCAGGGAATCTCGATCCTCGAGGCGATGGCGCGCCGCAAGCCCGTCGTGGCGTCAACGGTGGGCGGCATCCCGGAGGTGCTGACCAACGGTCTCGACGGCCTCCTTGTGCCACCGGCCGATCCCGCCGCGCTGGCCGAGGCCTGCATCCGCCTCGCTTGCTCGCCCGAGCTCCGCGCTCGGATGGGGGAGGCCGGGCGCGCGACCGTCGAGGCTCGCTTCAGCCTCGACGCAATGGTTCGCCAGATCGAGGAGGTCTACGACGAGGAGCTGGTCCGTGCCGGCGCGCTGCCGCCGCAGGCCGCCGCGCGCCACGTCCACAACACGCCCTCACCGACGAGCCGCGCTGCCCTCGAGGTCCCTCCGCTCTAGTCAATCTGGCGAGGTGACGCTCGCGCATACGACGAAGAACTAAACAGAGGGGGGTATCCAGGTGAGCACAGCCTGCGCGCCGGCAATATCGTCGCGTGCTGCTAACCCTCCCGGTTCCCCAGCACCCAGACCTGCTCGCGGCCGTAGGCCGGCGGTCCGCCCCTGAAGTCGCCGTAGTCGGCAACGACCTTGAGGCCGGCTAGCTCGAAGAGGAGCCGCATCTCGCTCCGCAACGACCAGCGCAGGGTGAGCCGCTCGGTGTCGGTCCGAAGCACCTCGCCAGATGCGTCGATCTCACTCGCTGTCCAGTCCTCGACGATGAGCTGGAGGGCCGGATCCGGCCTCCGTCCCGTGACCTCCCAGGTGACGCGATTTCCGGTCGTTGGATGAACGAGCTCGCCGCCGCGCGCGGTGACGTCGGGGCTCGGGACGACGAGGTCGAGCAGTGGGTCGAACAGGTCCAGGACCAGCCGGGCGCCGGGGCGCAGGTGGGATCGCAGAGCCGCCAGGGCCTGCCGTTGGGCGTCGGTCGTGAGCATGAACTGGAAGACCCGAGACGGCGTCACAACGAGCGCGAACGCGCGTCCGAGGTCGAGCGTCGCCATGTCCGCTTGATGGAACGAGAGGCGGGCCGCTACAGCGGCGGGCAACGCCTCTCGCCGTTGTTCTGCAAGACGCAGCATCGGCGCAGAGAGGTCGATGCCCACGACCTCGTGACCGTCCGCCGCGAGGGCCATGGCCACCCGACCGGTGCCGCACCCGACGTCAAGGATCGGTCCGCCTGTCTCCCCGGCCAGTCGGCGGTAGAAGTCGATGTCGCCCTCGACGGAGCTGCCCGCGATGATGCTCGCCGCCAGGGCGTCGAAGATCTCGGTGCCCAAGTTGTCGGCCTCGTAAAAGGCGCGCGGCTGGCGCATGTCGCTCATACGCGGAACGTAGGTTCGAACGGGGACTGCGTCAAGGCGTTCCGCCTCCGCCCGCGGCCGGATTGGCTTGGAGGACTCGGCGGCGCTGGCCCATACGAGCAATCACCCCCTTCTGTGCTCGCACCAGCAGCACACGGAGTACGGGCTCGCGTTCAAGGGCGATGACGGCACTCGCGGGGTCGTCTGGGCCAACTGGTAAAGCGGCGGCGCGGGGCGGGCCTACTGCCCTCTCCGACTGCTTGGCTAACACCTTTCAGAACGGGGTGTTCACCTCTTGCGTCACCCGGGCGCGCGCGTAATCTCGTCGATGACCCGCCATCCCGATTGCCTAGGCGGGACATCTGCCCGCCCTGAGTGGATCGAGAGGAGAGGTATCAATGATCCGCAGTTCCGCACGATGGCGTCTTGGTGTCCTGGCGATTATTGCTGGGGTGGCCATCGCATCCTGCACGTCCTCGGCTTCGCCGTCTGCAGCCGGTTCGTCTGGCGGGGGAGCAAACAGTGGAGGCAAAGCCTCGTCGATCAAGGCCTGCGATCTGCTCACGCCAGACGAGATCATGCAGGCCACCGGTGCCACGATGGGCGCGGGAGTTCTGCAGACCACGGATACCCAGGCAGACTGCGAGTGGAGTGCACCGAGCGATGCCTCCTCCGGGGCCGCCGGCGTCGGCCTCGTCGTCCAGGATTACGACGACGTGCTCTGGCAGACGATGGCCAGTGCCAAGCAGGCGACGGCCGTCTCCGGGATTGGCGAGCAGGCCTTCAAGGGGTATCCGCACAGCGGTGACCTGAGCGTCAAGCAGGGCGGATACGAGATCGACATTGGCATCGCCGATTTCACGGATGACAACGCGAAGGTGGATGCCGCCGCCCTGACGCTGATGAAGCTCGTGCTCCCGCGCCTGTAAGCGGCGCAACCATGTTTCCGCGGTCAACCGCCGCATCCGCAGCGGGGTGCTCAAAGATGGAACAAACCTTGACGGGGTTGTCCATGAGCTGACGGACGCACCAGTTCAAGCGGCGAGCATCGCGTCCAACTTGGTGAACGCCTCAAGCCAACCCCCCTCGCTGGGGGACACCAGATGCTCCGGGACCCATTGGCGGATCTCGAGTCGCGTCCGTCCGTCGGCCTCGTCGTGGAACTCGACTCGCATTCGCGTCTCGAACGGCTCGAAGCCCCCCGGCAGCTGGCCGGTGACGTGCATGGTGCCGTCGAGCAGCTCGCCGTCGACGACGTCCGTAAGGTCGACGTTGACGTGGACCCGAAGGCCGGGATCGGCTGCAAAGAACTCGGTCCATCGCTGGTGGCCGCCGCGGCGGACGTCGAACTCGATCTCCTCGCGCGGGAGCGAATTGCCGATCGGGCCCCACCACGCTGCGAAGTGATCAGGGTCCGTGAACGCCTGGTAGAGGTGCGCGCGCGGCGCTGAAGGTGCGCGTGAGGGCGAGCTGTGCGGTCGTTCCCGTTGTCATGGCCTACCTCTCTTGGTCTTCGTCTTGGTCTGAGATGCCGACTGCTCCGAGGCGAGTCGAGCGAGGTGGTCGTCGAGCCGATCGAACCGCTCGGCCCAGAGCCGCTCTTGCAGTGAGAGCCACGTCGCCGCGGTGGCGAGCGACGTCGGGGAGAGTTGCGCGCTGCGCCACCTGCCTTGCTGGCTTCGGGTGATGAGCGACGCGCGCTCGAGCACCTTGAGGTGCCGGGAGATCGCCGGGAGGCTGATGGCGAAGGGGGCTGCGAGCTCCGTGACCGTCGCCTCACCGACGGCGAGTCGCTCGACGATGCTCCGGCGGGTCGTGTCGGCGAGAGCACCGAAGAGCAGGTCGAGGTCCTCGCTCGTCCGTTCTGGCTTGACACTTAACATGATGGTTAAGCATAGCGACCGCTCGGTCTCGGCGCAAGCCCCAAGAATGACCGGTAGAAGCCGGCCGTTATCAGCCGGTAGCGCTGCGGGGAAGGCTCTCCATCAGCTCGTCGACGATCCCCTCGAACGGCTCCAGGGCGTGCTCGATGGCTTCGACCGCGCCCTTGCCCAGCCCGAGGCTCGGGCCGTTCGGCGTATCGGTGGAGGCAATCCACCGACCATTGATCTCACGCAGCCGCACGTCAACCCAGAAGGACGAGCAGCTGAGCCGGAGGATGATCACGGCGAAGGTATAGCCGATCGACCTTACAACCCACCTTGCGAGCTGGGCTACTCTCCGAAGCCGTGCTCTCCAATGAGCGGCACGAATACGACCGGGTCCCGACCCGAGCGGATGAACTCGTCGCCCCGCCGCTCCACCACTGTGAGCTCCTGGTGCACCCGTGACCCGACCGGCATCACCAGCCTCCCGCCCTCCGGTGACAGCTGATCGAGCAACGGCTTGGGAACCGATGGACCGGCCGCCGTGACGATCACCGCGTCGTACGGCGCCCCCGCCGGCCAGCCCCGTGTCCCGTCGCCGACGACGAGCTGGACGTCGTCGTAGCCCGCGTCCGCCAAGCGGCGCCCCGCCGACTGAGACAGCTCGGCGTGCCGCTCGACACTGACTACCTCTGCCCCAAGCTCGGCGAGGATCGCGGCCTGGTAGCCGCTCCCAGTGCCGATCTCGAGCACCCGCACCCCCTTCCAGCCGCGCGCCGGACGAGCGGCGTCGGTCATCAGGGCAACGATGAACGGCTGGGAAATCGTCTGACCCGCGGGAAGGGGAAGGGCTTCATCGGCATATGGGCTGCCGAGCTCGACGAAGTCGTGGCGCGCCACCGTGGCAAAGGCGCGCAGCAGCTCTGCATCGCGCAGGCCGCGCGACGCGATCTGCTGGTTGACCATGCGAGCGCGCGCCGCGTCGTGCGACTCGGCGGATCGCTCGGCGGCGGTCCCGCGGGGGATGCGGGAGCGGAGGCGGAGCCATCTCATCGGTTCAGGCTGAATACACGACGGCCGCGTCTCGTCGACGCGGCCGTACAGATGAGAAGCGGGTCAGGCCTGGGCGGGGGTCGCAGCCCTGTTCCGGGTGCGGCCGTTGCCGGCCTTGGCGGCCGAGGGCTCGTCGTCGTCGAGCGATGCCGGGCCCGAGTCGAAGGCACCCAGCGTCGCGGCGTCGAGGAGGTCGTTGAGGAGCCGATCGGCCCGCTCGCGGACCAGTCGTCGCGTCTCGCGACCGGAGCGCGGGGCGAGCAGCACGCCCACCGCCAGTCCCATGAAGAAGAAGCGGATCGCGATGCGTACGCGGCTGAACATGGACACAAGTCCTCGTGAGGGTCGGAATCGAGATGCCAAGGATATCACCGATGCCTTTCACGCCCCTCATACGGCATTGAGCCCGCCTTGCGCCAACGAGGCCTTGCTCCCGCTGAGCGGGACTATCAGGGAAGTTGGGCTCGCGGCTGGCTCCTGCATCCCTCCTGGTCCCACTTGGCGCAACGAACGACGAAGAAAGAGCGTCGGCAAAGGTGATCGCGGCCCCTGCCAAGCGCTCCCTCACCGATAGTCCCGCTCAGCGGGATCGGAACACCTACTGAGTTGGCGATGCGCTGGCCGCAGCAGATGTGGATGCCTGAGCCGATGCGCTCGCAGATGGAGCTGCACTCCCCGACGTGCTCGCCGAGGCAGAGGGAGCGACGCTCGGAACGGGACTCGGGCTCGGTGAGGGGAACAGGGTGGTCGGCACGTTCGCGAACGACAGGGCGAAGATCAGGACCACGATCACCAGCACGATCACAACCCACGGGCGCGCCAGCGTGTCGCTCCGCGGCGGTAGTGCTCCGCGGTAGCCGGGCGCCGGCGCCTGATCGCCCCGTGCCGATCCGCCGCGCCGCTGGTCGGTCATGCCTCTCCCATCACCAAGGCCGCCGGTCCGGCGGGCGGGCGAAGGGTAGCAACTTCTATCGGGCGCCGCGCATGGCCGGCACGAGCAGGCCGCCAACGCCGGCCAACGCGATCAACCCGCCGCCGAGCATCAGGACGGCCGCGGCGCCGACCACCCCGGCCAGGTAGCCCGCGGCTCCCATCGAGATCGCCATCGCCCCAAAGGTGAGTGCCTGCCGGCTCGACACGACCCGGCCAAAGAGCCGCTGGGGGGTCAGCTCCTGGAAGAGGGTGATCGTCGGCACGAGGTAGAGCATGTTGGCGAAGCCCATCGCGAAGAAGAGCGCAATGGCCACCTGGGGGCTCCTGGTCAGCCCGACTCCGACCATCGCCAGTCCCAGCCCGATGAAGCCCGCGATCGTCATCGGTCCCTTGGGAAGGTTGGACGCGAACCAGCCGATCGCCACCCCACCCACGACGCTGCCCAGCCCCAGCGAGGCCATCAGCCAGCCGTAGTTCTCCGGGAAGGGCAGGAACGACTGGTCGAGGACGTCCTTGGCGTAGATCAGGCTGCAGACGATCTCCGCGCCAAAGGCGAGCTGCGCCACGGTGCTCACCGCCGTGTTCGCGAGCAGCTCCGCCCTGTGGGTCAGGAAGCGCCAGCCCTCGGCCATCTCGCGCAGGATGGCCCGCACGCTGAACGGCTCGGTGGAGAGCTCGTCGCGCGGGACGACCATGCCCCAGATCAGGATGCCGCTCACCAGGTAGGTCGCCGAGTCGAGCACGAAGGCGGCGCCGATGAGCCCGGCAAGCCCCGCCACGATGGCGGCGGCGACCGGGTAGCCGATCAGATCCGCCAGCGTCTCGTTGATGCTCGAAGCGGAGTTGGCGGTCACCAGCCGCTCCTCGTCCACGATGAGCGGCACGATCGCGGTCTTGGCCGGCCGGAAGAGGAGGCCCACCGTCGCGACCGCCAGGGCGATCAGGTAGACGAGGCCGATGTGCACGTTAATCGCCAGCGGCACGAGCAGGACGAGCCCTGCCCGGACGATGTCGCAGGCGATCATGGTGGTGCGGCGATCCCATCGGTCGACGAGGGCGCCGGCCAGCGGTCCCAGGAAGACGTTCGGCACCGCGGTGGCCGCGAAGACGATCCCGACGTCGAGCGCGGTCCCGCGCTGGAGGACGAGCACCCCCAGCGCGACCTGGTTGACACGATCACCAAAGAAGCTGACCAGCTGCCCGACCCACAGCAGGCTGAAGTTGCGATTGCGGACGAGCGCCAGGTACGGCGACTCCGCGCGCTCCTGCGGAATGGCAGTCGCCACGCCACCGGCACCCGCCGCGGCAAGGGCCGGCGTGCTGCCCACCGACTGCGCCTGCCCACCGGGGAATGGCGAGGCGTTGGCGAACGGGTCGCCGGGTCGCAGGCCGAGCGTGTACGCGGCGCGGGTGGGGGCGTTGGGTCGGGTCATCGAGTAGACGATCGCCCAGAAGATCCCAACCGCCAGGAGCGTGTCGCCGATGCTGACCACGTCGCGGATGAGCGGGATCGGGATCGGCAGCACGTCGCCGAAAATGCCGCCCTGCCGCACGAACTCGGCGACGCTCCCCGCGCTGAGCAGGAAGTGGAACGGGTCGTGGGCGAGCGCGTCCGGGGTGAAACCGGCTGCGGTGAAGGCCGCCGTCCAGATCGGCATCTGGCCCCCGTTGAGGACCACCGCCAGCGTGTTGAGCCCGATCCCCACCGCGGCGATCTGGAGCCCCGGCACGCGCCAGTTGCCCCATAGCCAGACGAAGATCAGCCCGTAGCTGGCGACGTACGCGACGCCCAGCGGCAGGTCCGGGCCGATGTCCCCCAGGCGCAGCAGCGTCGCGGCGAACCGCACGGCCAGCGCCAGGAGCAGGACCCAGAGCCAGCGGAGACGGAGATCGGCGAGGCGGGGGAGCCCTCCGCCGGCGAGCGCGCCGACGACCAGGGCCAGGACGATCGCGCTAAGAAACATCGTCAGAGGCGAGTCGTGGCCTCGACGGTGGGGTCCTTCCCTCCGGCACGTCCGGCGCCGATGGCGTTCCGGCCTGCCGCATGGTTGACAGATCGTCTGGGCGGTCGGGCTTACGGGCGAGCGTCTCATCGTCGAGGCCGATCAGGATCGGCACGATTTCCGGGTCGAACTGGATTCCGGAGTACTTCCGCAGCTCGCCGATGGCGATCTCGTGGCTAAGCGGCGTCTTGCGATATGGACGCGGCGAGGTCATCGCCTCGTAGGCATCGGCCACGCCAAGAATCCGGGCGCCGAGCGGGATGTCGAGCGCCTCCACGCCATTCGGGTAGCCCGAGCCGTTGAACCATTCGTGGTGGGTAAGAATCAGGGGCGCCTCTGCGGTGAGCTGCCGCGCCGGGGCCACGATGTCCGCGCCGATGGCCGGGTGCCGGTTCATGAGGATCCGCTCCTCCTTGTCGAGCGGACCCTCTTTCAGCAGGACGTGGTCGCGGATCCCGATCTTGCCGATGTCATGCAGCAGACCGGCCCATTTGATGATCTCGATTTGGGATTCCGGTAGCCCCATGACGCGGCACATGGCCTCCGCGATGTCGCTCACGCGAGCCGAGTGGTTTCGGGTGTTTTCGTCCCTGGCATCAACCGCCTTCGAAAGCGCCCTGATCGTCTGCTCGAACAGCTCGCGCGTCTC
>DATCOX010000006.1:0-31733 GCA_036564495.1 Candidatus Limnocylindria bacterium
TCCGAGCTCCATAGAGCAGGTTCGCGGGTAACGCCCGTCCGCCGTGAGGCGAGGACCAGCGCCACAGTGACGATGCCCGCGCAAGCGGGAGTGAAACGCGGCAAGCTCGAGCCGGAGCAAGACCGAATAGGAGGGCGTAAGGCGGCGTTCGCGCCGCAGCAGGCTGCTCGCTCAGCCCTCGGGTAGGTCGCTCAGATGGATGGCCGTCGCGGCGCCGCAGGGCGCCGGCACAGAACTCGGCTTACAGGCCGCTCTCCAGGGATTTCACGGGTGAGGCGCGCGGGCCCAGGCGCGGAGCGGCTTGGCTGCTCGCGGATAGTCGGTCGCCCGCGCCATCAACGTCAGTCCTCGTCGGCCCGCCAGATGGTCGTTGCGGTGCAGGCGTTGCAGATGGGGCGCGCCTCATCCATCGTCCCGAGCGGGAGCGGGTGGTCGACGCCACCCAGCAGGCAGTCGACCTGGACGCGGGGCCCATCGCCGGCGGGCAGGATCGAGACGTGCCGCACGCGGCAGCGGCGGATGCGCCCCTGGCGGGGGATCGGGATGCGCGCCTTGGAATCAAGCTGTTCGACCGCCATGTGCGTCGACGTCCCCTCGGTGACCGGGGTGGCGTTGGACCGGTCGCGCCCAGCCTAGGTTCGAGCGGGAGCCGAGCTCAATGGGGCGTTGGTACCATCCCGGACGCTGTAACGCGCCTCGGGTGGCACCCGCGCTACACTCGATCCTGGGTAGGGATCGTCACCCGCTGAACCAGATGAGGTCGCCAGGGATTGTTCGGGCGTCGAAAGAACCGGGAGAGCCAGGAGGCCGCTGATCGGGAGCAGAGCAGGCGCGCCCTCTTCGAAGAGCTTGCCAAGCGCCCCCCGAACATCTGCCCATTCCTGGGCCTGGCCACCTCGCAGACCGAGTACCACGACGGCTTCACGCGCGAGCACCGCTGCTACGCGTTCGGGGACCCGGTGGAGCTGTCGGTCGAGCAGCAGGAGCGGGTCTGTCTCGGGCGCGGCTACGGAAACTGCCCGCGCTACCTGCGTGGCGTGCTCGTCATCCCGACCGAGGAGCTGGAGGCCCTGCGACGTCCGCTGCCTCCGGTGCGGCCTCCGGCCCCGCCGGGGACGGGGATGCCTCCGCCACCATCGGGTGACCGGGGACGCAGTCGTCGAGGGATCTTCGTCCTCCTGGGCCTCGTGCTGCTTCTCGCGGTCGTCGGTGCGACCGGAGCCTACCTGTACTTCAATGGTCGGGGCGTCGCGGTCGGACCCACGCCGACGCCGCTTCCATCGCTCAGCAGCCAGCCGAGCGCCATGACGACTCCGAGCCTCGTCCCGTCGCCGACTCCCGAGCCGATCAGCCAGACGCCCTTCCCGGAGACCCCCGTCCCAGATCCCACGCCACGGCCCGGAGACAAGTTCCAGGGGTACGAGGTGACGGTGCTCGAGGGCGAGAACACGCTCTTCGAGGTCGATGACGCCGGCAACATCGTCCGCTCCGAGATTGCCCACTACGACCGCTTCTCGAAGGCGCCGGTGGACCGGGTCGTGGCCGCCAACGGCCTCCTCCACTGGCGCACCAGCGCGGGGTTCTTCATCGGCCTCTCGTACATCCACGATCGATCTGGGCCGTTCCTGATCCGCGCCGTCTACGAGGGAGCGGACGGGGAGAAGCGGTACATCGTCCTCCCCGACGACGAGATCTGAGGGGCAACCCAGAGTCCTCGTCGTTCCCGGGACCATCGGCTCTCCATCCATGTGCAGAAATGTCTTGACGGCCTGCTGCTGCCCTGTACAATGGCGCCCGGTGGCCCAAAGTGGGGACAAATGGGGTGTAGTGGTAGCAGGCTCGCATGCAGTCCTCGTTCCTGACAGGTGAATTCCGGCACACGCTCGACGACCGCAGTCGCGTCGCCGTCCCCGTGCGCTTTCGGCAGCGCCTGTCGCAGGGAGCCACGCTGGCTCGCTGGCTCGACAACTGCCTTGGCCTCTTTCCGCAGGACGCGTGGGATGAGCTGGCCGGGAAGATCTCGGCGCTGCCGCTGACCAATACCAGCGCCCGTCAGTTCGCGCGCTTCATGTCTTCGGGCGCGGTGGAGGTCGAGCTCGACAAGCAGGGTCGGATCCTGGTGCCGGGGTACCTGCGCGAGTACGCCGGCCTCTCCGACGGAGAAGTGGTGGTGGTGGGGGCGCTCAACCGCCTCGAGATCTGGGCGCCGGCGGCCTGGCTGCCGTACCGCTCGAAGATCGAGGACGAGCCCGAGGCGCTCGCCGAACACCTGGCCGATCTCGGGATCTGAGGACGCGACGACATGACGCACGCCGCGAACCCTCTATTCATGCGTCTCCGGGCCGATCGGCCCGCCGTCCGACACGAAAGGTGCGACCGCGAATGGGAGAAGGGCACCTGCCGGTCCTCGTCGACGAGGTTCTTTCCTCGCTGGCGGTGGGTCCCGGCAGCTCCATCGCAGACTGCACGGTCGGCGGCGGTGGGCACGCCGAGCGGCTCTTGGAGGCCTCGTCCCCGGATGGCCGCCTGCTCGGCCTCGACGCCGATCGGGCGGCCATCCTGGAGACGCAACGGACACTCGCTCGCTTCGGCGACCGGGTCATCCTTCGCCAGGCGAACTTCTCGGCGATCTACGACGAAGCCGGCGCAGCCGGCTTCATCCCCCTCGATGCCGTCCTCTTCGACCTCGGCCTCTCGAACTACCAGCTGGCCGATCCGGAACGCGGCTTCAGCTTTGCGGCCGATGCGCCGCCGGACATGAGATTCGATGAAGATCGTGGTCTATCGGCCCTCGACCTCATCGACCGATCGTCGCGGCGAGAGCTCGCCGGAATCCTCGCGACGTTTGGTGAAGAACGCCGTGCAGGCCGCATCGCGTCGGCGATCCTGGCGGCGCGTGCGGAGGGTCGGCTCATGACCGCCGCCGATCTCGCGCAGGTCGTGGCCGAGGCCGCTCCGGCCGGCCGCGCCGACGCCGGGCGGATCCATCCCGCCACCCGCACCTTCCAGGCGCTGCGCATCGCCGTCAACCGCGAGCTGGAGGTGCTCCCCTCCGGCCTGGCCGGCGCCCTCGCCGCGCTGCGACCCGGCGGCCGGCTGGCGGTGATCAGCTACCACTCCGGCGAGGACCGCATCGTCAAGCGCTTCATCGCCCGGGAGAGCCGGGACTGCGTCGAGGAGCCGCTCCCACCGGTCTGCACCTGCGGCCACCGCGCACAGCTTCGTCCCATCGTCAGGAGGGGCATCACTCCCACCCCCGAGGAGGTGGGTCGCAATCGTCGAGCTCGCAGCGCACGCCTGCGAGCCGCGGTCAAGCTCGCGCCGGCAGGCGCGTGAAGCTGGAGGAGGGTCACCCGTGAGCCGAGGACGTCCACATCATCAGTCCAGCCGCAGGCGCATGTACAGCGGCCGCCAGCGAGACCTGCGCGAGCGACGCGCCCACCAGCAGTGGGACGCGCCACAAGCCTTCGACCAGGACGGCACCCTCGAGGCCGACGAGGGCCGCGAGCTCGAGCCGTCGACCGCCTGGAGCGTCCAGCTCCACGCGCGTGCCACCGCCGCCTAGATGGCCATCGTCGGGGCGCGCCCAGCGACCGGGATCGGCATCGTTCGACGCCGACCCCGCGTTCGTCCGCGTCCCGCGGCGCCATCCCGGATTCGGGCCTATCGCCGTGCGCGCAGCCGGGGGGCGGTGGGCAGCATCTCGACGGTGCTGGTGGCGATCGCCGCCGCTGTCGGCCTCTGCCTCTTCTACCTGAGCCAGTCCACGCACGTGGCCGCGCTCGGCTACCAGATCGACGCGCTCCAGTCGCGGGTCGCCGACCTGCAGGCCGAGGAGCAGCAGCTCACGTTCCAGATCGGCGTCGCCCGTTCGCCGAGCACCATCGAGGTGAAGGCGCACGACGATCTGCGGCTGGTCCCGCTCGACCCAGCCGTCGTCCGCTTTGCCGCGAGATCGATTGACCCAGCCCTCTTGAAGTAATCGGCCGGGGGATCCCCGAGCCGATGGAGTAGCCGTGCTCGCCAGGACCGACAGTCGTGCCCGCGCCCTGTTCCTGCTGATCGTCGCGGCCATGCTCGCCACGGTGGTCGGCGGGCGGCTCGTCTACTGGCAGGTGCTGGACAGCGAGCGGGTCGCCACGCTGGCCCGCAGCCAGCTCGCCCAGATCCAGGAGATCCCCGCCGAGCGCGGAGAGATCCGCGACATCAACGGCGTCCTGCTGGCGACCTCGGTGCAGGTCCAGTCCGTGTATGCCATCCCGCCCACCGTCCAGAAGGGCGATCCGCAGAAGGCGGCGACCCGGCTCGCCTCGGTGCTCGGGATGGACGCCGGCGAGGTGCTCAAGCGGCTGACCAGCAAGGCGCCGTGGGTCTGGCTCAAGCGGCGCGTCGATTCGCAGACGGCGCAGTGGGTCAGCGCGCTCGGCATCCCCGGTGTCGGGATGCTCCCTGAGACGAAGCGGGTCTACCCGATCAGCGGCGCCGCGCCACAGACGACGCTCGGAGCGCAGCTCCTCGGCTTCGTGAACGTCGACGGAGCGGGGCAGTACGGCGTGGAAGGGGCCGAGGATGCGCTGCTTGCCGGGCTGCCGGGGTCGGTGAGCGCCCAGGAGGATGTGATCGGGCGGCGGATCGCCGACTCCATCTACCAGCTGCGCCAGCCGATCGACGGCGCCGACCTGCGCCTGACGCTCGACGCGGGGCTGCAGCACATCCTCGAGTCGGCGATGTGGAGCACCTACGAGAAGAATCACGCCGAGGGGGTGACCGGCCTGATGATGGACGTGCACACCGGGGCGATCATGGCCATGGCGTCGTTCCCGACCTTCGACGGCAACAGCTACACGCGGACCGATCCCTCCCTGTTCACCGATCCGGCCGTCAGCCGTCAATACGAGCCCGGCTCGGTGATGAAGGCCTTCACCATCTCCGCTGCGCTCGATGCGGGGGCGATCAACCTCCAGACGACGGTCCTCGATAACAACAACCTGCGCATCGGCAAGATCCGGATCCAGAACGCGGACCGCTACACGCATCCCTACGGGCACGGCGAGATCACGGCCGGCGACGTCCTGAAGCTGTCGAACAATGTCGGCGCGGCCAAGATCGGCCTCCTGCTGGGCAGGGATCGGCTGTACGAGGCCTTCAAGCGCTTCGGGTTCGGCACGCCGACCGGCGTCGACATCGCCGGTGAGGCGTCGGGCGTGATCTGGAACCCGGACGGGCCGAATGCCAGCGGCGACCTGACCGCCGCCCAGAACGCGTTCGGCCAGGGGCTGAGCGTCACGGCCGTCCAGCTCGTCGCCGGCTACGCCGCCATCGCGAACGGCGGGACGCTCGTCACTCCCCACGTGATCGCCGGCTGGACCGGGCCGGACGGGGTCTACCACGCCACCGACGTCCAGCCGGGGGAGCGGATCATGCGCCAGGAGACCGCCAACACCATGGTCCGGCTGCTGACCGAGGCGGTCGACAACGGGATCGCGCAGCGTGCCGCCATCCCTGGTTATTCGATCGCCGGCAAGACCGGCACCGCCGAGGTGGCGGGGCCGAAGACGGAGAACGTGCGCGTTGGGACCGATGCCGCGGGCAAGCCGATCTACGAGCTGCGGACCCACATGGTCTACCCGCACGGCTGGATCGACTCGTCGTTCATCTCGATCATCCCGGCCAGCGAACCGCAGTTCGTGACCCTGATCCTGATCCATCGTCCGGTGACCTGGGGCCTCTACAAGATGGCCCAGACCCCGTTGGGCGTGTTCAGCACTCTGGGGCCCCAGATCCTGGACTACCTGGCCATTCCGCCCGACCGAGTCGTGTCGCCGGTCGCCGCCAAATGAGGCTGGTAGACTCGGCCGACCCCTCTGCAGGGAGCAGCGTGCCACCGTCAATCCGGCTCGACGATCTCCTGGCTGCCACCGGGGCCCGACTCCTCGGGCCGACGAGCATCACCTCGTTCGCCACCGCCGCGGTTGATTCGCGCAACGTCGTCCCCGGCTGCTGCTTTGTCGCCCTGCGCGGCGAGCGAACCGACGGCCATCTGCACGCGGCGGACGCGGTGCGTGCCGGCGCGGTGGCCCTGCTTGTTGAGCGCCCGGTCGAGCTCCCGGCAGGGTCGGATGTCGCGGTCTTGCAGGTCCCGGACCCGCTCATCGCCCTGCAGGAGATCGCCGCCTGGTGGCGCGCCAGGTCGAGCGTTCGCGTGGTCGGCATCACAGGCTCCACCGGCAAGACGATCGCCAAGGAGATCGTGGCCGACGTCCTGTCGAGCACCCTCCGCGTGCTGCGCAACGAGGGCAACCTCAACAGCGAGTCCGGCCTGCCGATGACGCTCCTCAACCTCGAGCCGTCGCACCAGGCCTGCGTCCTCGAGATGAGCATGTACACCGAGGGCGAGATCGCGCGCCTGGCCGAGATCGCCCGTCCGGAGGTGGGCGTCGTGCTGGCGGTCCACCCGACGCACCTCGAACGCGCCGGCAGCCTCGAGGCGATCGCCCGCGCCAAGGCCGAGCTGCCCGCCGCGCTGCCCCCGGGCGGGTTGGCGGTGCTGAATGCCGATGACCCACGGGTCCTCGCCATGCGGGACGTGACCGCCGCCGAGGTGCGCACCTTCGGCCTCGGGACGGCCGCCGACGTGCGCGCGATCGACGTCGAGTCCCACGGCGTGGACGGCACGAGCTTCACCCTCGACGCCCCGTGGGGGCGGCGCCGGCTGCACTCGGCCACGCCCGGCCGGCACCTGGTCCCGCACGCCCTAGCGGCGGCGGTGGTCGCCGATCACCTCGGGGTGCCGATGGACGAGGTGGAGCGGGCGCTCGCGGCCGGCAGCCGCGCCGATCACCGGATGGCGGTCGTCGAGGCCACGGACGGGGCGACGGTCATCGACGACTCCTACAACGCGTCGCCGGTCTCGGTCGCGGCGGCGCTCGACTTCCTGGGCGAGAGCCCGCTGGCCCCGGGCCGCGCCCGCTACGCGGTCCTCGGCGACATGCTCGAGCTGGGCCCGGACGAGGAGCGGCTGCACCGGGAGATCGGGACCAGGGCGGCGGCCGTGGCGGATGCGCTGGTCGCCGTGGGCGAGCGCGGGCGCTGGATCGCCGAGGGAGCGCGCGCGGCGGGGCTCCGTCGCGTGAGCGAAGCGGCCGACGCGGACGATTCGGTGGCCGTCGTCGAGCGGGACCTGGCTCCGGGCGTCGGCGACCTGCTGCTGGTCAAGGGGTCGCGCGGGATCGAGCTCGATCGGCTCGTGGCGGCCCTCACCGGTGAGCGCACGGGGCACCGCTGAGCGATGCTGCCGATCGTCGTCGCCCTGCTCGCCGCGTTTGCCGGGGTCGTACTGCTCGGCCCGGTCTACATCGGCCTCCTCCAGCGCCTGGGGTTCGGCAAGCAGATCCGCTCCGACGGTCCGCAGGGCCACTTCAGCAAGGCGGGCACGCCGACGATGGGCGGCATGCTGCTGGTCGTCGTCGTGATGTTCCTGGCGATGGCGATGCGCATCGAGGACACCTCGACCCTGACGCCGATGCTGGCGCTGGTCGGGGTCGCCATCCTGGGGGCGATCGACGACTTCGTGAACGCCCGAACCGGGTTCGGGGTGCGCGGCCGCTTCAAGCTGATCTGGCAGACCGCGGTCGCGGTCCTGGCCGCGTGGTACATCCAGCGCCACTTCGAGTTCAACTCGGTGAACATCCCGTTCGCCGGTGAGATCGTGGTGGGGGGCCTCCTCTTCGTCCTCTTCGTGGCCTTCGTGATCGTCGGGCTCAGCAACGCGGTCAACCTCACCGACGGGCTCGACGGGCTGGCCGGAGGAGTCCTCATCTTCAGCTTCGTCGCCTACATGCTGATCGCGCTGGTGGCGGTGGAGGGCACGAAGGCGTCGCAGGCCAACCTCGCGATCTTCTGCGCCCTGATCATCGGCGCGCTGATGGGCTTCCTGTGGTTCAACGTACATCCGGCGCAGCTCTTCCTGGGCGACTCCGGGGCGCTCTCGATGGGCGCCACGCTCGCGGTGGTGGCGACCATGACCCGGCAGGTGCCGCTCCTCGGGGTGGTCGGGTTCGTCTTCTTGGCGGTCATCATGAGCGTGGTCCTGCAGGTCGCCTCGTTTCGCCTGCGGGGTCGCCGCATCTTCCGGATGGCGCCGGTGCAGCACCACTTCGAGCTGATCGGCTGGGCGGAGGAGAAGATCACGGTCCGCTTCTGGATCGTGGGCGCACTGGCCGGGCTGCTCGGCTTCAGCATCTTCCTCGCCAGCGTGCAGCGGCTGTAGCGAGACCGATGGCCCTCATGACCGCCCCTATCGCGACCCTCGCGGACCTCCGTGGACGCCATGCCCTCGTCCTGGGCCTGGCGCGCTCCGGCACGGCGGTCGCCCGCCTCCTGGCCGATGCCGGGGCCGATGTGGCCGCCTACGACCGGCGGCCGCCGGTCGAGCTGGCCGACGCGGTCCAGGCGCTCGGCGGACGGCCGGTGCGGCTCGCGCTCGGCGTCCCGGTCGAGGAGGCTCGTGCGTTGCTGGCCGGCGCGGACCTGCTGGTCACCAGCCCGAGCGTCTCGGCCACGATGCCGACCACCGACGCCTGGCTGCGCACCGCCATCGGCGAGGCGGTCGCGCGTGGCGTGGAGCTGGTCAGCGAGGTCGAGCTCTTCCTGCGCCTCACCCGCGCACGTGTGCTGGCCGTGACCGGCACGAAGGGCAAGACGACGACCACCTCACTGATCGGAGCGATCATGGACGCGGCCGAGATGCCGCACCTGCTGGGGGGCAACATCGGCCGGCCGCTGATCGACGAGGTCGAGCGACTGGGTCCCGGCGACTGGGCGGTGCTCGAGCTCTCCGAGCTGCAGCTGCCGACCATCTCGCGCGGCGCCGAGATCGCCGTGTACACGAACATCGGCGCCGATCATCTCGACCGCCATGGAACCGAGGGGGCCTACCGGGCGGTCAAGGCCCGCCTCGCCGAGCTGAGCGTGCGGAACGGCCACGTCGTGCTCAACGCCGACGATCCCGGTTGCCGCGAGCTCGGCGCTCGACTGCCGGCGGCGTCGATCGCGTGGTATGGCCTCGTCGCCGACGACGCCTGGTTGGCGGCCCGCCTGGTCGATGGTTGGCTCACGATCCGGGGCGAGCGGGTGATCGCGGCTGCCGAGGTGCCGATCCCCGGTCGCCACACCCTGGCCGATGCCCTCGCCGCGGCGCTCGGGGCATCGCTGGCCGGCGCCTCCAACGAGGCGATCGCCGCGGGCATTCGTGACTTCGGTGGCGTCCCGCATCGGCTCGAGCGGGTGGCCACCCGGAAGGGCGTTGCCTGGGTCAATGACTCGCAGGCGACGATCCCGATCGCGGCGATCGGTGCGCTCGAGGCGTTCGCGCCGGCCGAGGTGGTGCTCATCGCCGGCGGCAAGGACAAGGGGCTCGACTACGGTGCGTTCGCCGACGCGATCGCCCGGTGCTGCCGCGCGGCGATCCTGATCGGCGAGACGGCAGGCAGGCTCGAGGAGCTGATCGCCGGCCGCGTGCCGGTGGTCCGCGCCGAGGCGATGCGCGACGCCGTCGCCGCCGCGGCCACCTGGGCCGAGGCGGGGGACGTGGTGGTGCTGGCGCCCGCCGCCGCCTCGTTCGACATGTTCGACGACTACGCCGCCCGCGGGGACGCCTTCCGCGCCGCGGTCCGAGCCCTCGACGTGGAGGAGCCCCAGCCGTGACCGCCATGGCCGCCACCGCCACCCGACGGACCGCGCGGGCAGGGGTCCGCCGCGAGCGCCACGAGGCGGCGTACCCGCTTCTGATCGCCGTCGTCGCCCTCGTCGCGATCGGCGTGGTGATGGTCTACTCGGCGTCCAGCGTCCGTTCCTACATCTCCACCTCGGACCCGGGCAGCCAGGGGTTCCAGCAGGGGATCTGGGCCGCCATCGGCCTGGTCCTGATGGTCGGCGTCAGCCGCGTCGACTTCCGCGTGCTGCGCTCCGCGGCGATCCCCGTCTTCGTCGTGACCCTCGTGCTGCTGGCAGTCGTCCTCGTCCCGGGGGTCGGCCTATCGGCCAACGGGTCACGGCGCTGGCTCTCCCTGCCGGGGATCGGCGCCTTCCAGCCCGCCGAGCTCGCCAAGCTGGCGGTCTGCCTCTACCTTGCGCACTGGCTCGACCGGCGCGGCACGGATGCGCGCGGCCTGTGGAACGGCCTGCTGCCGTTCGTGATCCTGGTCGCCCCCGGCTTCCTGCTGATCGCCCTCGAGCCGGACCTGGGAACCGCCGGCGTCTACGCCGCCGCCTCGCTGGCGATCTTCTTCATGGCCGGCGCGAACCTGTTCTATCTCAGCGCCGTGGGCGCCGCGGTGATCGGCGCGGCCTACCTGATGGTGACGCAGACGAGCTACCAGCTGCAACGCATCGACTTCTTCCTCGACCCGTTCCGCGACCCGGTCCACACCGGCTACAACGCGGTGCAGTCGCTCATGGCGCTGGCCCTGGGCGGGATCACCGGGGCAGGGCTCGGCGCCAGCCGCCAGAAGTATCTCTATCTCCCCGCGCCGTCGACCGACTTCATCTTCGCGATCATCGGCGAGGAGTGGGGGCTGATCGGGACCGTCACCGTGCTCGCCCTGTTCGTGATGGTCGCCTACCAGGGCTATCGGATCGCCATCAAGGCGCCCGATACGTTCTCTGGCCTGCTGGCGGCGGGGATCACGACCTGGCTCGTCGCGCAGGCCTGCATCAACATGATGGTCGTCACCGCGCTCCTGCCGGTCACCGGCATCCCGCTGCCGTTCATCAGCTACGGTGGCTCGGCCCTCATCATCAACCTCGTCGCGATCGGCATCCTGCTGTCGATCTCGCGCGAGACCACGCAGACAGGATCATTGCTTGATGCGGTGTTCGGTGTCGGGCGGCGGGACAGGCGGGCACATCTACCCCGCGCTGGCCGTCGCAAGGGCACTGCGCGACGCGCAGCCCGAGCTTGAGGTCAGCTACATCGGCGGGGCGCGCGGCCTGGAGCGCAGCCTCGTCGCCGATGGCGAGCTGCCCTATCACCAGCTCCTCGTGCGCTCGCTGCGCAGCTCGGGCGCGGACCTGCACCTCGTCCTCGACCCGGTTCGGCTGGCCGCATCGGTCCCGCAGGCATGGCGGCTGCTCGGACGCCTGCGGCCCGCGGTCCTCTTCACGACCGGCGGCTACCTCGCCCTTCCGCTGGTCGCCGCCGCTCGCGCGCGCGGCATCCCGAGCCTCCTGTGGGAGGGGAATGTGATCCCAGGCCGCGCGACCGCCTCGGTGGCCCGCCTTGCGACCCGCGTGGCGGTCTCCTTCCCCCCGACGCTCGAGGCATTTCCGGGCCGCAGCTTCGTCTCCGGGACGCCGATCCGCTCATTCAGCGGCATCGATCGCGAAGCCGCGCGTGCCTCCTTCGGCGTGGCGCCTGACGATCGCCTGCTGCTCGTCTTCGGCGGTTCGCAGGCCGTCGCCCGCATCACCGCCGCGCTGGAGGGCGCGCTCGAGCGGCTCCTCGTCGACTGGCGCGTGCTGCACCTCGCCGGAGCGGCCGGGATGCCGGCGGCGCTCACCATGCGGGATCGCCTGCCTGAGACGCTCCGCGAGCGCTACGAGCCGATCGCCTTCCTGACCGATCGGATGGCCGATGCGCTGGTCGCCAGCGACCTGGTCCTCGGGCGCGCCGGCTCGTCGACGTGCGCCGAGGTTGCCGCGGTCGGGGTCGCCTCGATCCTGGTCCCGTATCCCCATGCGTCGGGCCACCAGCAGGCAAACGCCGCCTGGCTCGCAACGCAGGGCGCCGCCGTCATGGTCCGCGACGCCGAGCTCGATGGCGAGCGTCTGCTGGCCGAGGCGCACGGCCTGCGCGACGACGAGCGCCGGGCGGTGATCGGAGCGGCCGCACGGTCGCTCGCGCGACCGGACGCCGCGCGCCGCATGGCCGAGGAGCTGCTGGCGATGGGCGAGGGTCGGCCGTTGCCGTCGCTCACCGGGACGGCGGGTTGAGCAGCGTGGCGCCGAGCGGCATCGCGAGCCTCGAGCGGCTCGACGCGCTTGCGGCTGAACGTGGTATCGCGCTTGCGGTCGATGCTCCCATCGCGCCCCTGACCACCCTCCGTGTCGGCGGCGCGGCCGATCGCCTGGTCGAGGTTCGCAGCCGGGAGGAGCTGCTCGGCGCGCTGGGGCTGGCGCGCGAGGCGGAGGTTCCGTGGTTCGTCCTCGGCAACGGGAGCGACGTCGTAGTCGCGGACGCGGGGATGCGCGGTCTCGTCGTCCGTAACCGGGCTCGAAACTTGGCGATCACCGGTGCCCGTCTCGAAGCCGACGCGGGCTCGCCGATGGCGCTCCTCGTCCGGCGCAGCACTGACGCGGGCCTCGCCGGCCTCGAGTTCGGGACGAGCATCCCCGGCACCCTCGGGGGCGCGGTCTGGGCCAACGCGGGGGCCCACGGCAGCGAGCTGCGCGACGTCGTGGTCGCGGTCGAGGCCTGGGATCCGTCCGACGGCAACGTTGCCACCCTCGACGCGGACGCATGCGCCTTCGACTATCGCGAGTCCCGCTTCAAGCACTCCCGCGAGGTGGTCGTCGCCGCCACGCTCGAACTCGGGTCCGACGCTCCGGCTGCGATCGGGGAGCGCGTGGCCGGCCACCAGGCGCAGCGCGTCGCAACCCAGCCGCTCGCCGACCAGAACGCGGGGAGCGTCTTCCGCAATCCACCCGGTGACCACGCGGGGCGGCTGATCGACGCCGCCGGGCTCAAGGGGCTGCGGATCGGCACCGCCAGCGTCAGCACCCTGCACGCGAACTTCATCGTGACCGATCGTGGCGGGCGCGCAGCGGATGTACGGGCCCTGGGCGACCGGGTGCGTGGCGAGGTCGGCGCGCGCTTCGGCGTCGAGCTGGCCTACGAGATCGAGTTCGTCGGTGAGTGGCCGGCGCCGGACGCGCCGGGCGGTGTCGCGTGAGCCGCCGCATCCGGGTGGGCATCTTCGCCGGCGGCCGCTCAGCCGAGCACGAGGTCAGCGTCAGCTCGGCGGACGCCGTCCTGCGTGCGATCGACCGCGAGCGGTTCGAGCCATATCTCGTGTTCATCGACCGCGAGGGTCGCTGGCATCTGCCCGCCGGCCCTGCGCCCCTCCTCGGAGAGCAGCCGCTGGCCGAGCTCCTCGGCACGGCGACGCCGGCGCAGCAGACCAGCGTGCTGCGCAGCCATTCCGATCTGCCGGTGGCGGTCGCCGATGACCGCGCCGAGCTCGCGCCGCGCGCGGTCCTGCGCTCGCTGGCGGAGGCGATCGACGTCGCCTTCCTGGCGCTGCACGGGCCGTTCGGCGAGGACGGCACCCTGCAGGGGTTCCTCGAGATGGCCGGCGTCCCGTATATCGGGGCAGGCGTGATGGCCAGCGCGGTGGCGATGGACAAGGTCGTCTTCAAGGACCTGATGCGGGGCCACGGGCTTCCGGTCGTTGGCTACGCCTGGTTCCGGCGCAGTGCCTGGCGCAGCGCGCCGGAGCTGGTCCTGCGCGACATCGCCGAACAAGTGGGCGAGCGCTCGGTGGTCAAGCCGGCTCGCCTGGGGAGCAGCGTCGGGATGACGCTGGTCCACGGCCCGGGCGAGCTCGCCGGGGCGCTTGACGAGGCGTTCCGCTACGACAGCAAGGTGATCGTCGAGGAGTACGTCCCCGGGGCCAGGGAGCTGGAATGTGGGGTGCTCGGCAATGACGACCCCCTCGTCTTCGAGCCGGGCGAGGTGATCAGCCACCACGAGTGGTACGACTACGAGGCCAAGTACGTCGAGGGGCTGGCCGATGTGGTGCCTGCCGCCATGCTCGACCCCGAGCTCTCGCGGCGCGTCAGGGAGCTGGCGCTCGCCGCCTATCGGGCGGTCGACTGCGCCGGCCTGGCCCGCGTCGATTTTCTCGTCCCGCCAGGCGCCGTCTACCTCTCGGAGATGAACACGCTGCCCGGGTTCACCGCGACGAGCATGTATCCGAAGCAGGCCGAGCTGGCCGGGCTCGCGTTTCCCGACCTGATCGCCAGGCTCATCGAGCTGGGCCTGGAGTCGGCTCGCGAGGGCAGGACGCCGGGGATCGGCGCCCCCGCGATCGGCGATCCCGCGATCGGCGATCCCGAGGCCGACGAATGACGAGGCGATCGACGACCTCCCGCCGGCGGCCGACGGCCCACGCCCGCCGTCCTGGCCAGCCGCTCCGCCGGCGAGTTCGGCGCGTCCTGCCGGCTCCCGGCCGGATCGCTGCCGGCATCCTGACCGCCGCCCTGGTCACCGCCCTGCTCGTCCTCATCAACGGTCCGTGGCTGCGCGTCGCCCACGTCGCGTGGGCGGGCGACCGGTATACGGCCGCGAAGCAGCTGCAGCGCGTCCTGGCACCCCTGGATGGGCGAGCCCTGTTGACCGTCGACGCGTCAGCCGTGGCGGCGCGGCTCGAGCGGCTGCCCGCCGTGGCGGCCGCGAACGTGGAGCCGATCCTCCCGGACCGGGTGCGCGTCACGATTGAGGAGAAGGTCGCGGCCTTCGTCTGGCAGACCAGTGCGGTCCGCCTTGTCGGCGTCGCGGATGGCACGCTGGTCGGCCAGCTCCCGGTCGACGCCGAGCTGTCCCACGACCTGGCCGCGCTGCCGCTGGTCGTCGATCAGCGGGTCGCGTCGCGGACGATGATCGTCGGCGATCGGATCGATCCGCCGACCCTCGCCGCCGCGCTCGTCCTCGCCAGGGTGCAGCCGATGACGCTGGGCTCCGCCACGACGGACCTCGAGGTACGGATCACCGATGACGACGGCTTCCTGCTGGTCTCGAAGCAGCCCGCCTGGCTGGCCGATTTCGGCGTCTATTCGGAGCAGGATGCGACCGCGACGAGCACCCTCCAGGAGCGGGTCGACGCGCAGGTCACGGCGGTGCGCACCCTCTTCTCATACGAGGGCGAAGGGGGGATCAGCTGGGTCGATGCCCGCGATCCACGGAGGGTATATTGGCGCCCGTAGGATGCATCCCCCATGTGGCTAGCCCTGGGAGGTCTCGCGCTCGGCGTCGCGCTCGGCCTGGCGCTGAACGTGAATGTCAGCCCGGACCTGGCGCGCTACAGCGCGGTCGGCATCCTGGCCGGCCTCGACTCGGTGCTCGGCGCGATCCGGGCGGAGCTCGACGCGCACTACGACAACCGGGTCTTCGTCTCCGGCTTCGTGACGAACGCCCTGGTGGCGGTGGCGCTGACCTTCATCGGGGATCGGCTGGGGATCGACCTCTACCTGGTGGCCCTCTTCGCCTTCGGGCTGCGCATCTTCCAAAACGTGGCACTCATTCGCCGCCACTTCCTGTAGGCTCGGGCGCACCCGTGCCGCGGGACCGCGGCGGGACCTACGGGAGGTAGCTTGGACAGGGAGACGGTCCTGGTCGGCATCGACGCCGGCACGACCAAGGTGACGACGCTCATCGGCGAGGTCAGCCGCGGCGGCGACGTCAACATCATCGGCTACGGGATCGCCCCTTCGGTCGGGATGAAGAAGGGGATGGTCGCGAATATCGACCAGACCGTGAACTCGATCGCCGCCAGCCTCGAAAAGGCCGAGCGCCTCTCCGGCTACAAGATCAGCTCCGCCTTCGTGGCGGTCGGCGGCAGCCACATCAGCAGCCAGAACAGCCGCGGCGTGGTGGCCGTCTCGGGCCACAAGCGCGAGGTGAGCCGGGAGGACGTGGCGCGCGCCACCGAGGCGGCCAAGGCGATCCAGGTCCCCTCCAACCGCGAGATCCTGCACGTCATCCCGCGCGGCTACATCGTCGACGGGCAGGAGGGGATCAAGGACCCGCTCGGCATGAGCGCCGTGCGGCTGGAGGTCGAGACGCACATCGTGGCCGGCGCGGCCACCTCGGTCCAGAACCTGTCGAAGTGCATCGCCAACGCCAACGTCCAGATCGACGAGCTGGTGATCAGCTCCCTGGCCGCTGCCGAGGCGACCCTGACCGACACCGAGAAGGAGCTGGGCGTGATGGTCGCCGACATCGGCGGCGGGACGACCGACCTGGCCATCTTCACCGATGGCGCCGTCTACCACTCCGCCGTGCTGCCGGTGGGGGCGATCAACGTCACCAACGACGTGGCGATCGGCCTGCGCACGAGCCTCGACCTGGCGGAGGAGATCAAGATCAAGCACGGCTCCGCCAACCTGGCCGAGATCGCGCCGGAGGAGCTCCTCAACGTCGCCGTCCTTGGCGAGGGCGGCGGGCAGACGATCCAGCGCAAGAAGCTGTGCGAGATCATCGAGGCGCGTATGAGCGAGATCTACTCGCTGATCGGCGAGGAGGTGAAGCGCTCAGGCCACGCGGGGATGCTGCCGGCCGGGGTTGTGCTGACCGGCGGCGGGGCCCGCCTGGCCGGCGCCGCCGAGCTGGCTCGCGAGGTGCTCCAGATGCCGGTGCGCGTCGCATCGCCGCAGGGCGTGGGCGGTCTCATGGACCAGCTCTCGAACCCTGCCTTCAGCACCTCGATCGGGCTCCTGTTGTGGGGCGCGCATCACATCGGCAGCGAGCCGATCGCGTTCACGACCGGCTCTCCGCTGAGCGGCGGCGTCGGGCGGTTCGTGGACTGGATCCGGGGCCTCTTCCCGGGCTGATGGGCGGTCCCCGGGGCTCCGGGTGTGGAGCAACCCTGCGTCCCTCCACCACGATTTCGACCGCTGTGGACAACTCCGCGGCCGTATGTGGATAAATCGGCGACGCCGCCTCAGCCGGGTCGTTAGAATCGGTCAGACCCGCGCGAGCTCCGGGTTCGCCCAGCAAGAAGCCAGCACCTTGTGCAGGAGAACCCCCCATGCCGCTCCGTTCGGACGCCGAGCACTTCGCACTCATCAAGGTCATCGGGGTCGGCGGTGGCGGGTCGAACGCCGTTAACCGGATGATCCGCGCGGAGATGATGGGGGTCGAGTTCATCGCAGTGAACACCGACGCCCAGGCGCTCCTGCAGAGCGATGCGCCGCACAAGATCCGGATCGGCGACAAGCTGACCCGCGGCCTCGGCGCCGGGGCCGATCCATCGGTCGGCCAGCGCGCCGCCGAGGAGGACAGCGAGAAGATCTACGAGGCGCTCAAGGACGCCGACATGATCTTCATCACCGCCGGCATGGGCGGTGGGACCGGCTCGGGCGCTGCGCACGTCATCGCCGAGATCGCCAAGGACCTCGGCGCGCTGACGGTCGGCGTCATCACCAAGCCGTTCAGCTTCGAGGGCGTTCGCCGCAAGCTGGTGGCCGAGCAGTTCAGCGAGCTGCTCAAGGAGAAGTGCGACACCCTCATCACGATCCCGAACGACCGGCTGCGCGAGGTGGTCGACAAGAAGACGAGCATCCTCGACGCCTTCCGCGTGGTCGACGACGTCCTGCGCCAGGGCGTGCAGGGGATCAGCGACCTGATCACCGTGCCGGGTCTCATCAACCTCGACTTCGCCGACGTCAAGACGATCATGCGCGACGCCGGCTCGAGCATGATGGGGATCGGTATCGGGACCGGCGACAACCGCGCCGTGGAGGCCGCGCGCGCCGCGGTCATGAGCCCGCTGCTGGAGGTCAACATCACCGGCGCTCGGGGCATCCTGTTCAACGTGACCGGCGGCAGCGACCTCGGCCTGTTCGAGGTCAACGAGGCGGCCGAGGTGATCAAGGAGGCCGCCGATCCGGAGGCCAACATCATCTTCGGCACGGTGATCGACGACCGGATGCGCGACGAGGTCAAGGTGACCGTCATTGCCACCGGCTTCGACGCGACGCGGAAGCCGCGGCCCGCGGCTCGGGCCGTCACGGCCGCCAGCGAGGTTGCGACCGGGATCGAGGCCTCGCTCGACGAGCGGAGCCGGGAGATCCTGGCCGAGATCGAGCGCGACCGTGCCGAGCGGCAGGCGCTCGAGGACCAGATGCCCGAGTCGTCGCCCTTCGCCGCTGGCGAGAAGGCCGCGCCCGGCACCCGCACGACCGAGCGGCAGGCGATCCCGGTGCGCGGGGCCGGCCTCGACCGCCCGACCTACGGCGAGACCGACCTCGACATCCCCTCGTTCCTGCGCCGCAAGAGCGAATAGCCCTTTCATGGACCGATGCGCCCCGGCCGCCAGGCCGGGGCGTTCGCATCTCCTGCAGATCACCTCGCGATGCAGCCGATCGACGAGCCGCCCCTCACCGCGGCGCTGATCCGAGCTCGGTACGACGCGCTGCTGGAGCGACTGCGCGCCGCCGCCGAGTCGGCGGGCCGGGATGAAGACGCGCTCCAGGTGGTCGCGGTCAGCAAGGGCTTCGGGGCAGGAGCCGTCCGCGAGGCGTTCACCGCCGGGCTGCGGCGCTTCGGCGAGAACCGGGTGCAGGAGGCGCTCCCCAAGCTCGCCGCCGTTCCGGATGCAGAGTGGCACCTCGTCGGCCGCCTCCAGGCGAACAAGGCTCGTGCGGCGATCCGCGCCTTCACCGTGATCCACTCGGTCGATTCGCTCGACCTGCTGGCCCGGCTCGATCGCATCGCGGCGGAGGAATCCCGCGCCCCGAGGGTCCTGCTCCAGGTCAATGTCACCGCCGAGCCGACGAAGGCCGGTTTCGCGCTTGACGAGTTCGCCGCAGCGGCACGCCAATCAGGGCCGCTGAGCGACGCAATCGGCCGCCTGGCGGCCGTCCGGCTGGTGGGGCTGATGACGATCGGGGAGGCCGGCGTCGCCGCCGAGGCCTCGCGCCGCACCTTCGCCACCCTGCGGCGGCTGCGTGACGAGCTCGAGCATCTGATTGGGCGCCCGCTCCCCGAGCTGTCGATGGGGATGACCGCCGATGCCGAGGCGGCAGCGGCCGAGGGAGCGACCCTGGTCAGGGTCGGGACCGCCATCTTCGGGCCGCGCCCGGCCTGAGCGGCCGCTGCTATCCTCGGGCCCGAGATGCCGCTCGTCATCGTCAACTTCATCCAGCTGCTGATCAGCGCGCTGATGCTGCTGGTGATCGCCAGGGTTGTCGTCAGCTGGGTCGCGCCCGCCGGCGGAGGCGGGCTGGTCGCCTTCATCTACCAGGCAACCGAGCCGTTCCTGGCGCCGATCCGGCGCTTCGTCCCGCCCAGCGGGGGACTGGACTGGGCGCCGCTCATCGCGATGCTCGTCCTGGGTCTCCTGCTGCGCGTCGTCGTCCGGCTCTAGCCTCCCGGCGGAGGCCATCGGTATACTGCGAGGCCCCGTGGGGCGATTAGCTCAGCTGGTTAGAGTGCACGGTTCACATCCGTGAGGTCACTGGTTCGAGTCCAGTATCGCCCACCATCAACGACCCAGCGGCGCAGGTGACCGATGCTCCCCGATCCCGGCATCACCATGAGCGTCGCAGCCGGCCGCCCATTGCGGGTGGCGATCTTCGGCGAGTCCTATCTGCCGTACCTCTCAGGCGTGACGGTCTCAACCGAGGCGTTGGCCCGCGGGCTTCGCGCAGCCGGGCACGAGGTGCTGCTCGTCGTGCCACGGCCGGCCGACGGTGCCGAGCCGGGAACCGCCGGCGCGCCGGGGCCCGATCCACGGGTCGCGTGGCTCCCGTCGTTCCAGGTCCCCAGGCCGGCCCCAGATGGCTACCGCGTTCCCTTGCGGGTTCCGTCGGTCGCGCTCCGCTCTGCGGCCTCGTTCGTGCCGCAGATCGTCCACGCCCAGTCACCGTTCACATCCGGGCTGATGGCGCGCCGCCTGGCGCGCAGCCTCGGCGCCCCGCTCGTCTTCACCCATCACACTCGCTTCGCGGACTACCGCCACTACCTTGGCCCGTTGGCCGGCCCCGGTGCCGCGCTCATGGACGTGTACCTGCGACGCTACTGGCTCGGCTGCGCGGCGGTCGTGGCTCCCGGCCGTGAGCTGGCGGCGGAGATCCGCGAGCGCCTCGGCGATCGCGCTCGACCGGTCGTTCGGACGATCCCGACCGGGATCGACGTGGCCGGCCTGGCCGCGCTGCCGACCCGCGATCCACGACCGATCGCCGGCTGGCCGCCAGATGCCGTGGTCGTGGTGACGCTCGGTCGGCTCGCGCCCGAGAAGAGCGTCGAACTGATCGTCGAGGCCTTCGCCGCGGTGGCGGCCGACGAGCCGGGGATCCGGCTGTTGATGGTCGGCGGGGGCCCCTTGGAGGCGGCGCTTCGCCGGCGAGCCTCGAGCCCCGATCTGGCCGGCAGGGTGCACCTGACCGGTGGCCTCCCACGTGCTGAAGCGCTCGCGATGGTCAAGGGAGCCGACCTCTTCGCATCGGCGTCCCGCACCGAGACGCAGGGCCTCGTGCTGGCCGAGGCGCTCGCGCTGGGCGTGCCGGTCGTTGCGATTGATGGGCCCGGCGTCGCCGACTCGGTCCGCGACGGGATCGACGGGCTGGTCGTGAACGGCGGCTCCGCGGGGGAGCGCCAGCGCGCGCTCTCGGCCGCGCTGCGAGGCCTGGTCCGTGAACCGGCCCGTCGCGCCGAGCTGGCCTTCGCGGCAGTCGCCGGAGCGGGGCGATTCGACGTGGCGGTGCGCATCGGGAGCATGGTCGCGCTGTACCGAGAGCTCCTCGCCGTGCGGAGATGACGATCCTCCCGGATTGCTTGCACCGGCGGTCCGGCCGCGTACAATGCCAGCCATGCGCGCGAGTCTGACGGCCCGGTTCGTCTCCCATCCGGTGATCGAGTTCGGGGCTCGCAGAGCCGCCGGCCGCCGGCGAACGCTCGGCCTGCGGAGCTCGACCCTGATCTACCACGCCTCCGCCCCCGCGCGCCACCGGGGTCCCACGATCGCCGCCCTCCGCGCCCCGACCAGTCGCTTCCGCTTCCCGTCCGTCGGCAGCGTCGGCCGCATCAGCCCGCGCCGCGCCCTCCTGTCGCCCGGGCTTCCGCGCGCGCGTCGCGCGTAGCGGCGCGGGTGCCCGCGCTGCGTTCGGCCCGAGCCACATCGGCCGGCGGGGTCGTTCATCGCACCGACGACGGTCACCTCGAGATCGTGCTGGTCCGCCGCCTGCAGCCACCGCTCTGGGCGCTCCCCAAGGGCACCCCGAACGCTGGCGAGACGCTGGCCGAGACCGCCATCCGCGAGACCAGCGAGGAGACCGGTCTGCAGGTCGAGATCGAGGTGCCGATCCGCTCCATCGCCTACTTCTTCGTCCACGGCCGGACGCGCTTCCATAAGACCGTCCACTTCTTCCTGATGCGGCCGATGGGAGGTCGCCTGGAGGACCATGACCACGAATTCGACGAGGTCCGCTGGGTCAAGATCGAGGAGGGGCTGCGGCTCATGACGCACGCGACGGAGCGTGCCGTCGTCGAGCAGGCGGCCGAACAGCTGGCCGCGCGCGGTGAGGCGACCGAGCTGGCGATGGGAGGCGCGCCATCGTGACCGAGGCCACCGCGGCCCTGCGCCGAACGCCGCTTCACGCCAGCCACCTGGTGCTCCACGCCCGGATGGTGCCGTACGCCGGCTACGAGATGCCGGTCCAGTACACCTCGATCATCGAGGAGCACCGCGCGGTGCGCGGCGCGGTGGGCCTCTTCGACCTGTCGCACATGGGCGAGCTGCATCTCTCCGGACCGGAGGCGCTCGCCTTCGCCCGCTACGCGGTGGTCAGCGATCCCGGCCTGCTCGAGCCCGGGCAGGCGCAGTACTCGATGCTGTGCGCCACCGACGGCGGGATCATCGACGACCTGATCGTCTATCGCGTCGAGGATGGCTACCTGATCGTCTGCAACGCCGCCAACCACGATGCGGTGCTCGCCCAGCTCGAGTCGCTGCAGGCCCGCGGCGACTTCGACGTCACGCTGGCTGACCGATCCGAGGAGACGGCGTTGATCGCGCCGCAGGGCCCCCGGGCCGCCGAGCTGCTGCGCCGGCTGACCGACGTCGACCTCTCCACGCTCGGCAACTACCGCTCGACCGTGGGAAGGGTCGCGGGCACCGAGTGCCTGGTGGCCCGCACCGGCTACACCGGCGAGGACGGCTTCGAGCTGTTCTGCGCCGCCCGGCGCGCGCAGCGCCTGTGGGATGCGCTGATCTCGACCGGCGAGGACCTTGGCCTGAAGCCGTGCGGGCTCGGCAGCCGCGACACGCTGCGCCTCGAGGCGGGGATGCCGCTGTACGGCAACGAGCTGGACCGATCGGTCAACCCGTACGAGGCCAACCTCGGCCGCGTCGTGAAGCTCGAGAAGGGCGAGTTCGTGGGACGCGCAGCGCTGGCGGCGGTGCAGCAGACCGGTCCGCGCCGGAAGCTGGTCGGTCTGATGATGCGCGACGAGGCGATCGCCCGCCATGGCTACCCCGTGCTCGTGGACGGGGCCGCGTCCGGAGCCGTCACGAGCGGAACCCTCTCGCCGACGCTCGGCGAGCGGATCGCGATGGCCTACCTGCCGGCGGACGATGCCGAGCTCGGCGGAGAGGTCGAGGTGCTCGTCCGCGACCGCCCGCACCCCGCCGAGCAGGTAAAGTTGCCGTTCTATCGACGCCCAAAGCCGGACGCCGCCTGAGCCGCGTCCCGGCGCACCGCCCCCGAAGGAGCCCGATGTCCGCGACCTTCCCGGATGACCGCCGCTATTCCCGCGAGCACGAGTGGGTCCGCGTCGAGGGCTCGACCGCGGTCATCGGTATCACCAGCTTTGCCGCCGACGAGCTGGGTGACATCGTCTACGTGGAGCTGCCGGAGATCGGCGCCCAGCTCGCCCAGTTCGCCAGCTTCGGCGTGGTCGAGAGCGTCAAGGCCGTGAGCGACCTCTTCGCCCCAATCTCGGGAGAGGTGACTGAGGTCAACGCCGACCTGCGTTCGAGCCCCGAGCTCCTCAACTCGGATCCGTTCGGGGCCGGCTGGATTGCGAAGATCACCCTCGCCGATTCCGCCGAGATGGAGAAGCTCCTCGACGCGGGCGCCTACGCGGAGCTCACCGCCGGCTGATGTCCTACTCGCCGCACACCGCTGCCGACCGTGAGCGGATGCTCGCGGCGATCGGGGTTGTGTCGGTCGACGACCTGTTCGCCGACATCCCGGCCGCGGTGCGCGCGACCGGCTTCGACCTCCCCGCGCCCCTCGCCGAGCAGGAGGTGCGAGCCGAGCTGGCGCGCCTCGCCGGGCAGAACCGGATCCCGCGGGTGACCTTCCTCGGAGCCGGGGTGTATCGGCACCTGGTCCCGGCGGTGGTGAGCGAAGTGATCGGTCGGGCCGAGTTCTCGACCTCGTACACGCCCTACCAGCCGGAGGTCAGCCAGGGGACCCTGCAGAGCATCTACGAATTCCAGTCGCTCATCTGCGAGCTGACCGGCATGGAGGTGGCCACCGCGTCCCATTACGACGGGGCGACCGCAACCGCCGAGGCGGCGCTCATGGCCTGCCGGCTCACGCACCGCAACCGGGTCGCCGTCTCGACCGCGGTCAATCCCCAGGTGCGGCGGGTCCTCGCCACGTACTGCGCCGGTCCTGGCATCGAGATCGTCGAGGTGTGGGCCGAAACCGGAGAGGGCGGGAGCGGCCTCACCAGCCCGGATTCCGCCGCGGGTAGCCTGGACGGCAGCGCCTGCCTCATTGTTCAGCAGCCGAACATGTTCGGCGGGATCGAGCCGATGGCGGCCCTGACCGAGGCCGCCCACGAGGCGGGCGCGCTCATGGTGGCGGTCATCGAGCCGACCTCGCTCGCCATCCTCGCTGCCCCCGGATCGTATGGGGCCGACATCGTGGCGGCCGAGGGCCAGCCCCTCGGCATACCTGCTTCATATGGGGGCCCGTACGTGGGACTGATGGCGGCGCGGATGGAGTCGGTGCGGCAGATGCCCGGACGTCTGGCCGGCGCGACGCGCGACGCGCAGGGACGCAAGGGCTACGTCCTGACCCTCCAGGCCAGGGAGCAGCACATCCGACGCGAGAAGGCCGCCAGCAACATCTGCACCAACCAGGCGCTCTGCGCGCTCGCGGCCGCGACGTTCCTCTCGGCGGTCGGACCCGAGGGCCTGCGCGAGATTGCCGACATGTCGGCCACGCAGGCGCGCCACGTCGCCTCGGCGATCGAGTCGGCGGGGCTGGGTGAGCGTCGCTTCAGCGGCCCGTACTTCGCGGAGGTCGCGATCCAGGTCCCGGACGCCGCACGACGCCACGCGGCGCTGGCCGAGCAGGGGGTCGTGGCCGGCTACCTCCTCGAGCGCGACTACCCCGAGCTGGCAGACACGCTGCTGCTGGCCGCGACCGAGCTGACGACCGATGCCGACGTCGAGGCGCTGGTCGCCGGGCTGGAGGCGACCCGATGAGCGTGCTCGAGCGTCCGGCGACCGGCGACCCGTCGGGTCGCGGCGCGGCCTTCGCCTCGCCGGAGGCCGGCGACGAGCTGACCATCATCGAGCCGCTCATCTTCGACGCCTCGCGACCCGGCCGCCGAGGGGTCCGCTATCCGGCCCCGTCGAGCGCGGCGCGGGCCGCGGCGGCGAACCAGCCGGCGATCCCCGACGCAGCGATCCGCTCCGAGTCGCCTCGCCTCCCCGAGGTCGCCGAGCTCGACCTGCTGCGCCACTTCAATCGGCTCAGCCATCTGAACCACGCCATCGAGCTGGGCTTCTATCCGCTCGGCTCGTGCACGATGAAGTACAACCCGAAGGTCAACGAGTGGGCTGCCAGGCTCCCGGGCCTGGCGGATTCGCATCCCCTCGATCCGGACGCGCTGGCGCAGGGCAGCCTCGAGCTCGAATGGCTCCTGGCGGAGCTGCTCAGGGAGATCAGTGGCTTCGCGGCGATCAGCCTCCAGCCCGCCGCCGGCGCCCATGGGGAGCTGACCGGGCTGCTGATGGCGCGCGCCTACCATCGGTCCCGCGGGGAGGGGGAGCAGCGCACCAAGGTGCTCGTCCCGGACAGCTCGCATGGGACGAACCCGGCGACCGCGACGATGGTCGGCTACACCTCCGTCACGATCCCGTCCAACGCGCGGGGCGGCATCGACCTCGAGGCGCTGCGCGCAGCGCTCGGTCCGGACACGGCGGCGCTGATGATCACGAACCCCTCGACGCTCGGCATCTTCGAGGACCAGATCGACCAGGTGATCGCCGCGGTACGGGGCGCCGGCGCCATCGCCTACATGGACGGAGCCAACCTCAACGCCATCCTCGGGCGCTTCCGCCCGGGCGAGGCCGGCTTCGACGTGATGCACTTCAACCTGCACAAGACCTTCTCGACGCCGCATGGCGGGGGAGGCCCCGGTGCCGGGCCGGTCGGCGTCAGCGAGCGTCTCGCCCCCTTCCTGCCGGCACCGCTGCCGCTGCTCGTCGAAGGCGACCCCGAGGAGGTCCGTCGCAACGCCTGGTCGGGGCGCTCGACCCCCGGCGCCCGGTTCGCCCTCGAGGAGGTGGACGCCCGCCCAACCAGCATCGGCAAGGTCCGCGCCTTCACCGGCAACTTCGGGATGTTCGTGCGCGCCTATACCTACATCCGGAGCAACGGTGGCGACGGGCTTCGCGAGGTGAGCGATGACGCGGTCCTGGCCGCCAATTACCTCCGCGTCCGCCTGGCCGATGCCTTCGACCTTCCCTACGACCGCATCTGCAAGCACGAGGTCGTCTTCTCTGGGCGGCGCCAGAAGCGGCAGCACGGCATCACGACCCTGGACATCGCCAAGGCGATCCTGGATCACCGGATCCATCCGCCCACGATCTACTTCCCGCTGATCGTGGAGGAGGCGCTCATGATCGAGCCGACCGAGACCGAGTCGCTCGAGACGCTCGACGCCTTCGTCGAGATCATGCACGGCATCGCCGCGCAGGCGAGCGATGATCCGGATGCCCTGCGACGAGCCCCGCTCACGACTCCCGTTGGCCGCCTCGACGAGGCCGCCGCGGCGCGCCGGCCTGATCTGCGGCACGACTTCGCCTCGGCCTCGGCCGTTCGCGGTTGACCGCTGAGGGCGCGAAAGGGATAGGATTCGGCACCAGGCGGCGCATCGGATACGGGGTGCACGTGGTCACGCAGCAGCCGGACGGGCTTATCGCGCGGATGAGGGCGGGGGATCCAGACGCGTTCGAAGAGTTCTTCGCCACCTACAAGCGACCGGTCTTCATCACCGCGCTGGCGATCACCCGCGATCCCTTTCTGGCCGAGGAGATCCTGCAGGACTGCTTCGTCAAGGCGTACCGCGCCAGGCATCGACTGCGAACCGATCGCTCACCGCTCCCGTGGCTGCACCGCGTCGCGACGAACCTGTGCTACAGCCGGATCGCTCGCCGCAGGATGACCATCGAGCCGATCACGGCGCTGATCAGCAACCTCGTGGCCGACCTCACCTCGCGACCCGACCAGGTTGTCGAGTCGCGCGAGATCATCGAGGTGCTCCAGCGCGCCATCGACACGCTGCCCCCCAAGCAGCAGACCGCGGTGATCCTCTACTACCTGCATGGCTACTCGCTGGCCGAATCTGCCGAGATCGCGGGCTGCAACCTCGGAACCATGAAGTCACGCGTGCACTACGCGCTCAAGGCACTGCGGTCGCGGCTGCCGGAGGAGCGCCGCGCGCCGGCCGCTGCAAAGGTCTCGGTCCATGAGCTGTAGCCGTGCACGCCGGGAGCTGCTCGAGCAGTTCGCCCTTGGCGAGGAGCTCGGGTTTCGCTCTGCGCCACATCTTGCGCACCTGGAGACCTGCGCGGACTGTCGCCGGGAGGTGGGGATCGACCGCGCGCTGGTCAAGAGTCTGCGGCGCGCGCTCGCGGACCGCGTCGAGGGCTACGCTCCCTCCGAAGCGAGCTGGGGGATGGTCCGGCTTCGCACCGTCGATCGGCCCGAGCGCCCCTGGACGCTCCGCGTCGCGCACTGGGGTGGCATGGTCTCGGCCGCGGCCGCCGCGGGGATCATGCTGTTCGCCGTCGCGACCGCCCCGGACTCGAGGATCTTCTCGGATACGCAGTCGCCGTTTGCGGCCGCGGCGAGGCGCGCCGTCCCGCCGGTCGAGGAGGCAGCCGACCTGCCTGCTGCGCAACAGCGTGCATACATCGCGCCGCAGACGGACGCTCCGCTGCCCGGCCAGCGCATGCAGCTGAAGACCGCGGGTGAAGCTCTGCCGCGCGACGACGAGCCACCGATCACCGGACGGATGCGGTGAACCTTCCGAGCGCGAGCGGAGTACTAAAGGTGTGGCATAGTCCGAGCGATCGCGCGCGGGCTTGACCGATCCGTGCCGCGCGCACGAAGATGGCGCGAACCAGGCGCGGACACGGTCGTCTCAATAGCCGTACAGGAGGGACAGACTCCCTGCCATGACCGCAGTCCAGGACACTGCTGCCGGCTTTCAGAGCGGAGAGCTGACCGGCGGTCGGAGCCTGCGCCAGATCATCTGGTCGCGCCTCCGTCGTGATCGCCTGGCGATGATCTGTCTGATCGTCCTGATCGTCTACTACTTCATCGGGATCATGGGCCCCGTCATCTTCGGTCCGCTGGGCCTCGATCCCTACAAGTTCGACCCATCCGCGATCAGCGACCTGGGCGGCCAGCCGAAGGCGGCCTTTGGCGGCATCAGCTGGACCCACCCGCTCGGCGTTGAATGGGGGACCGGGCGCGACACGCTGGCCCAGCTCATGTTCGGGCTTCGGATCTCGCTCGTGATTGCCACCACCGCTACCTTCATGACGGTGACCATCGGGACCGTGATCGGCATCATCGCCGGCTACAGCGGCGGCTGGACTGACACGATCATCGGACGCTTCATGGACCTGGTCCTCGCCTTCCCCTTCCTGCTCATCATCCTGGCGCTGTCGAACGTCCTCACCCAGCGCCTCACCCAGCTGGGAGTTCCCGAGGGCAACCCGTCGCGCATCATCTACCTGATCCTCGTCCTGAGCATCTTCGGCTGGCCGTACCTCGCCAGGATCGTGCGCGGCCAGGTGATCAGCCTCCGCGAGCGCGAGTTCGTCGAAGCGGCGGTGGCGATGGGCTCGACCAAGCGACGGATCCTGTTCACCGAGATCCTGCCCAACCTGTGGGCGCCGATCCTCGTCTACGCCACGCTGACCCTGCCGGCGTACATCGGCCTCGAGGCCGCCCTCTCATTCCTTGGCGTCGGCGTGCTTCCGCCGGAGACGACCTTCGGCGCGATGCTCGCGAACTCGGTTAGCTACTTCAACGTCGTCCCGAGCTATCTGTTCATCCCGGGGACAGTGCTCGTGATCCTCGTCGTCTCATTCAACCTTCTCGGCGACGCGCTCCGGGATGCGCTCGACCCGAAGGCCATTCGCTGAAGCGGTCCGCCTCGTGCCCGCGGGCCAGGACCGCAAAGGGATCCTGCGCATCTGCGCGGAGGGTCCGTGTATGATCGGGCATCAACTCGCGCCGGGAATTCCCGGGCCCAACTCGTTGGAGGATGGAACATGGTCAGATTAGACGTACGGGTGATCCGTGCCTCGGCCCTCAGCTTTGCAGCTGTGCTCTTGCTGGCGGCCTGTGCGGGTGCCTCGCCGAGCCCTAACGCTTCGGCTGGCGGCGGGAGCTCCGCTCCGAGCGGCGCTGGCGTTGGCCAGAAGGGCGGCACGATCTACATGCTGACGCAGGCGGAGCAGTTCGACCAGATCGATCCGCAGCGCGCGTATACCGGCGAGGATCTCGCGTTCTTCGGCGGGACGATCTATCGGTCGCTCACCGCCTACAAGTTCTCGCCCGACCCGAAGGAAGGGACCTCCCTGGTCCCGGACCTCGCCACTGACCTCGGCACGCACAACGCCGATGCAACCCAGTGGAAGTTCACCCTGCAGGACGGCGTCAAGTGGCAGGACGGCAAGCCGATCACCTGCGAGGACGTCAAGTACGGCGTGTCGCGCACCTTCGCGACCGACGTCATCAACCAGGGTCCCACCTACCAGATCGCGTACCTCGACATCGCGACCGATGCCGACGGGTCCTCGTCCTACAAGGGCCCCTACAAGAAGACCGGCCAGGCTCTGTATGACAAGGCCGTGACCTGCGATGGGAACACGATCACCTTCAACCTGAACAAGGCGGTCCCGGACTTCAACTACACCGTGACCCTCGGCTTCTCGCCGGTTCCGGCAGCGGCCGACACCGGTGAGACCTACGGACAGCCCGGCACGCCGCCGGTCTCCTCCGGCCCCTACCAGGTTGACAGCTACCAGACCGGCAACGGCGGCAAGATGATCCTGGTCCGCAATCCCAACTGGGATCCGGCGACCGACTCCTACCGTGGAGCCTTCCCCGACAAGTGGGAGGTCGACTTCGGGGTTGATCCGAAGGTCATCGACCAGCGGCTCATGGCCCCCGCAGGCAAGGACGAGTTCGCCGTCGACTACGGTGGCGTCCAGCCCGAGAACCTGAACACCATCTTCAAGGACCAGCACACGGCCAACCCCGACTTCGCGGGCCGGGCGTTCAGTGACTACGACCCCTACGCCCGCTACTACTACATCGACGTCAACAAGGTCCCCGACGTCAAGATCCGTCAGGCCATGGCGGTCGCGCTCGACCGTGCAGCCATCCGTTTGAACATCGGCGGCGCGTTCGCCGGCGACATCGGCGACGGCGTGATCAAGCCGAACATCGGGGCCGACTACGCACCGACCGGTCTCTGGGACACCTTCTTCGGTGAGAAGGTTCCGGACGCCGGCGATCCGACCCTGGCCAAGAAGCTGATTGCTGACTCGGGCAAGCCGGCACCGAAGTTGACCTTCAACTTCGCCGACACCCCGACCAACCAGAAGTCGGCGGCCATCGTCATCTCCTCGCTCGGCAAGGCTGGCATCGAAGTCACGCCGAACCCGATCGAGCCGGGCAAGTACTACTCGGTCGTCTTCGACCCGGGCAACCCGGGCGACTTCGGCACCGGTGGTTGGGGCGCGGACTGGCCGAATGCCTCGACCGTCATCCCGCCGCTCTTCACCCAGAAGGGTGGATGGGACCTCTCGCAGCTTGATGACGCTGGCTTCAACGCCAAGGTTCAGGCGGCTCAGACTGAGCTCGACCGCACCAAGCAGGAGGCCCTCTGGCAGGCGCTCAACAAGGAATCGATGGAGAACATGTATGTGATCCCGACTTTCTTTGGCCTCGCCCAGGATCTCGCTGGCGACAAGGTCGGCGGACTGTACCGCTGGCCGGCATACGGCTCGTGGCCGTACGCTCAGATGTGGGTCAAGCAGTAACCGGACCTGAGTTCACCTAGGAACTAGCGTCCAGTCCCCGGGGGAGCGGCGAGCCCGCTCTCCCGGGGACACACCATTCGCAACTCGCCAACCGCGGAGCTTCGCGTAACCGACATTCCCCAACGGGAGGGCAGGCAGCGTGTTCGCATACCTGGTTCGCCGCATCCTCGGCATGATCCTGCTGCTGTTCCTGTTGAGCACGTCCGTCTTTCTCCTGTTCAACATCCTCCCGGGCGACCCCGCTCGGCTGACCTGCGGCAAGGCCTGTACCCCCCCGATCATCGAGGCGAACCGGCATCGCCTTGGCCTCGATGAGCCGATCTTCATCCAGTACGAGAAGTACCTGGCGGGACTCGTCTTCGGACGGACCTTCTCGCCCGACTCCCCGCAGCCGATCGTCTGCAACGCCCCGTGCCTCGGCTACTCGTTCAATCGGCACGAGCAGGTGATGTCGCTCATCGCGCGCGCGGCTCCGGTCACCTTCTTCCTGGCGGTTGGGGCCTTCATCCTCTGGATCACGGTCGGGGTCTCGTTAGGGATCTTCGCCGCGCTCCGCCGTGGGCACTGGCAGGACCGGCTGGTGATGGGGATCTCGCTGGTCGGCTACTCGTTCCCGTCGTTCTTCATCGGGCTGATCCTCATCTTCTTCGTCATCATCAAATGGAAATTCCTGCCATTCCCGCAGTACATCTCGCCCTGGGAGAACCCGTTCCAGTTCTTCCAGACCATGCTCCTGCCGTGGATCGTTCTGGCCAGCCTGAATGCCGCGTTCTACATCCGCATCACGCGCAACCAGGTGCTTGAGGTCTTCAATGACGACTTCGTGCGCACGGCGCGGGCGAAGGGCCTGCCGGAGCGGCGCGTCATCGTGCGGCACGCGCTGCGCGCCGGGCTGACACCGATCGTCACCGCCGCGGGCCTGGACCTGGCCTACCTGCTCGGCGGCGCCATCATCGCGGAGAACATCTTCAGCCTGCCGGGGCTCGGCTCGATGGCGGTCAGCTCGATCACCGACTCGGACCTCCCGCTGATCACCGGTCTCACGCTCCTGACAGCGTCGATCATTATCGTTGCGAACCTGGTCGTGGATCTGCTCTATGCGGTTGTCGACCCGCGAGTGCGGATCACATGACATCGATCAGCGACCTGCCGCTGCGCGACCTGCCGGTCGCCGGCGCGCTCGACCGGCCATTTCTCCAGGTCACCAACCTGTCGGTGGCGTTCCCCACCGAGGATGGCCTGGTGCAGGCAGTGGATGGCGTCACGCTGACCGTCGAGCGTGGAAAGACGCTCGCGATCGTTGGGGAGTCCGGCTCCGGCAAGAGCGTCACCGCCCAGGCGATCATGGGCCTCGTCAACAAGAAGGCCGCGAACGTGTCGGGCGAGATCTGGCTTGACGGCCAGGAGCTCGTCGCGCTGCCACAGAATGAGGTCCAGGAGCTCATGGGCTCCGAGATCGCCATGATCTTCCAGGACCCGATGTCGAGCCTCCATCCGTTCTATCGGATCGGCGACCAGATCGTCGAGGCGATCCAGGCGCATCGGTCGATCGGCAAGGCAGAGGCGCGCCGAGAGACGATCGAGATGCTGCGCCACGTCGGGATCCCGGCGGTCGAGCGTCGGGTTGACGCCTACCCGCACCAG
>DATCOX010000121.1:0-2594 GCA_036564495.1 Candidatus Limnocylindria bacterium
TACCACATCGTCGCCAAGGTCAACATCGAGTTCAACCCGTACCAGGCGCAGCGCTATCGGGACTGGGTGGTTGCGACGGTCGAGAAGAACCGGGGCGGGCAGGACAACGTCGACCTCGAGTACGAGAAGCTGTTCGAGTACAGCTGCTTCGACCCGACCGGTCGGGTGACCGCCGAGAAGCTCATCGAGGAACGGCTCTTCAATGAGTGACCCGGGCCAGCCGACGCAATCGGTCGACCCGTACCAGGTCCTGCAGGTAGCACCGTCGGCGGAGCAGGAGGTCCTGCACGCCGCCTTCCGCGCCCTCGCCATGAAGTACCACCCCGACCGCGACTCTTCAGCTCGCGCCGCGCGCCGGATGATGGAGCTCAACCAGGCCTATGCGATGGTTCGCGAGCCCACACTGCGAACGCAGTACGACCGCTCGCTGCGAACCGCACGCAGGGTATTCGACCCGGCCTCCGTCCCGCCCATGAACGGCAATTCTGCGCCGCCGCCGTCACCGCGCCGCGCAGGAGGGACCGCCGCTGCCAGCGGCACCAAGCTCGACGGCGGCCGGTACGCAGGATGGACGCTCACCGACCTGGCGAAACACGATCCGGACTACCTGAAGTGGCTCGCGCGCCATTCGTCGGGGCTCCGCTATCGCAAGGAGATCTCGCTCATCCTCGGCTCCAAGGCCGTCGCCGGGGGCTGATCCACGGGTGGCCCTCGACGCGGTAGGCTTGGCCGGAATGAGCGACAAACGACCCCTGGCCCCGTTGCGGGCCGTCTTCCTGGACATCGGCGACACCGTCATGCGCGCCAACCCGTCCTGGGAGCACGTCTACGCCATTGCCTTCGAGGAGTACGGCGTCAAGGTCGAGGTCGAGGCACTCCACACCGCCCTGCGACGGGCGTACCACCACGGGGGCTTCGGCTTCGAGTCTGGCTTCGAGCCAACCGAGGAGACCTCCTTCGCCCGCACCATGGAGATCGACAGCGCGGCGCTCGCCGAGCTGGGCATCGAGCCGATGCCGGAGTCGTTCTTCCGGCGCCTCTCCGAGCTGTTCCTGCTCACGTCGAACTGGCACGTCTTCCCCGACGCAACGCCGGCGCTGGAGGCACTTCGATCGCGGGGCCTGATCGTCGGGGCGGTGAGCAACTGGGTCTGGCAACTCCCTGAGCTGCTGCACGCCCTCGAGCTGGTGAGCCACTTCGACTTCATCGCCGCGAGCTCGCGCATCGGCTTCGAGAAGCCGCGGCCGGAGATCTTCCGGTGGGCGCTCGAGCAGGCGGGCGTGGAGCCATCCGAGGCGATCCACGTGGGCGATCACATCGACGCCGATGTCGCCGGCGCGCGCGGGGTCGGGATCTCGTCGGTCCTGATCGACCGGCGAGACCGCTTCACGCAGGCTGACCTGCCGGAGGGCACGCCCCTCATCCGCAGCCTGGCCGAGCTGATCCCGATCGTCGACGCACGACTCCCAGCCACGGTCGCGGGCCGATGATCGAGGATCAGTGGCGCTGCTTCGTGGGCGTCCCAATCGGGGAGCCGCTGTTCGGCGAGCTGCGGGTGGCGGCCGAGGCGCTGCGTGCCACGGCATCGGCCGAGACGGACGAGCTGCGCTGGATCGCTCCGCAGGAGTGGCACCTGACCCTGGCCTTCATGGGGCCAACGGCGGAGGACGACGTGCCGCGGCTCGTCGCGGCGCTCACTGAGGTCGCGGGAAACCACGCGCCCTTCTCCATTCCGACCGGCGGCCTCGGCGCCTTTCCCTCGCGTCGCGAGGTGCGGATCCTGTGGTATGGCCTTGCGGATCGCTCCCGCCGCCTCGCCGAGCTGGCGATCGCGGTGCGGATCGCGGTCGGCGCCGAGACGGCATCCCCGTTCCGCGCCCACCTGACCCTGGCTCGCGCACGGGGCGATCGGGGCGTAGGCGTCCCGGCCGCGACCTGGAAGGTGCCGATGCCCGCCGGGCAGCTGGCGGTCGAGCGGGTGGTGCTGTACCGCAGCCACCTCGGCGCCGGGCCGGCCCGCTACGAGATCCTGGCCGCGGCTCCGCTGGGCCTGACGCTGGCCGGCTCGCGGGCCGCCCCGTGACGGCGCCGACGCCACGTCCGCGAGCGCTGCATGTCGCGGTGATCGGCGACGGGGACCCGCGCGGGCCGGAGGCGCATCGCATCCTGGAATGGGCCGAGGAGGTCGGCCAGCTGCTCGCCCGTGGCGGGGCGGTGGTGATCACCGGCGGCCTGGGCGGCGTCATGCGGGCCGCCTCCCGAGGCGCTCAGGGAGCGGGCGGCGCCACGATTGGAGTCCTTCCCGGCGCCGATGCGGCGGAGGCCAACGAGTTCGTCACGATACCGATCGCCACCGGGCTGGGGGTCGTTCGCAACCTGGTCGTCGTCACCGCCGCAGATGCCGTGATCGCGGTTGGCGGCAGGCATGGGACCCTCTCCGAGATCGGGATGGCGCTGCGCATGGGCCGCCACGTCGTGACCCTCAGCTCGTGGCGGCTCGAAACCGACTACCGCATCGGCGGTCCGAGCGTGCACCGAGCTCGCGATCCGCGCGAGGCCGCGGCCATCGCCCTTCGCCTCGCCGCCGCCGGAGC
>DATCOX010000057.1:0-5024 GCA_036564495.1 Candidatus Limnocylindria bacterium
CCGCTCGTTCCATTCCTCGGCTAGGATCGGTGCCGGATGACACCGACCGATAACCCCGCGACACGGGCCGACATGCCGGCCGCCGACTACGACCGCGGCTGGCTGCGCGACCATCTGGCCGACGAGCGCCGCAAGGCCAGCGTGCTCGGAGAGATCCGCGAGGCGATCTTCGGGGCGCAGGACGGCCTCGTCAGTACCCTCGCCGTGGTCAGCACGGTCGCCGGCGCCTCCGGGAATCGCGTCCCGGTCCTGGTCGCCGGCATCGCCACCGGCCTGGCGGGCGTCTTCAGCATGGCCGCCGGCGAGTACATGAGCAGCAAGAGCCAGCGCGAGATCTTCGTCGCGCAGATCGCCGGGGAGCGTGAGGAGGTCGCCGAGCGGCCCGGCGAGGCCGAGGCGGAGATGGCCTACATGCTCGAGGAGGACGGCCTGCCCCGGACGGAGGCATCGGCGGTGGCCGGGACGATCGCGACGCATCCAGACGTCCTGCTCAAGACGATGGTCGAGAAGGAGCTTGGCCTGACGGGGGAGCATGCCGAGGGGAGCCCGTTCCAGGGCGCGCTGGTGATGGGCGCAAGCTTCGGTCTCGGATCGCTCGTGCCGGTGCTCGCCTACCTCGTGCTCCCGATCGGGGTCGCCACCTGGGCGGCGGTGATCGCCAGCGGCAGCGTGCTGTTCGCGATCGGCGTGTTGAAGAGCCGATGGACCCGCCAGGCCTGGCTGCGCTCGGGCCTGGAGATCCTCGTGCTCGGCGCCTTCGCCGGGATCGCCGGCTTCTTCTTCGGGAACCTGCTCCCGACGCTGCTGGGCGTGCCTGCGACGGCCGGGTAGGGGTCGTGCCTCAGGTGATGGTCAGGGTGCCGACCATCCCGTAGGCCTCGTGGCCGGGCAGATGGCAGATGTACTGGAGGCTCCGGGGTGCACCGAAGGTCAGCGTCGTCTCGACCGTCGTGAGCGCCGCGATCGAGACCTCGTTGGCCCGCAGCCCGTGGTGCGCCTCGGTCCCGTGCCGGTGGCGCTCATGGAACGCGGCGTCGCCGAGCATCCACTCGTGGTCGATCGGGTCCTCGTTGATGAGGACGAACGTGATGGCGACGCCGTGCGGGACGGTCAGCGCGCTCGGGTCGAAGTGCGAATAGTGGATCCGGATCTCCACCCGCTCAGGAGCGTTGCCCGACGAGCAGCCGGCGACGGACCCTGCCAGCAGGAGCAGGGCGAGCGCCGCCGACCGCAATCGCCAGTAGGACATGGACTCAACCGGCGAGTGGCCGGCCGCCTCCGGCGTTGCGCAGCGCGACGCCCAGCAACCAGCCTCCCCCCAGCGGCACCGCGAGGGAGATGACCAGCAGCATGACCCATAGCGGGTTCCACGCTGGCGGTGCGGGGAGCGGGCCGAAGGGAGCGAAGCCGGCGTCGCGCAGGGACGGCTTGCCGCCCCCGCTGGCGTCGATCGCCAGGTCGAAGCGCAGGTTGGCCGCGGTTGCGCCGATCGCGATCTTGCTCAGCCAGGCGGACTGCGGAACCCACTCCATCCCCTTGTCGGAGCGCAGGTCGCTCAGCAGCTGCGGGCTGGCGGCGTCGCTGTGGGTGAGCGCCAGGCCACCCTCCGCAAGCTTGCTGCCGGGAGCCGGCAGCAGGGCCGGCCGGTCGTCGGTGAGCAGGTAGACATCGGCCTGGACCGTCTCGGCGGCGCTCTTGCCGAGGGCCAGGATGCGGAGCGGGACCCACGGGTTGTCGGTCGGGATCGTCAGGTGAACCGGCGTCCCGTCGCCGATCGCCTGGCCCCGGGCAGCGGCCGCATCGGCGTCGAAGGAGGCTGCCATAAAGATCGGCGAGCGGTTGGCATAGAAGTCGAGGACCTCAGGCGCATCCGGCGGGAGCGAGAAGCCGTGATCCTTGGCCCAGACCCCGATCTCGGCGCCCCCGCCCTTGAGGATGGTGATGTCGAGCGCGTCGATGCGAACCTGCTGCAGCACGATGACGCGAGGCGAGGCCGCGGCGGTCCCCAGCGCGTCGAAGAAGAGCGGCTGCGGGTCCGTCTCGCGCACGAGGCGCTGGAGGGTCCAGTCGCCGCCCCGCACGACGCTGGTCGGGATGCCGGGGAGCGGGATGATGCTGCCGAAGGCACCGCCGCCGCCCGCGAACTCGAAGGCGGTGACGTAGTGCTCGACTCCGTCGTGATAGCCGGCGAGGGTCGTGGTGCGCAGGAGATTGACGGCCCCGTTCGGGCCGATCAGGCCGCCGCAGGCCAGCGTCGGCGCGGCGAGGGCCAGGGTGACGAGGATGGCGCTGAAGGGAGCGGCGAGGCGGCGCATGGGTGGTGTCCTCTCGTTCGGTTGCCCGGCAGGACGGCCCGGCCGCAACGAGAGTTCCCGGCGACGCTCAGGGCCTCGTGGATTCCGCCTCGAGCTGCGCTCGCAGCGCCTTGGGCGCCACCGTCCGGTAGCTCTCCTCGATCCAGCCCAGCAGCAGGTCGAGCGGGACATCCGCTGGCGGGCGCACAGTCACCCAGTGGCCACGGTCGAGGCCGTAGCCGGTCGGCTGCGTGAACGGCAGCGCGAGCGCCTCGTCATTCGAGGTCGGCAGCTTCACGCTGAAGCCGAACGGCGTCTCGCCCTCGGCCGAGCCGAAGAAGACGAACACCTTCTTCCCCACCTTGGCGACCGATTCGCCCCAGGGATGGTCCTCCCGGGCCTCGGGGAGGCTGAAGGCGTAGCTCCGCAGCGCGTCGACGAGCGTGGTCACCGGCCAACGATACGGCGGTCAGCGGAACATGCGCTGCTGCTTGGCCAGCTCGACGCGGGTCTCGCGCGCATCCTCGGCGATCACGGCGGCGACCGGATGGATGGCCTTCGCCACCACGTTCAGCACCTCGCCCTCGACCTGCAGGATCCCGTCGATCACGAGCAGCGGGTTGCGATGGAGGATGGCGCGGTGCGCGGTGTAGACCTGCGGGCGCACCGTGACGTTGATCATGCCGGTCTCGTCCTCGAGCGCGATGAAGACGAAGTTCTTGGCCGTCATCGGGTGCTGGATGCTCACCGCCAGGCCCGCCAGCCGGATCCGCGACCGATCCCGATGCTTCCCGGCGTCCGCGACGCTGAGCACTCCCCGCTGGGTGAGCCGCTCCCGGAAGAGCTCCACCGCGTGGGCGGTGGGCGACAGGCCCAGCTCCCGGTAATCAGCCGCCACGCGCTCGGCGAAGCTCATTGGCGGCAGCGTCGCACCGAGCTCGCGCTGCGCGTCGTCGGTGAGGCCCAGCGCCGGACGGGCGGGGTTCGCGTCGGCGAGGGTGCTGCGCAGCTGCCAGAGGAGCTCGCGGCGGGGCGCATCGGTCCAGTCGAACGCCCCGATCGCGATCAGTCGCTCGACCACCTGCTCGCCAGCCTGAGTGCGCGCCACGAAGTCGCGCACGCTGGTGTACGGCCCGATGGCGCGCTCGCGCTCGAGCGTCTCGCGCGCTGACTCGTCGATCCCCTTCACCTGGCGCATCCCAAGCCGCAGGGCCGCCGCGTCATCAGGCAGCGGCTCGACCTCGTGCTCCCAGCGCGAGGCGTTGACGTCGACCGGCAGCACCCGCACGCCGTGCCGCTTGGCGTCGCCCACGATCACGGCCGGCGAGTAGAAGCCCATCGGCTGGTTGTTGAGGACGCCGGCGTAGTAGTACGCCGGGTAGCGCTGCTTGAGCCAGGCGGTGTCGTAGGTGATCTTGGCGAAGGCCGCGGCGTGGGCCCGCGCGAAGCCGAACTCGGCGAACGCAGAGCAGCGCCTGAAGAGGTCCTCGCCGTCTTCTTCGCTGAGCCCGGTACGCATGGCGCCACCCACGAACCGATCGCGCTCGGCCTGCATCTTCTGGTGGCTGCGGTGCGAGCCCATCGCCTTGCGGAAGATGTCCGCCTCGAGGGCGGTGTAGCCGCACACCTCGATCGCGATCTGCATCACCTGCTCCTGGTAGAGGATCACGCCCAGGGTGTCCTCGAGGATCGGTTGCAGGCTCGGGTGGAGGTACGTGACCGGCTCCTGCCCGGCTCTTCGTCGCAGGTACGGGTGCACCGCGTTGCCCTGGATCGGGCCGGGACGAATGATCGCGACCTGCACCACCAGGTCCTCGAAGCGCTCCGGCCGGCTCTTCGGGAGCGCCTGCATCTGGGCGCGGCTCTCGATCTGGAACATGCCGATCGTGTCCGCGGCGCGGATCGTCCTGAACACCGCGGGGTCGTCGTGGGGAAGTGAGTCCAGGTCGATCCGTTGTCCCGTATCGCGCTCGATCTTGTCGAGGCACTCGCTGACCACGCCCAGCGTGCGCAGGGAGAGGAGGTCGATCTTCACCAGCCCCAGCGCCTCGATGTCCTCCTTGTCGTACTGCGTCACGACGCGGCCGGGCATCGTCGCGCGCTCGATCGGGACGAGGTCGATCAGGGGGGTCCTGGTGACGAGCATCCCGCCGACGTGGATCCCCAGGTGGCGCGGGAAGCCATCGATCTCGGCGCACAGCTGGAGGAGCCACTGCCACCGGTTGCGCAGCTTGGCATGCGCGCGTGGCTCATTCATCGGGTGCATCAAATCGCGCGGATCGGTCCCTTCCGGTGCTGGCTCATTCGCCTCGCGCATGGGACGTTGCGAGAAGCCCATCTCCGGTGCGATTTCATGCAGCCCATGAATCGCGGGCAGCACGCTCGGGCGGCGGCGCTCCTCGATCGGCATCCCGCTCTCCGGGTCAACGCGGACCACGCTCGGTCGCTCGCTCGAGGGTCCGGGGGTGCCGTTGTCGCGTGGGTCGGGCAGCTTCAGGCCGCCCGGGCCGTAGCGCTTCTGCTCCCAGCCCTCGTACTTGACCGAGACCACCGATTGGTCCAGAACGCCCGGCCGTCGCGGCGGCACCCAGCCGCTCTCGCTGTACGGTCGCCCGTCATGGTCGCCGGCGGCGTCGCGGGCGCGAGCCTCGGCATCGGCCAGGTCAGGTCGCAGGGGCAGTGCCAGCGCCGGCCGCGCGGAGCCGTGCCATGGTGAGTCGGAGGGCTGGC
>DATCOX010000058.1:0-2516 GCA_036564495.1 Candidatus Limnocylindria bacterium
CGGAGCTCCTGCACCGGCAGGAGGTTCGGGTCCGGGTGGCCCCAGGCCAGATCCAGGACGCCCGGCTTCGGCTCGTACTGGGTGAGGCGGGGAATCCCGACGCGCACGGCAGGAGGGTACATGGTCTAAATGAACAGCTGGCGACGCCAGATTACGCACTCCATCCAGAGGTCGCTGCCGGGCGGGTACTCGTACGACTCGCTTCCCAGCCGCTCGAAGCCCAGCCTGGCGCACACGCCGTTCGATGGGCCGTTCGCCACCGCCGGGAAGGCGTAGATGAACCGATGCCTCCGCTCGCCGGCGGCCACCTCGAGGGCAAGTGCCGCGCCGGCGCTGGCGATGCCGCGACCCTGGAGCTCGGGGAGGACGCTCCAGCCGGTCTCCCAGGCGGGCTCGCCTCGGAAGGTCGTCTCCCAGTAGCCGACCCAGCCGGCGGGGATTCGCTCCGGCCCGAACGTGATCACGAAGACGCGCCCCGTCCCGGTGGAGTCGACGTCGAGGTAGCGCTGGTGACGCGCGAGGAGCTTCTCCTCCGGCTCCGGGCCGCCCAGGTAGGTCATCATCGCGGGGTCGGCCAGCAGCCCGCGCAGCAGGGGGAGGTCGCCGTCGGTCCAGGCGCGGAGGGAGACCCTTCGATCGGTGGTTGGCATGGGCGTGAGCCTACTGTGTACCATCGGCCTTGACGTGGATACCAGCCTCTCCCCGCTCCAGCGCGACCTGATCGCGATGCTCGACGCCACCCGGGCCGCGGAGCGGGATCTCTTCGGCGAGATCGATAGCGGTGCGCGCGAGACGGCGGGAGCCATCGGCGAGTGGTCGGCCAAGGACGTCCTGGCGCACCTCGCGGCCTGGCGCGCGATCGAGGCGCGCCGGATCGCCGCGCGCAGCGAGCCGGCCAACGGGCTTGACGCATCGGATCCGGCACTGGACGAGCCGATCGACGAGTCGAACGCCAGGCTCCACGACCAGCAGGCGGGCTGGACCTGGAAGGCGGTCGCGGGCGAGGCGGATGCGAGCATCGAGGCGCTGATCGCCGCGGTCCGCCGCAGCTCTACCGACGTGCTGTGCGAGTGCGACGACGGCTCGGTCGCCGGGATCGGCGCAAACGGGGTGAACCATGCGGTGGGACACCTGCCCGAGATCGCGAAGCTGGCGGGGGACCGGACGCGCTTCGGCGCCTTCGCCGACGAGGTCGAGGCGATCCTGGGCGCCGGACACGTGCCGCCGCGTGACTCAGGCGTGATCCTCTACAACATCGCCTGCGCCCGCTCGCTCGCCGGCGAGCTCGACGATGCTCGCCGCCTGCTGCGTGCCGCTTTCGCGCGCCGGCACGAGCTGCGGGAGCTGGCGCCGAACGATCCGGACCTGGCGGCCCTCGGCGACGAGGTGTTGAGCCTGGCCTAGCCGGGGTCCCCCATCGGCTTCGCGTATACCTCGCGACCCTCCACCAAGGTGGCTATCACGCTTGCCTCGCCGATGGGGCCGGCGTCCGGCGCGCGCAGATTCCGGTCGAGGAGCGTGAGGTCCGCCAGCTTGCCGGGCTCGATCGACCCGGTTCGGTCATCGAGGTGGCTCACGTAGGCCGATCCGATGGTGAACGCGGCCAGCGCCGCGTCGAGGCTGAGGCGCTCATCGGGCAGAAACGGGGTTCCCGCTCGGTCGAGATGGCTGACGCGGGTCGTCGCCACCTCGATCTCGAGCAGTGGGTTGGCACTGCTGACCGGCCAGTCGCTGCCGGCCGCCAGGCGGGCACCGTGCCGCAGCAGGCTGGCGAACGGGTATTGCCATCCCGTGCGCTCCGCCCCCAGGAACGGGATGGTGCGCTCGACCATGGTCGGTTCGTGGCAGGCCCAGATCGGCTGCATGTTGCCGGTCGCGCCGAGCGACGCGAAGCGCGGCAGGTCGTCCGGATGGATGAGCTGGATGTGGGCGATATGGTGCCGCAGGTCCGAATGCCCGTTGGTGGCCCGCGCCGCCTCGATCGCGTTAAGCGCGCTGCGCACCGCGGCGTCGCCGATGGCGTGCATGTGGACCTGCAGGCCCGCCGCGTCGAGCGCGACGACCGCCTCGCGCAGAGCGTCCGGCGGGACGAGCGCCATGCCCCGGTTGTCGGTGGAGGCGCCGCGCTCGTCGAGGTACGGGTCCAACAGGGCCCCGGTGAGGCCCTCGACCACGCCGTCCACCCAGATCTTCACGGTCCCGGCCCGCAGCCGGCCGACCGATGCGGCCGCGCGCTGGGCGACGAATCCCTCGACCTGCTCGAGCCCATGGCGGGGATCCCAGAAGAGGCTGGCCACCACGCGCGCCTCGAGGCTCCCCGCCTCCGCCGCAGCCCGGTAAGCCTCCAGCTGGCGTGCGCACGCGCCGGTGTCATACACCGATGCGTCCTGCCAGGCGGTGATGCCCAGGGCGTGCATCCGGCGCTGGACCGCTGCGAGCGCGGCAGCATGCTCCTCGGCGCTGGCGGGCGGGACGTGTTCCTCGACCAGCGAGATGGCGCCTTCGCGCAGGGTGCC